>NZ_JBAGJZ010000020.1:0-143458 GCF_037034285.1 Streptomyces tyrfis | reverse complement strand
ACCCCCGACGACTTCGCCAACGCCCCCGGACTCGGCGTCCAGGGCGTCATCGACGGCCACGCCGTCCTCGTCGGCCGCGAACGGCTGCTCACCGACGCGGGCATCGGCATCCCCGAGGGTCTGGCCACCGCCCTGCGGGACGCGGCGGACCAGGGACGCACGGCGATCGCGGTCGCCTGGGACGGGCGGGCGCGGGGCGTTCTCGCCGTGGCGGACGCCGTCAAGGAGTCCAGCGCGCAGGCCGTCGCCGAACTGCGCGCCCTCGGGCTCCGTCCCGTCCTGCTGACCGGCGACAACCGTGCCGTGGCGGACGCCGTGGCCCGCGCGGTCGGCATCGACGAGGTCCACGCCGAGGTCATGCCGGAGGACAAGGTCGACGTCGTCAAGGAGCTCCAGTCCCAGGGGCGTTCGGTCGCCATGGTCGGCGACGGCGTCAACGACGCCGCCGCGCTGGCCCAGGCCGACCTCGGTCTGGCCATGGGGACCGGCACGGACGCCGCGATCCAGGCGAGCGATCTGACGCTCGTTCGTGGAGATCTCAAGGTGGCGGCCGACGCGATCAGGCTCTCCCGGCGCACCCTGGCCACCATCAGGAGCAATCTCCTCTGGGCATTCCTCTATAACGCAGCCGCCCTGCCTCTTGCGGCATTTGGGCTGCTCAACCCTATGATTGCCGGAGCGGCGATGGCGTTCTCATCGGTCTTCGTCGTGATGAACAGCCTGCGGTTGCGCGCCTTCACCCAACTTCCACAAAGAGACTTAGATCACATCGATTTGGGGGTAACCATCCGGCGGGTTCGCGAGTCTAAGAGTGCGATGCCAAGGATGTCTTGGGGGACGTCCGGCGAAGCGTCTTGGGGGATGCTTCGGGCAAGCGTTGGCCGGGGCACGTGCACCGGGGAGCTTTGAGCGGCCCTCCCGTGCGTACGTACCCCGGCAGATCGCACCGGAAGTACAAGTGAAGAGCGCAGTGTGTTGCCTGCTCAAAGGGTGTGCGAACACCCAGGAGCCTCGGCTCCCGCAGACACCCGGCCGGATCCCGTGGGGGGAATCCGCTCCGGGCTATGGGAAGCGCCTCGCTGTCGGCCCGTGGGGGGATCGGCGGCGGGGCGCTTCTCCTTCTGTCGGGGCCCCGGCCCCGATACGCGAATCGCCCCGCAGACCGCGCTCTGTGCGACAGCGCGGTGTACGGGGCGAAGACCACCGGCCCGGACGGACCGACCGGGTGGGTGCGCGGGAGTGCCGGGACTCAGCGGCTCTCGACCGGGACGAAGTCGCGCAGGACCTCACCGGTGTAGATCTGGCGCGGGCGGCCGATGCGGGAACCCGGCTCCTTGATCATCTCGTGCCACTGGGCGATCCAGCCCGGCAGGCGGCCGAGCGCGAAGAGCACGGTGAACATCTCGGTCGGGAAGCCCATGGCCCGGTAGATCAGGCCCGTGTAGAAGTCCACGTTGGGGTAGAGGTTGCGCGCGACGAAGTACTCGTCGGAGAGCGCGTGCTCCTCCAGCTTCAGCGCGATGTCGAGCAGCTCGTCGGACTTGCCGAGCGCGGACAGCACGTCGTGCGCGGCAGCCTTGATGATCTTGGCGCGCGGGTCGAAGGACTTGTAGACGCGGTGGCCGAAGCCCATCAGCCGGACGCCGTCCTCCTTGTTCTTCACCTTGGTGATGAAGGAGTCGACGTCGCCGCCGTTGGCCTGGATGCCTTCGAGCATCTCCAGCACCGACTGGTTGGCGCCACCGTGCAGCGGGCCCCACAGGGCCGAGATGCCAGCGGAGATCGAGGCGAACATGTTCGCCTGCGAGGAGCCGACCAGACGCACGGTGGAGGTCGAACAGTTCTGCTCGTGGTCCGCGTGCAGGATCAGCAGCTTGTCGAGCGCGGACACGACGACCGGGTCCAGCTCGTACTCCTGGGCGGGGACCGAGAAGGTCATGCGCAGGAAGTTCTCGACGTACCCGAGGTCGTTGCGCGGGTAGACGAAGGGGTGCCCGATGGACTTCTTGTACGCGTACGCGGCGATCGTCGGCAGCTTGGCCAGCAGCCGGATCGTCGAGAGGTGGCGCTGCTCCTCGTCGAACGGGTTGTGGCTGTCCTGGTAGAACGTGGACAGCGCGCTGACCACCGAGGACAGCATGGCCATCGGGTGGGCGTCGCGCGGGAAGCCGTCGAAGAAGCGCTTGACGTCCTCGTGCAGCAGCGTGTGCTGGGTGATCTCGTTCTTGAAGGTGTCGAGCTCGTCGGCCTTGGGGAGCTCGCCGTTGATGAGGGTGTAGGCGACCTCGAGGAAGGTCGAGCGCTCGGCGAGCTGCTCGATCGGGTAGCCGCGGTAGCGCAGAATGCCCTGCTCGCCGTCGAGGTAGGTGATGGCGGATTTATAGGCGGCCGTGTTGCCGTATCCGCTGTCCAGCGTCACCAGACCGGTGTTGGCGCGGAGCTTCCCGATGTCGAAGCCCTTGTCCCCCACGGTGCTCTCGATCACCGGGTAGGTGTACTCGCCGTCGCCGTACCGCAGTACTACAGCGTTGTTGGTGTGCTCGCTCACGTCATCCCTCACCGACGTAGTGCCTCTTCTTCGAGGTTCCCTGACTGTCTCCACCCTCCCCCATTCGGCTCAGGAGAGTGCACTCGAGGTCGTCCATTGGACCTACTCGCGGCACTGAGTGCCGCGAGCTTACCCATCCTGCCCCCTGGCTTCCGGTTCCGGAAGGGCTGCGTGATGTTTCCCACCGATTTGATCGATCATTTTTTCCGTGGACCCTCCGCCGGGGCCTCCCGCCAGCCGGAAATCCAGCGCCGTACAGCGTCTGCCCGCGGAAACCGTGCGGACCGCCTGGCCGATGGCCTGGCGCGAGCCGACCAGCACGACGAGCTTCTTGGCCCTGGTCACGGCGGTGTAGAGCAGGTTCCGCTGGAGCATCATCCAGGCGCTCCTGGTGACCGGGATGACGACCGCCGGGTACTCGCTGCCCTGGGAGCGATGGATCGTCATGGCGTAGGCGTGGGCCAGCTCGTCGAGCTCGTCGAAGTCGTAGTCGATCTTCTCGTCCTCGTCGGTGAGAACCGTCAGCTTCTGTTCGTCCTGGTCGAGGGCGGTGACGACGCCGAC
Organism: Streptomyces tyrfis; assembly: GCF_037034285.1. Classification (NCBI taxonomy): domain Bacteria; kingdom Bacillati; phylum Actinomycetota; class Actinomycetes; order Kitasatosporales; family Streptomycetaceae; genus Streptomyces; species Streptomyces tyrfis. The sequence continues at coordinate 140,346 of NZ_JBAGJZ010000020.1, read as the reverse complement.
CGTGCCGTTGAAGACGCCGTTCTCGCCCTTGTCGTAGTTGTTGCGGATCTGGGTGACCTTGTCGCCGACCCGGAAGACCCGGCCGCCGAACCGCTTCTCGGGCAGGTCGGGCCGGCCGGGCGTGATGGCCTGCTGGAGCAGCCCGTTGAGCACGCCCGCGCCGGCCGGGCCGCGGTGCATCGGGGCCAGGACCTGCACGTCGCGCCGCGCGTCCAGGCCGAACTTCGCCGGAATACGACGGGCCGCCACGTCCACCGCGAGCCTGCCCGCGTCCTCGGTCTCGTCCTCGACGAAGAGGAAGAAGTCCTTCAGCCCCTGGGTGAGTGGCGGCGTCCCGGAGTTGATCCGGTGGGCGTTGGTGACCACGCCGGACTCCTGGGCCTGGCGGAAGATCGTGGTCAGCCGCACCGCCGGGACGGGGCTGCCGTCGGCGAGCAGATCGCGCAGCACCTCCCCCGCGCCGACCGACGGCAGCTGGTCGACGTCCCCGACGAGCAGCAGATGTGCACCGGGTGCCACCGCCTTCAGCAGCTTGTTGGCGAGCAGCAGATCGAGCATGGACGCCTCGTCGACGACGACGAGATCGGCGTCGAGCGGCCGGTCCCGGTCGTACGCGGCGTCGCCGCCCGGCTTGAGCTCCAACAGCCGGTGCACGGTGGACGCCTCGGCCCCGGTCAGCTCGGAGAGCCGCTTGGCCGCCCGCCCGGTGGGCGCGGCCAGCAGCACCTTGGCCCGCTTGGCCCGGGCCAGCTCCACGATGGACCGCACGGTGAACGACTTCCCGCAACCGGGCCCGCCGGTCAGCACGGCGACCTTGCGGCTGAGCGCGAGCCGTACCGCGGCCTCCTGTTCGGGGGCCAGGCTCGCCCCCGTACGGCGGGCGAGCCAGGACAGCGCCTTGTCCCAGTCGACGTCCTGGAAGGCCGGCAGCCGGTCCTCGGGCGCGCGCAGCAGCCGCCGCACCTGCCCGGCGAGCGAGATCTCGGCCCGGTGGAACGGCACGAGGTAGACGGCGGTGATCATCTCGCCGCCCTCGGGCGACGGCACCTTCTCCCGTACGACGCCCTCCGGGTCCTCGGCCAGCTCCGCGAGGCACTCGATGACCAGGCCCGTGTCGACCTGGAGCAGCTTCACCCCGTCCGCGATCAGCCGTTCCTCGGGGAGGAAGCAGTGCCCCTGGTCGGTGGACTGCGACAGCGCGTACTGCAGGCCCGCCTTGACCCGTTCGGGGCTGTCGTGCGGGATGCCGACGGCCTGGGCGATCTTGTCGGCGGTGAGGAAGCCGATGCCCCAGACGTCGGCGGCCAGCCGGTAGGGCTGGTTCTTCACGACGGAGATCGAGGCGTCCTCGTACTTCTTGTAGATGCGCACGGCGATGGAGGTGGAGACGCCGACCCCCTGGAGGAAGACCATCACCTCCTTGATCGCCTTCTGCTCCTCCCAGGCCGCGGCGATCATCTTCGTCCGCTTCGGCCCCAGACCGGGCACCTCGATCAGGCGCTTCGGCTCGTTCTCGATGACGTCGAGGGTGTCGACGCCGAAGTGCGTGGTGATCCGGTCCGCCATGACCGGGCCGATGCCCTTGATGAGCCCGGAGCCGAGGTAGCGGCGGATGCCCTGGACGGTGGCGGGCAGCACGGTCGTGTAGTTCTCCACGACGAACTGCTTGCCGTACTGGGAGTGCGACCCCCAGCGCCCCTCCATCCGGAGCGACTCCCCGACCTGCGCCCCCAGCAGCGACCCGACCACGGTCAGCAGATCGCCCGCGCCCCGGCCGGTGTCGACGCGGGCGACGGTGTACCCGTTCTCCTCGTTGGCGTAGGTGATGCGCTCCAGCACGCCTTCGAGGACCGCCATGTTGGACATGTTCCGACGGTATCGGGCGGCGCCGACAGCGCGGGGCCGGGCTGTCGCGTACGCGGCCGGGGGCCGAACCTGTTGCGTACGCGGCCGGGGATCGGGATGATCGACTGCCGCGACACGAGGAAGCTCCCCTCAGATGGGGAACGCCTCGCCGGGGCGAAGAGGGGGATGCTTTGAACGACGGGGACACCGTGAAACACGGCGACGGTCCGACCGTGGACTGTGCCGTTCATGTCGAGGCGGCCGTGTCACGGGTCTGGGAGCTGGTGACGGACGTCCGTCTGCCGGCCAGGTTCAGCCCGGAACTGCAGCGCGTCGCCTGGCTCGACGGGGCGGACGGCCCCGTGGTGGGCGCGCGCTTCGAGGGCGTCAACCACCGCGAGCTGCTGGGCGAGTGGCGGACGGTCTCCCAGGTGACCGAGGTGGACGAGCACCGGGCGTTCGCCTGGGCCGTCATGGACGCGGACGGCCGGTTCGGCGAGCCGACGCTGGACCCGGCGCGCCGGGTGGCGTCCTGGCGCTACGAGATCGAGGCCGAGGGCACCGGCGCGCGGCTGCGGCAGACGGTCCGCCTCGGGCCGGGGCGCAGCGGGCTCACCCTGATCATCGAGAAGTGGCCGGACCGGGAGGAGGAGGTGGTCGCCTTGCGGCTGAAGGAACTGCGCGCCGGGATGGAGGCCACCCTCCACGGCATCAGGAAGCTCGCCGAGGAGGGCGGTCCGACCGGCTGAGGGCCGAGGGGCCTCAGTGGGGCTTCACGTACTCCACCCGCACCACGTCCGGCACGTCGGGCAGCTTCTTCCGGCCGGTCAGGAGGGCGTCCGCCGAGGTGTCGCCCATGAGGTACCGGCGGAAGAAGGCCACGGTGTAACCCGTGGCGATCCGGCGCTGGGTGGCCTCGTCGAGCCCCCGGTGCTCCTGGTCCGTACCGTCCTGGGCGACGCATCGGCCGGGCTGTCCGCCGGGGATCGCGTCGTCCTCGCCGGCCACCTGGCCGCTGCCCGGGGACCACTGGGTGTTGAAGTAGTTGTGGTTGCCGCCGGTGAGGGTGATGCCGTGGAGGGGCGCCTTGTTGTCCTTCCTGTTCCACTTCACGTACTCACCGGTGTTGACCTGGTCGCACGTTCCCCACAGCACGGCCAGCGGGACCTTGGTGACCGGCTCGTTGTCCCAGGTGGCGGTGGGTGCGAGGCCCAACGCCGCCTTGACCTTCACTCCGGCGGGCCAGTCGCCGTGCCGTCCGTCGGCGACCTGCTGCATCACGCCCCCGCCGCCCATGGAGTGACCGAGGGCGCCGACGCGTTGGAGATCCAGGTGCCCGGCGAAGGGGGCGTCGCTGACCCGGCCGGTCTCCGGATCCTTGAGCTTCCCCTTCAACGGACCTTTGCCAGCGTCGAGTTGACGCCACAGGTCCAGGTGCTTGTTGATGAGGTCGGCACGCGCCCGATACACCGAATCCGCCTGGCCGCCGCTGGTCGCGTTGATCCCGTTGGCGCCCATGGACACCACGACGAAGCCCTGCCGGGCCAGGCTCTCGGCCAGATAGTCGTAGCCGGAGCTGCTCGGCAGCGGGGCGATGCCCGCCCGGCACGGCCAGGCCCACAACCGCTCGCTCATCCGGTCGACGACCGCCCGTTGCCGGGCCGCCTCGGCCTCGTCCCCGGCCTCCTCGGCCAGGGCCAGCGCCTTCCGCGCCTTCACCAGCGCGTTCTGCGCGGCACGGTCCGCGCAGGTGGCCCACTGCCCGTGCTGCATGACGATCAGCGGATGCCTGCCCCGGGCCAGCCCCTCGCTGCCCGCGCCCTCGGGGTACCGCACCACCGCGGCGATCTCGTTCCTCCCCTTGTACGGCGCCCCGGGGGCGAAGGCCAGATCGCCCAGGTCGTACGCGGCCCGCCCCACCGACGGCGAACTCGTCCCCGCACTCGCCTGAACCGCGCCCGTACCCGCCGGGACCGTACTCCGCTCGGACCCGGCCCGATCCCCCACGGCCAGGGCGGGGCTCACCGCCGTGAGCGCGACGACAACCGCGCCCGCGGCAAGGGCCGCCGCGCGACCTCGGCCGCCGAACGCCTTGCCGACCGCCCTGCGGCCGTGCTTCTCCACCGCCATCTGCGCCTCTGCCTCTCAGTCGGCCCCGCTGCGATCGCTTCGGTTGCTTCGCTTCGTCGGAACACCCGGCCGCCCCACGGCGCGCGTCGCGGGCGGCCACCCCCACACCCTGACCCGCACTTGTCAGAAACCTGTGAGCACCGCGTAGGGATGCCGTCTGTCCACGAGGCGCGGAGACCGCGTCCGCCGCGCGACCCGCTATTCCCGTTCCGGCGCGTGCGCCTCCGGCTTCGTCGGCGGACGCGCGCCCGGCCCCGGCCCACGCCCGGTCAACTGCGCCAGCCGGGCGCCACGGCTCTCCGCGACCCGTTTGACGTCACGCAGCGACTCGGTCAACCGCGAGGCCAGGTAGTGCAGTTCGTGGCCCGTCACCCGCCGGTCCGCCAACAGGTCGTCGGCGTGGCCGAGGAGATCGTCCGCCATGCCGAGCTGGATGCTCTCGACGCCGTCGGCCATCCGGGACACATAGCCGGCGCCGTCACCGATGACGTAGCACGGCCTGCCGTCCAGCCTGCCCCAGGGCAGCAACCGCACGACGTCGCCGCCGCCCCTCCTTCCCGCGCTCCCGTTCACGCGGCGACCCCCGCCGCCCGGCGTGCGACGGCGGGCCCGGCCACGTACACGCAGGAGTACGGCCGGACGGCGAGGGGCACCGGGCGCACCAGCCACAGGGGGCGCACGGGACGCACGGGACTCACCAGCGTCTTGGCGAACCGGCGGACGAGATCCTTCATGACGACGTGCTCTCCTTCTGAAATTACCCACGAATGAATACGTTCTGCGACGAACTCATCACAGAGTGAGGTTCCTTCTGCTTACGCTCAAGGGGTTCGGGCTTGACGCCGCGCCGGTCAGAGGAGGGAGTCGGTACCCATGGCGAAGGAACGGAAGCCGCGCACGCCGAGAGAGAAGTACGGGGAGGAACTGAGGCTGCGAAGGGTCACGGCAGGACTGACCCAGGAGGCGTTGGGCGAACAGGTGGTGTGCTCGCCCACCTTGATCAGCCACTACGAGGCGGGACGACGGCTGCCGAAGCCGGATGACGCGCAGCGGATCGACATCGCGTTGCGGACGGACGGCTTCTTCGCCCGCTGGCTGAAGGACCTGGACACGAAGTTCGCCCAGTACTTCGCGCCGGTCGCCGAGATGGAGCGGGAAGCGACGGAGATCCGGCAGTACGGCGCTTCCCTGATTCCTGGTCTGCTCCAGACCGAGCCTTACGCCCGCGCCGTGTTCCATGCGTATCACGTCAACTACCGCCCTCGGGAACTTGATGAGTTCGTCGTCAATCGCTTGGAGCGGTCCCGGCTGCTGAGCGATTCACCGACTCCGGTCGCCTGGACGCTGCTCGACGAAGCAGCACTCCGGCGTCGCGTGGGCGGACCGGAGGTCATGGCAGAGCAATTGCACAAAATCGCAGACATGGCTGAGTCCGGGCGACTGCGTCTGCATGTGTTGCCCTTCGCCTCGGGGGCACACCCACTCCAGGAGAGCATGCTCTACCTGCTGAACTTCGCGGATGCCCCACCGATCGCCTACGTCGAGGGCCTTCGCACGGGGCACTTGATGGACGATCCGGCGTTGGTAGCGCAGTGTCAAACCGCGTACACTCTCGCCCTGGGCGAAGCGGCCCCGCACAAGAGGTCAGTGGCCCTCGTCAGAGCCATCGCTGAGGAGCACGAGCATGCACAGCACTGAGCCCGCCATCACTGACTCCGGAACGCTGACCGGTTGGCGCAAGTCCAGCTACAGCGGAGGCTCCAACGGCGAATGCCTCGAAGTGGCCGACGGCTACGCCACCGTCCCCGTCCGCGACAGCAAGACTCCGAACGGCCCCACGCTCGTACTCTCCGCCAACGGCTGGACGGCATTCGTCTCGGCCGTCAAGAACGGCAGCCTCAACGCCTGAACCACACCGCACCCACCCGGTGAAACACGCGCCCGGCACAAAAACGGGGACACAACAGAGCACTCGCCTTCGTCATCGAGGGCGAGTGCCCGTTTCACTCTCCGATTCCCCTAGCGGTACCAGCAGAAAACCGGGTCCGACCGGTGTCGCGGTGGCCGCCGTCGGCGCGGAACTCGTGGACCACCTGAATTCTGCCGACGATGTGGGTGTTGAACTCATCGAGCTCTTCAGCCGGCACCCATAGCTCAAGGATCGTCTGCCCGCCTGCCTGTTGGACGGGATACCGGCTCAAGAACTCCGACTCGACCTCGAAACGAGTGACGAAGCCGGCGCCGTCGTGCTTCACGTTCCAGTCCCTTGCGATCTTCACCGCGTAGTCCTCGTTGAGGACCGGATAGAAGATCGGCTGCTCAGGCAGTCGAGGCGGCCAAGCGCGCCAGTCCAGTTCGCGCACCAGGTCCAGTTCCTTGGGGCCCGTGGGGCGCCACAGGGTCGTCGTCGCTTTCTGGCTGGACATGGGAACCACTCTCCGAACTCGGCAATCCCGCCGATTGTGGCCGGCCGGCAGGCCAGACGGTACCGGCAGCGCAGCCGTAACGGCTACGAAGTTTCGGCACTCACCCTGAGCCTGACCAGCAGTTACAGGACAACCCCTATTTGAGGCCTTCCAGAGAAACTACGCTTTCGCCTCAAGGGATGCGCTCCCGCATCCGAATTCAGTGGCGCTCGTCAGAGCCATCGTGGAGGAGCACGAGCATGCACAGCACTGAGCACACCCTCACCAACTCCGGAACACCGACCGTTTGGCGCAAGTCCAGCTACAGCGGCCCCGCCAACGGCGAATGCCTCGAAGTGGCCGACGGCTACGCCACCGTCCCCATCCGCGACAGCAAGACCCCGAACGGCCCCACACTCGTCCTCTCCGCCAACGGCTGGACGGCATTCGTCTCGGCCGTCAAGAACGGCAGCCTGAACGCCTGAACCACACCGCACCCACCCGGTGAAACACGCCCCCGGCACAAAAGCGGGGACACAACAGAGCACTCGCCTTCGTCACCGAGGGCGAGTGCCCGTTTCGCGCGGTGGCGGGCCGTGAACGCACCCCACCTGGTCGCCCTCGTCCGCGCTGGAGCACGCTTCGCACGCGGCCACCTCGTCGAACGCCCCGAAGCCCGCGCGCCATGAACGACCGCAACCGATCCGCGCCCATCGGCCATGGCCCCAGGTCACGGGCGCGGGAAACGGTCACGCATCGCGGCGATGCAGGTATCCCGGGACGTAGGCCCGCCGAACCGGAGACGGTCGTAGGCGGTGAACGCCGGTTCCAGCGCGTCGAGTTCATCGATAAGGGCGTGCAGCCGCTCCGCCCACTGCGCTGAACCAGCATCCGACTCGCCCGCCGCGGCACTGATCGCGGTCGTCAGATCATCCTTGCGTTGAATGGCGGCCGGGGTCACCGAGCGCAGGCACACGTACTGTCCGCTGAGATACGAATTCCACTCGCTCTTGCCAGTGATCGGGTCGGCCCAGTGAGCGGTGAACCAGGCTTCGAGCAGGTCTACGCCACCCGCTTCGTCGGCGAGGGCGAACAGGTCGGCCGGCACCATCTCAGCACCGTCGGAGCGCAGATATCCCGGAAGCGGCAGACACCGCCCCAGCATCAGCCGGCGGACCGCATCGCTGTCGCGACCAAGGGCTACGCACAGTTCTTCCAGAGAAACGAACTGCGCGCTGACATACGCATCGTCGGCGTCGGTCATCGGATGGTCGCCGTTTACCTCGCGGAACCGCTCGGCAAGCTGCTGCTTCAGGGCCGTCTCCGACATGGGGGGGGATCCTCCGGCGTCATCGGCGCGGGAATCTCCCGCGCCGGATTCCGCACGCTACTGGCCGGATCGTTCGGCACTCACCGAACCATCGAAGGAATCAGGGCGACCGGGACATCCCGTCTCAGACCGCGCCCACCAGCGCCTAACCGACGGTTGCGCAACAACCCTTAGTTGAAGCCTCCCAGGGAAAAGCGGTGCCGCTGACCAGCCACTGTTCCTCCGTGGTATCGGGGCACGGAGAGACGCTGAACGTGTGGAGATTCCGAAGCGGACGGGCTCCGGGGCGGGCCGTCCCGCCCGGCGCTTCAGGAGCCTGGAGCAGGCCGGGCCGGGGCTGCCGGGTCCGGCCCGCTCCAGGAAAGGGAAGCCGTCACTTGACGTCGACGTAGTCGCCGGCCGCGGTCGCGCCGCCGGTCGTGTTCGTCTCGCCGAAGGTCCAGCGCCAGTAGCCGTCGACGGAGGCGGTGACCGTGGTCTTGAGAGCGCCGGTCGAGTTCGCCTTCACGATCTTGACCGTCTTGTACGTGCTGGTACCGGCCTTGCGGAACTGGAGCTTGGCCGCCTTGCCGCCGAAGCCGGTGTACTTGTGCTTCGCCCAGTCCGCGCGGGTGATCTTGCCGGTGACCGCGAGCTTGCGGCCCTTGACGACGGGCTCGGGCGAGGCGTCGACGGTGACCTTCGCCGCACGCTTGACCCGCACGGTGGGGGTGAGGGGCAGATACTGCTCGCTCTTGAGCCCGCCCTTCGCGTTCCAGATTTGTATCCAGACGGCGCTCTTCCAGGTCGTGGCGTCGTTGTTCGAGTCGAGGGTGTATCGCGGGTCGACGTACAGCTCGCCCCTGCAGTCTGCGGCCACGGTGCCGTCCTCGCAGGCGGCGAGGACCATGCGGATGCGCTTACGCTCCGGTGCCTTGGCGGCGGTGGTGCCGTGGTACAGATACAGGAAGGCGCTCACGTCGGACTGCTTGAGACCGGACGGCCACGACAAGCGATACGTCAGGGTGGGGAAGACCTCGGCGGACGTGCCCACGATGATGGGCTTGCCCTTGTTCAGGACCACGTTCGACATCTTGACGCCGGTGTCCGCCGCCTGGGCGGGCGGAGCGGTGAACGCCCCCAGGGCGAGCGTTCCCGCGACCACGGCCGCGAAGCCGGATCTGCCTGCGCGCATGCGCGACCTCTCATGGGTGAGGGACTGGTGAGTGTCCAGTGGGGAAGATGGATCGCCGCAGGTTAACAGCCCCCGAACGGCGACCGGTTCGAGAGGGCCGGCCCCGACCGGCCCGCGCTCACTCTCCCCAGGGGCTGTCGGTCGCCTCGGCTCTCGTCGGCCGGATGGATCAAGAAGCATTGATCGCCGAGCTGGAACGCGTCAAGGGCGACGAGGAGTTGACGGCTCAGGTCGTGGGCCGGCTCGCCGAGCCGGGGGACGCCGCCGCGCCCGGGCTGGTCGCGGCGCTGGGTGCGGTGAGCGGGCAGGCGATGTGGGGGCTGCGCGACGCCCTGCGTCTGATAGGTCCCGCCGCCTTCGACGCCGCGGTGGCGGCCCGCGCCAGGGCCGCGAAGGCGCCCGAGTGGTGGGAGCTGGGGCATGTGCTGCGCGGCTTCGACGAACGGTGCCTTCCGCAGTACGTGGCGGCGCTGTCGCACCCCATGAAGGAGATACGGCACGAGGTGCTGGGAGGTTTGCGGAACCTCGGTGCGGCCGCCGCCCCCGCCGTCGTGGACGTCATCCCGTTCCTGGACGCCCGGGACAGCTCCACGTGCTACCAGGCGGAGAAGGCGATCCGGGCCATCGGCGGACAGGCCGGACCCCTGCTGCGGGAGATCCGCCGTCGCGGCCCCGCCCGCCTGCGCAGACACGCGCTGAGCGCCCTCGTCATCATCGGTGGCGAGAGCGAACTCGACGAACGGGACCTGCGCGCCCTGGAACGGCTCGTCCGTCTGAAGGCCGCCCACGACATCCCGGACCAGTTGCCCGACCAGCGTTGGGTCGCCGTGCCCGGTGCGACGTACGAGGGTCTCTTCGAGGCCATGGGGCTCCACGACAGAAGGCCCTGCACGATCTCGATGGGGCTCTCCGCCATGGAGCACGACGAGACCTACGTCGAGGGGCCCGACGGCGGGAAACGCCCGGTCTACCGGGTGTTCGTCACCCCGGAGCTCGACGGCTGGCGGCTCGTCTACGCCGACACCGCCCTGTGGAAGATGCGCTGGGGTGTCGACGAACTCGTCCGCCGCGTCAGCGCCGCCTGCGGCGAGGCCCACTACTTCCTCCAGGACGACCTCAGCGACTCCACGATCTGGGCCGTCGCCCTCGACGGCGAGATACGCCGCAGCTACGCGCGCTACGGAAATCCGGAGTGGAGGGGCGAACCCCTGGACTGGGAGACACCGCTCAGCGGCGATCCGGACGGGGGCGCCCCGAACGACGACCTGGACGAGGACGACCTCGACTTCGAGGACGACTACGACGACGACTCGGAGTCGAACGCCACCCGGGAATCCAGCATCGACCGGGTCGCCGGCAAGCTCTCCACCGACCCGAACGCGGTCGGAAGCCACACCGCCCTTCGCGGTCACGGCTGGCTGGCCGTCACGGAAGCGGGCGTCGGCCACGGGCCGTTCAGCGGAGTGCTGCGCATCTAGAGACATCCAGAACGGTGACGGCGAGGCCGGTCCGCCGTTCCCTCCGCGCCCGCCGGTCCGCCGGTGCTCAGTCCGCGGTCCGCCCGGCCCGGCCGGCCTCCCGGATGGTCCGCCAGTACTGGCGGCGGCTCTCGTCACGCACCACGACGCCGAGGCGGGCCAGGTCCTCGCGGAGTTCTCGGGTGTCGTCGCCGGAGGAGCCCTTTCCCTCCAGCGACTTCTGGCGGGCCGCGAGGATGGCGTCCGCCCCCTGCGGAAGGCCGGGGGCGCCCGGCACCCAGCGGCGGAACTCGTCCGCGTACGGATCGGCGTCGGCCCACGCGCAGCCGTGCGCGGTGAACGCGGCGGCGACGCGGGCGGCGTCCAGGCCGCAGTTCTGCCGGGCGAGTTCGCCCCCGTCGTGGCCGAGCAGGACGAGCTGCCGCCCGTCCCGGAACACCGTGGCGACGGCGTCGTACGGAAACTCCTGCCGGCGTCCCTTGCAGGTGAGGACGATCTCGTCGGCCGAGAGGCGGATCACCAGCTGCTCGTACTGGGCGACGCCGCCGAAGGCCAGCCCCGCCACCGCGCCCGCGGCGACCAGCGCCGGCGTGGGGACCGCCGTGACAAGCTCGGCCGGCCCCCGCAGCGGCGCCCAGGGCAGCGCCACGAGCCAGTCGGCCAGGAGGTCCGCCAGCCAGCCGACGCCCGCGCCCACCGCCCCGAACGCGGCGTAGACGCACACCGTGCTCCACACCGGCTCGCGGAGCACGGTGGTCCGGCCGCCGGTCCGGTCTCCCTGGGCACGCCGGTCCAGTCGCTTGCTCATCGTCACGCTCCCCCTCGTTCGTTCCTGTGTGCCGGCCCGTAATAATAGACTGAGCACTCGGTCTATTATTCATACCGTCGAAACGGGCGAACCGGAAGCCGGACGCGAGGGAGCCATCATGAGGAAAGTCGACCCGGCCAGGCACCGGGCGCGGCGGCGGCAGATCGTCGGCGCCGCGGCCGAGCTCTTCGCCGCCAAGGGCTTCGAGCGCACCACCACGGCGGAGATCTGCAAGGCCGTCGGCATGAGCGCGGGCAATCTCTTCCACTACTTCCCGAACAAGCGCGCGATCTTCTACGCCGTCTTCGAGGACGACGCGCAGGACGAGGAGCGGGACGGCCCCACCAAGGCCGAGCGTCTCGCCGCCGCCCGCACGGCCGAGGATCCGTGGGCCGCCCTCCTCGACACCGTGGACCTTCTCGCCGCCCCCGCCATGGAGCCGCTGGTCCCGGCCCTCGTCATGGAGGCCATGGTCCAGGCGTACCGCGATCCCGAGCTGGAGGAGCTGCTGAGCCGCGACAACGCCGAGGAGCGCGCCGCCCTCACCGCCCTGCTGCGAAACGCCGCGGCGGCGGGCCTGACCGACCCCGGCCTGGATCCGGACGACACCGCGGCCTGGGTCATGGCGCTCATCGCCGCCCTCTACACCAGCGCCGCCACCGACCCGTCCTTCAGCCCGGCCGACCAGCTCCCCACCCTGCGGCTGATGCTCCACCGCTTCCTCCGGCCCGGCGCCGCCCCCGAGCCGAGGCGCTGAGCGGGCGCGGTGAACCCGGGAGCCCGGTGGACCTGGAAGCCCGGTGAATCCGGGAATCCGAGGCGACGGAGGGTACGGGAAGCGGCGCCGGGTGCGCCCGCGGTCCCCAGACGGCCGGGAGAGCAGGCGGCGCAACGAAACGGGGTCCGGTCGTGATGACCGGACCCCCCTCGTGTTCCCCCTCCGTCAGGGCTTCCCGATCCCCCCAGATCTCCTCCCCCGGAAGCACCCGACGCCAGCTACGACCCGGTGGGGCGCCCAACGGTTGCGCGGCTTGACCATCTCTTTACCGCGGAGGCAAACGGCGCGTCAGATGCGCCTGTCAGCAGGCGTGTTCGGCGTAGCGGGCGGCGACCTCCGCGAGGACTTCGGCGCCGTCGCGGGCCCAGAGGGCCTCGTTGAAGATCTCCACCTCGATCGGGCCGTCGAAGCCGGCGGCCTCGACGAGCGAGCGGAATACGCGGAAGTCCACGGAGCCGTCGCCCAGTTGGCCCCGGCCGAGCAGGACCCCGGCCGGGAGCGGGGTGATCCAGTCGGCCAGCTGGAAGGAGTGGATGCGGCCGGTCGCGCCCGCGCGGAGGATCTGCTCGGGCGCCTGGTCGTCCCACCAGATGTGGTACGTGTCGACGACCACGCCGACCTGGTCGGCGGGGAAGCGCTCCGCGATGTCCAGCGCCTGGGAGAGCGTGGAGACGACGCAGCGATCCGAGGCGAACATCGGGTGCAGGGGCTCGATCGCCAGGCGCACCCCGCGTTCCGCCGCGTACGGGGCCAGCTCGCCCAGGGCGTCCACGACGCGTTCGCGGGCGCCGTACAGGCCCTTGTCACCGGCGGGCAGGCCGCCCGAGACCAGGACCAGGGTGTCGGTGGACACGCCCGCCGCCTCGTCGATCGCGGCGCGGTTGTCGTCCAGGGCGCGGGCCCGTTCCGCCGGGTCGACGGCGGTGAGGAAGCCGCCCCGGCAGAGGCTGGTGACGGACAGTCCGTGGTCGGCGAGGAGCGCGGCCGTGCGCTCGACGCCGTACTCCTGGACGGGTCCGCGCCACAGGCCGACCTTGTCGACGCCCGCCGCGGCGCAGCCCTCGGCCAGTTCGGGCAGCGACCACTGCTTGACGGTCTCCTGGTTGATGGAGAGACGGCCGTCGCTCATCGGTTGCCTCCGTCGCCGCGGCGGCCTCCGTTGACCGCGAGCAGGGTGCGCATCCGGGACTCGGCGAGCTCCGGATCCGGGAACAGGCCGAGCCGGTCGGCGAGTTCGTACGCCTTCGCCAGGTGCGGCAGCGAACGGGCGGACTGGAGGCCGCCGACCATGGTGAAGTGGTCCTGGTGGCCGGCCAGCCAGGCGAGGAAGACCACGCCCGTCTTGTAGAACCGGGTGGGGGCCTGGAAGAGGTGTCGGGACAACTCGACGGTGGGGTCGAGGAGTTCGCGGAATCCCTGGGTGTCCCCGGTGTCGAGGACGCGGACCGCGTGGGCGGCCAGCGGGCCCAGCGGGTCGAAGATGCCGAGCAGGGCGTGGCTGAAGCCCTGCTCGTCGCCCGCGATCAGCTCCGGGTAGTTGAAGTCGTCGCCGGTGTAGCAGCGGACCCCGGCGGGCAGGCGACGGCGGACGTCGATCTCGCGCTCGGCCTCCAGCAGCGAGATCTTGATGCCGTCGACCTTGTCCGGGTGCTCGGCGATGACCTTCAGGAAGGTGTCGGTGGCGGCGTCGAGGTCCGTGGAGCCCCAGTAGCCGTCCAGCGCCGGGTCGAACATCGGGCCCAGCCAGTGCAGGACGACCGGTTCGGACGCCTGGCGCAGCAGGTGCGCGTACGTCTCCAGGTAGTCCTCGGGGCCCTTCGCGGCGGCGGCGAGGGCGCGGGAGGCCATCAGGATGGCCTGGGCGCCGCTCTCCTCGACGACGGCGAGCTGCTCCTCGTACGCGGCGCGCACCTCGGCGAGGGTCGCCGGGCCGGCCGGGAGCTGGTCGGTGCCGACGCCGCAGGCGATGCGGCCGCCGACGGCCTTCGCCTCGGCGCCGGAGCGGCGGATCAGCTCGGCCGCGCCCGCCCAGTCCAGGCCCATGCCGCGCTGGGCGGTGTCCATGGCCTCGGCGACGCCCAGGCCGTGCGACCACAGGTGGCGGCGGAAGGCGAGGGTGGCGTCCCAGTCGACGGCGGCGGGGTCGTCGGGGCTGGTGTCGGCGTACGGGTCGGCGACCACATGGGCGGCCGAGAAGACCGTGCGGGAGGCGAGCGGCGCCCCGCCGGGGGCGAGGTCGAGCGGGGTGGTGCGGGGCTCGTAGGGGCCCTGCGGGAGGTGGATGGTCACTCAGATCAGCTCCGATGCGGCGCGCGGGCCGTTCGCGGCGTCGTACGCGACGGCGGCGGTCCCGGGGGTCACAGGCTCAGCTCCGGCACGTCGAGGCGGCGGCCCTCGGCGGCGGACTTCAGGCCCAGCTCGGCGAGCTGGACGCCGCGGGCGCCCGCCATCAGGTCCCAGGTGTACGGCGCGTCGAGCGCGATGTGGCGCAGGAAGAGCTCCCACTGGGCCTTGAAGCCGTTGTCGAAGACGGCGTTGTCGGGGATCTCCTGCCACTGGTCGCGGAAGGACTCGGTGACCGGCAGGTCCGGGTTCCAGACCGGCTTGGGGGTGGCCGAGCGGTGCTGGACGCGGCAGTTGCGCAGACCGGCGACGGCGGAGCCGTGGGTGCCGTCGACCTGGAACTCGACGAGCTCGTCGCGGTTGACGCGCACCGCCCACGAGGAGTTGATCTGGGCGACGGCGCCGCCCTCCAGCTGGAAGATGCCGTAGGCGGCGTCGTCGGCGGTGGCCGTGTAGGGCTCGCCCTTCTCGTCCCAGCGCTGCGGGATGTGCGTCTGGACGTGCGCCTGGACGGTGGAGACGCGGCCGAACAGCTCGTGGAGCACGTACTCCCAGTGCGGGAACATGTCGACGACGATGCCGCCGCCGTCCTCCGCGCGGTAGTTCCACGACGGGCGCTGGGCCTCCTGCCAGTCGCCCTCGAAGACCCAGTATCCGAACTCGCCGCGCACGGACAGGATCTCGCCGAAGAAGCCGCCGTCGATCAGGCGCTTCAGCTTCAGCAGGCCGGGCAGGAAGATCTTGTCCTGGACGACGCCGTGCTTGATGCCCGCGTCGCGGGCCAGGCGGGCGAGTTCGAGGGCGCCCTCGACGTCCGTGGCGGTGGGCTTCTCGGTGTAGATGTGCTTGCCCGCCGCGATCGCCTTCTTGATCGCGTCGACGCGGGCCGAGGTGACCTGGGCGTCGAAGTAGACGTCGACGGTGTCGTCGGCGAGGACCGCGTCGAGGTCGGTCGACCACTCGGTCAGCCCGTGCCGCTGCGCGAGCTCCTCCAGCGCGTGGGCGCGGCGGCCGACGAGCACGGGCTCGGGCCACAGCACCTCGCCGCCGAGGTCGACGCCGCCCTGCTCGCGGATCGCGAGGATCGACCGAACCAGGTGCTGCCGGTACCCCATGCGACCCGTCACGCCGTTCATGGCGATGCGCACTGTCCTGCGTGTCACGAAATTTCCTCCATACAGCTGGGCGGGCACCGGCTCGGCCCCTCGGCGTAGCAAGCGCTTTCTATCGGGGATGACGCTAGCCTGCGGACGGCGGCCCGGACAAGAGGGGGCACGCCGCGGCTTCTCCCACCTCTCGTCCACCCCTCGTTCCGCGTCGTTCCTCGGAGGCAAGCGATGACAGTCACCCTGGCGGATGTGGCGGCCCGCGCCCGGGTGTCCCCGGCCACCGTCTCCCGTGTGCTGAACGGCAACTACCCGGTGGCCGCGTCCACCCGGGAACGGGTGCTGCGGGCGGTGGACGAGCTGGACTACGTGCTCAACGGGCCCGCGAGTTCGCTGGCGGCGGCCACGTCGGACCTGGTCGGCATCCTGGTCAACGACATCGCGGACCCGTTCTTCGGGATCATGGCGGGCGCGGCGCAGAGCGAGATCGGCGGGACGCCGGGCGGGGCGGGTGCGGGGCCGGCGGGCGGGGCCGGGCGGGCCGGCGGCGAGAAGCTCGCGGTGGTCTGCAACACGGGCGGCTCCCCCGAGCGCGAGCTGACCTATCTCACGCTGCTCCAGCGCCAGCGCGCCGCGGCCGTGGTGCTGACCGGCGGTGCCGTGGAGGATCCGGCGCACCAGGAGGCGATCTCGGCCAAGCTCGCCAAGCTCGCGGACGCGGGGACCCGGGTGGTGCTGTGCGGGCGGCCCCCGCTGCCGGGCGGCGAGGGGGTCGTGGCGGCGCTCGCCTTCGACAACCGGGGCGGCGCGCGCCGCCTCACCGAGCATCTGCTCGCGCTCGGCCACACCCGGATCGGCTATGTCGCGGGCCCGGCGGAACGCACGACGACCCGCCACCGGCTGGAGGGCCACCGGGACGCGCTGCGCGCGGCCGGACTCGGCGGGGCCGGCGCGGCGGGCACCGGCGGAGCGACCGGGGCGGCGGGGTGGACGCCCGACGGGGACCGGCTCACCGTCCACGGCCACTACGACCGGCACTCCGGGTACGAGGCCACGCACGAGCTCCTGCGCCGCGAACCGGGGGTGACGGCCGTCGTCGCCGCCAACGACACGGTGGCGCTGGGGGCGTGCGCGGCGATCCGGGAACGCGGGCTGCGCATCCCCGAGGACGTCTCGGTGGCGGGCTTCGACGACCTGCCGTTCTCGGTGGACGCGGTCCCGGCGCTGACGACCGTGCGGCTGCCGCTGTTCGAGGCGGGCGCGCGGGCGGGCCGGCTGGCGATGGGCAAGGAGACTCCGCCGCCGGGGGGCATCGCGACGATCGAGGCGGAGCTGATGGTCCGGGGGTCGACGGCGCCGCCGCGAGCGTGATGTGCGGCCGCGCCGTGGACGTGTGGACTCGGGGCGGCCCTCGGCTCGCGGCTCCCCCGTGCGCGGTGCGGGCAGTGTGAGGGATTCGGCCATCCCGTCGGCTCTCCGTCCCCCGCCCCGTCGGTTCTCCGTTCCCCGCCGGGCCCCTGATACCGCCCGTACGCGAGAAGCCGCCCGGCCCGCGCCCAGGCCGCCCTTCGCGTGACGCGTACGCGGGAAACCGCCCCGCCGCCCGGCCGCGCCCCGTCCTCCCCCGCCCCCGGATACGCGCCAGGGCCAAGAAGATGGGGGCGCCGCCCCCATGCCCTCCGGGGGGCGCGCCGGGAGTATGGGGCGTGGCGGACCGGTGGTGCCGGCGCCGGACCGAGGAGGTGCGATGACGGGTGACGAAGCGACGGGCGGCGGACGGCTGTGCGTCTCCCCCGTGACACGTCCGTCGACGGCCGCGGGACCGGCCGCGGGGGCGGTCGGGACGAACGGTCCGGCAGCGGCGCGGCGGCCCGGGGCCCCCGGTCCCGCCCGCCCGGGCGGCCCCTGGTGGTGGCCCGCGCTGACCTCCGGCGAACGGCCCGCCGGCGGCGGACCGCCCGCCGTCCACGAACCGTCGCCCGACCGCACGCTCCACCGCACGGCGGGCCACACGCCCGACCCCGCGGCGGACCGCGCACCGGCCGGAGCGGCCGGCCGGACGCCGGACGGCACGCCGGACTGGGCGGTGTTCGTGCGGGAGGCGGTCGCCGCGGCGCCCGAGCGGGCGGAGGCCGGTGGCGGGGAGGGGTTCCCCGGGCTGCGCGGCTTCGAGCGCGTCCTCGCCCCGTTCACGGCACGCGCGGCGGAGAAGGTACGGGAGGCGCTGCCCCCCGGTCCGTACCCGTACGTGGAACTCGACTGCGTGCAACGGGACTTCGAACGGCATCTGGCCGGGCGGCTGGCCCGGCTCGCGGCCCGCACCCTGGTCCTGGAGCTGCATCTGGCGCGGAAGGCGGGGCGGCTGGCCGGGGAGAGCCCCGAGGACCGGTTCACGGACTTCGTGCGGCGGACCGGTTCCCGGGACGGGCTGGCCGCGCTCCTCGCCGAGTATCCGGTGCTGGCGCGGATCCTGGCACGGGCCGCGCTGGACGCCGCCGCCGCGCTCGCCGAGATGCTGGTCCGGTTCGCCGCCGACCGGCCGGCGCCGCTCAGTGGGACGGCGGACGGCACGGCGAACGGAGCGACGGACCGGAGAACGGGCGGCGGAACGGGCCGGGGAGCGGACGGCCGCACGGCGGACGGAGCCGCGCACGAAGCGGCGGACGGCGGGGCGGGGCGGGGGCGGCGCGCCCGGCTGGTGGGGGTCGAGCCCGGGGCCGGGGACGGTCACCGGGGCGGGCGGACCGTGATGCTGCTCCGGTTCGAGGACGGCTCCCGGCTGGTCTACAAGCCGCGCCCGCTCGCCGCGCACCGGCACTTCAACGACCTCGTCCGCTGGTTCAACGCGCTGCCCGGCACCCCCGGGCTCCGGGCGCTCACCGTGCTGGACCGGGGGGAGTACGGCTGGGTGGAGTTCGCCGTCGAACGGCCCTGCCGCTCGCCCCGGCAGGTCGAGGCCTTCTACCGCCGCCAGGGCGCGCTGCTGGCGCTGCTGCACGCGCTGGACGGGACCGATCTGCACTACGAGAACCTGATCGCGGACGGGGAGCACCCGGTGCTCGTCGACGTCGAGACGCTGTTCCATCCGCCGCTGTCCGTCGCCGGGTCGGACGATCCGGCCGCCCGCGCCCTGCACGACTCGGTGCACCGGGTCGGGCTGCTGCCGCAGCTCCTGGTCGGGGACGAGACGGCGCTCGACATGTCCGGCATCGGCGGCGGCCAGGCCGCCCCCTCCCCGGTCCGCACCGCCGACTGGGCCGACGCGGGAACGGACCGGATGCGGCTGGTGCGGCGGGCGGGCCGCTTCGGCGAATCGGCCAACCGCCCCCGGCTGACCGGGACTCCGGCCGATCCGTCCGCCTTCACCCGGGCGCTGTGCGCGGGGTTCCGCGCCGGATACACCGCGATCAGCCGGGCCCGCACCGAACTCCTGCACCCCGGCGGCCTGCTGGAGCAGTTCGCGCGGGACGAGGTCCGGGTGGTGGCCCGGCCGACCTGGGCCTACGCCACGCTGCTCGACGAGTCCACGCACCCGGACCTGATGAAGGAGGCGGGCGACCGGCAGGAGGTGCTGGCCCTGCTCGGCACCGACGTCCTCGGTCCCGCCGCGCTGCCGGGCCTGCTGGACGAGGAACTGGCCCAACTGTGGGCGGGGGACGTGCCGTTGTTCACCACCCGGCCGGACTGCACCGGCCTGCGGAGCGGAACCGGCCGCTCTCTCGCGGGAGTTCTCGCCCGCACCGGGCTGTCCCGGGTCCGGGCGAAGCTGGCCGCGATGGACACGGTGGACCGGCAGGACCAGGAACGGATCATCCAGGCCGCGATGGTGACCACCTCGCGCGAGCCCGCCCACTGCTGCGGCTCCGGGCCGCGCAGGGTCCGTACGGCGGCGACCGCCCCGGAGCCGGAGCACCTGCTCGCGGCGGCCCGGTCGGTCGGCGACGAGCTGGTGTCCCAGGCGTACTCCGGGCCGGACCGGCTGAACTGGATCGGGCTGGAGCTCCTCGGCGAACGCTACTGGCGGCTGGGGCCGATGGCCGCAGATCTGGCGAGCGGCTACACGGGGGCGGCGCACTTCCTCGCCCAACTCGCGGCGCTCACCGGCGCGGACCGTTACGCCGCGGCCGCCCGGGACGCGCTGGCGCCCCTCGCCGGGCTGCTGGACGCGCTGCACACCCGCCCGGACGATCTGGGCCCGGTCGGCTCCGGCGCGTTCGCCGGGCTCGGCGGCATCGCGTACGCGCTGGGACAGGTCGCGGAGACGCTGGACGACCCGCGTCTGCGTGAACTGATCGTGCCCGCGCTGCGGTTGACGCGCGCGGCGGCCGTGGCGGAGAACGAGTACGGGGTGCGCGGCGGGACGGCCGGCGGGCTGGTCAGCCTGCTCGCCGGTTACCGGGCGACGGGGCGGGCCGATGTGTGGCGCGGCGCGGAGCACTGCGCCGGGCTGCTGCGCGACGCGCCGCTGCCGGACGACGCGGGGTTCGCGGACGGGGCCGCCGGGATCGGCTGGGCGCTGCTGCGGTTCGCGGAGGCGGGCGGCGGCGAGGCGTACCGCGCTCCGGGGCTCGCGGCGCTGCGGTCCGCGACCGGCGCCGTGGGGCCCGGCGCCTCCTGGTGCCGGGGCCGGACGGGGGTCGCCCTGGCCGTGCTGGACAGCCCCGCCGCGCGGGCCGATCCCCGGCTGGCGGCCTGGGCGGCCGAGACGGTGGCGGAGCTCGCCCACGCCGACCCGCCGCTCGACGACAGCCTGTGCCACGGCGAGCTGGGGGTGCTCGAACTCCTGCGCCTGGGCACGACGGCGAGCGCCCGCACCCGTTGGGTGGAACGGGCGGGGGCCCTGCTGGCGGCGGCCGACCGGGCCGGGCCCCGTTGCGGGACGCCCGGCCAGGTGCCGCATCCGGGGCTGCTGACCGGGCTCGCGGGGATCGGGCACGGGCTGCTGCGGGCCGGGTTCCCCGACCGGGTGCCGTCACTGCTGCTGCTCGCCGGGCCCGCCGCGCCGGTCTCCCCGGGCTGAGACGGGCGGGGCGGTGGCCGGCGGGGGCAGTGACACCGCGGCGGGCGCGCCTTCCGGCCGGTCCCTGCCGCTTACACCCTGCGCGTCGGGGCGCCGCGACGGGCCGGCCGCTCCGGGAACCACTGGCAACCACTGGGAACCACTCGGGAACCGACCGCTCGGGACCACCCGGGACCGCTCGGGAACCGACCACTTCGGACCATTCGGATTCAGGGATCGCTTCACAACCCCTCACGAGAAGAGGCAGGAATCATGCAGACCAACGACATGTCGGTCCTCCGCACCACCGAAGTCCTCGACGACGGCGCCACCGAGCACCCCGCGGGCCTGATCGCGCTCGGCGGGCACGGCGGTCTCGGGCTGCGCAGCAGACTGCTCAGAGTCTCGGAGGGCGAGTCCGGCTACACGCACGACCTGCCGTGGACCACGATGACCGTGATCTGATCGGATCCCAAGTACTGGCCGGAACAAGATGTTTGGCGTACTCCCCCGACGGATTCGGGTCAAGTAGCCTGCGTCCATGCGTGCCACTTCGTCGGTGATTGTCGGGAGAGTCGCGGAGACCGGCCTGTTGGGCAACGCCCTGGACGACGCGTCGCGACGTTCGGGGCGTGCGGTCTTCTTCGTGGGGGACGCGGGCATCGGCAAGTCCCGGCTGGTCGGTGAGTGCGCGTACCGGGCGTACGCGCGGGACATGCCGGTGCTGCGCGGAAGGGCGACGTCGACCGGGGTCGTGGTGCCGTTCCGGCCACTGGTCGAGGCGCTGTCCTCGCGGTTCCGGGCGGCCGGGCCGCCCACCGACCCGGAGCTGGACCCGTACCGTCCGGCGCTGGCCCGGCTGGTGCCCGAGTGGCGTCAGGGCTCCTCGCCCGGCTATCCGGAGACGGTGGTCGAGCTGGCGGAGGCGCTGCTGCGGCTGCTGTCGGTGCTCGGGCAGGAGCACGGGTGCGTGATCCTGCTGGAGGATCTGCACGACTCCGACACCGAGACGATCGCGGTGGTGGAGTACGTCATCGACAACGTGGCGGAGCTGCCGGTGCTGCTGCTGGGCACGCTGCGGCCGGAGCCCGGCGCCGCGCTCGACCTGGTGCGCTCCGCGGAACAGCGGCAGGTCGCCACCGTGCGGGAGCTGGCGCCGCTCGGCGACGGGGAGGTGCGGGAGATGGCCGCCTCCTGTCTGGAGACCACCCCGGACGAGGTGCCGCGGGCCACGCACGAGCGACTGGCCGGGCGGGCGGGCGGCAACCCGTACCTGGTCGAGGTGCTGCTGGCCGATCTGCTCGACTCGGGGCAGCTGCGGCGCGCCGGCGACCGGTGGCAGGCGTTCTCCAGTCCGGACGCGGCGGTGCCGACCGGGGTGGTGCGCAGCTGGTCGCGGCGGCTGGACCGGTTCGACCCGCCGGTGCGCGACCTGCTGTGGTGCGCGGCCACGCTGGGCAGCCGGTTCTCCGTCACGGTGCTCCAGACGGTCACCGGGCTGGACGACCGCACCCTGTTCAGCCATCTGCGTTCCGCCGTCGAGGCCAGTATCATCGCGCCGGACGGCGCCGACCCCGACCGTTACACCTTCCGGCACGCGCTGACCGCCGAGGCGCTGGTGGCTTCGCTGGCCCCGGCCGAGCGGGCCGCGATGGCCCGCCGCGCGGCGCACGCCCTGGAGGCGGTGGCGCATGAACTGAGCGACGAGCAGCTCCAGTTGATGGCCTCCTTGCAGATGGCGGGGGGCGACAGGCACGGCGCGGCCCGGCAGTTCGCCGCCGTGGGGCGGCGGATGCTCGCGACGGGCGCCTCGGGTTCCGCGGTCATCCTGCTGGAGCGGGCCCGCTCGCTGGCCCACACGGCGGACGCGCGGGCCGTCATGGAGGCGTTGGCGGTCGCGCGGGCCGAGGCGGGCGAGCTCGACACGGCTCTGACGCTGGCGGCGGAGCTGCCCCCGGTGCCGGCCCGTTCGAAGGCCGCCGAGGATCGCGGCGAGACCCATGTCCGGATCGCCTGGGCGGCCGTGATGGCGGAGCGCACGGAGGAGGCCGCCGGTCAGATCCGGGCCGCCCGGGGCGTACTCGGCGCGTCTCCCCGGCCCGAGAAGGAGGCGGCGCTCGACGTGGTGGAGGGGCATCTGGCGCTGCTGCCCGGCCAGGTCCGCCCCGGGCAGGAGGAAGCGGCCCGGGAGACGGCGCGGCGGGCCGCCGCCGTGGCGGAGGAACGGAGCCTGCCCGTGGTGGCCTGCCAGGCGTGGCAGTTGCTGGCGCTGCTGTCCCGGGAGCACGGTTTCGACGAGGCCGACTCCTGCCTGGAGCGGATGCTGTCGGTGGCCGAGCAGCACGCCCTGCCGGTGTGGCGGGTGGAGGCGCTGGTCCGGCTCGGGGCCAACACGTTCATGCGGACCGGGGATCCGGCCCGGCTGGAGACGGCTCGGGCGGCCGCGGAGTCGCTGGGCGCGCTGGTGCCGACGCAGACGGTGGACGGGCTGCTGGCCATGAACGCGGTGATGCGCGGCGAGTGGGACGGGGCGCAGGACATCATCGAGCGCTCGGTGGCCGCCAGCGCCCGGATACGGAACCTGGGGGCGCACCGCTATCTGCTGCTGGCCTCGGCGGCTCTCGCGGCGCACCGGGGGCGAAGACGGGACCTGGAGCGGGCCCTGGCCCGGTTCCGCCGGGCGGGCGGCGAGGAGTCGCTGCTCGTACCCCTGCAACTCGGGCTGTGCCGTGCCTTCGCCGCGCTCCTGGAGGAGGACCGGGACCGGGCGCTGGCCGATCTGGACGCCTCGCTGGCCTGGGAACGCGAGCACCCCAGCTTCTTCTATCTGAGCGGGCGTCACGGTCTGCGCCCGCTGCTGCGGACCATCGAGGGGCGCGACGGCCGGGTGGAGCTCGCCGAGGTGCTGGCCGGCCCCGGCGCGGACCTGGCCTGGAACCAGCTCTTCCTGCGGCTGACCGATGCCGTGCTGCGGGGCAGGGAGGGCGACGCGGACGGGGCGGCGCGGGCGGTGCGGGCCGCCGTGGGCGATGCCGCCGCCTTCCCGCTCGCCCGCCATCTGGGGTTACGGCTGGTCGCCGGAGCGGCGCTCGCCGACGGGTGGGGCGAACCGGTGCGCTGGCTGCGGATGGCGGAGGAGTACTTCTACGGGGCGGGGATCCAGCCGGTCGCCGCCGCCTGCCGGGCCGGGCTCCGGCAGGCGGGGGCCAGCGTCGGGCAGCACCGGGGCGGCTGGGACCGCATACCGGCCCCGCTGCGGACGAGCGGGGTGACCCCGCGCGAGTACGAGGTCTTCGTGCTGCTGGCGGAGCGGCCGGGGAACCAGCAGATCGCCCGGCGGCTGTCGATCTCGCCGCGCACGGTGGAGAAGCACATGGCGAGTCTGCTGAACAAGACGGGCCGCTCGGACCGGGCGGCGCTCTGCGACTTCTCCGCCGAGTGCGCGGCGGAGCACGACTGACGCCCGCCGTCGCACGGCGCACGGCACGGCCCCGCGGGCGGGCGTGGGCGGCCGTACGGGCAGAGCAGCGGGTCGGCAAAAAAACGGGCCGCCGCCGGGGCGGGCCTGGACGGGCGTACGGGCGGGTGTGGGGGGCCGGGCCGCGCAACATGGGGGCACGGGGCGGGTTTGGTCGGGCTCCCGCACGGAACTTGCGGGACCGGCACCGATGCGGGGGCGCTCCCTCCCGGCGGACCATCCAGGGGTACGACCGGCAGGACCGCTGTCCGTTCCCGGCTCCTCGGAGGCCCAGTCCATGATCCCGCCCCCCACGCCCGCGTCGCCGCCCGGCGCGCTCAGCCTCTCGCTCCTCGGTCCGTTGTCCGGGAGCGTGGACGGGCGCCCGCTGCCGCTCGGTCCCCGTAAGCAGCGGCTGGTGCTGGCCATGCTGCTCAGCCGGGCCAACACCCCGGTGCCGGTGGACGTCCTCACCGACGCGGTGTGGCCGGACGCGCCGCCCCGCACGGCACGCAAGAACCTTCAGGTGTACGTGAGTTCGGCCAGGGCCCTGCTGGGTGCGCGCCGCCCGTACGGAACGGACGGGCGGGGCGGGCCGGGCGGCGCGGAGGGAATGGACGGGACGGGCCGGACGGGCGCGGCGGGCAGGGGCGACCGCGCCGGGCGGGAGCGGCTGGTGCACTCCTGCGGCGGCTATCTGCTGCGGGTCGACGAGGACGAGCTGGACACCCTGCGTTTCCGGTCACTGGCGGCTGCGGGGCGGCGCGCCGCCGACGAGGGGGACCCGAGGGCCGCCGCCGGTCTGCTGCGCCGGGCGCTGGATCTGTGGCAGGGTCCGCCGCTGCACGGCCTGTGCGACTCCCCGGAGGTCGCCGCCGAGGCGGAACGGCTGGAGGCGCGGTGCCTGACCGTGCACGAGGACTGGGCGGAGACGGAGATCTCGCTGGGCCGGGCGTCCGTGGTGGTGGACGGGCTGCGGGACCTCTCCGAACGGCATCCGCTGCGCGAGCGGATCCGCACCGCGTGGATGGACGCGCTGCACCGGACCGGTCGCCGGGCCGAGGCGCTGGCGGTGTACGACGACTACCGGCAGTTGCTGGCCCGGGAGTTGGGGCTGGAGCCGGGGGCCGCGATCGCCGCCCGGCACCGCGCGATACTGACCGGCCAGGACGGCGCCGACCGCCCCCGCGCGCAGACCGCGCCGACCCGTCGGACGCCGGCCCCCCGGGATTCCGCGACGGTGACCGGGAAGCCCGCGCCGGCGGCCCGGGAACCGGTGACGGAGCCCGCGCCGGCGGCCGATCCGCCGCCCGCGCCCCCGCCGCCCCAGGCCCCTCCCCCGCCGGAGACGACGCCCGCACCGACGCCCGCCCCCGGGCCCGCGCCCATGCCCATGCCCATGCCCGCCCCCGTGCCCGTGGCGCGGGTCGCCCTGCCCGCCGTGGTGCCCGACTTCACCGGCCGGGGCGAACAGCTGCGGGAACTGCTGGACGTCCTGGGCGCCCCGGAGGGCGCGGGCGCCGCTCACCGCGCGCACACCACGGGCGGCGGGGACGGCGGCCGGGTGGTGCTGATCACCGGAGGCGCGGGGACCGGCAAGTCGGCCCTCGCGGTCAGGACGGCACGCCTCCTGACGGGGCGCTACCCGGACGGGCTGTTCCACATCCGGGTCCGCGACGAACGGGGCGCGGCGCGCCCGCACGCGGAGCTGGTCGGGGAGCTGCTCCGGAGGGCCGCCGCCGGCGGGCCTCCGGAACATCTGGCGGCCCCGGAGCAATGGGCGGTCCGCGCAGGGCGGTTGGCGGCGTCGGAAGCGGCAGCCCCGGCCGGACCGGGACGGCCGGGGCCCGACACGGAGCACTGGCGGCTCTGGGCGGCCGGGCACCGCGCGCTGGTCGTCCTCGACGATGTGCCGGACGAGGGGACGGTGCGCGAGCTGCTGCCGGGCGCCGGGCGCAGCTCGTTCGTGCTGACCGCGCGGGGGCAGCTGGCCGGTCTGGCCCCGGTGCACCGGGTCGCGCTCCCCCCGCTGGACCCGGATGAGGCGCTGGAGCTGCTCGGCCGGCTGATCGGGCCGGGGCGGGTGGGCATGGACCGGGCCTCGGCGCTGCGGATCGCGGAGTCCTGCGGACGCCTGCCGCTGGCGGTACGGGTGAGCGGGATGCGGCTGGCGGTGATGCGGCATCTGCCGCTCTCCGAGTACGCGGACCGGCTGGCCGACCCGGACGCCGCGCTGGACGAGCTGGTCGCCGGTGACGTCTCGGTGCGGGCCCGGCTGGCCTCCGGCTGGCAGGACCTGTCCCCCGGGAGCCGCCCGGCGCTGGCCCGGCTGGCCCGTACGGTCCACGAGGGGCCGTTCACCCTGCCGGAGGCGACGGCCGCGTTCGGCTGCGACGAGCGCCGGGCGCTGCGCGCGGTGGAGTCGCTGATCGACGCCGGGGTGGTGACCTGTCCCAGCGGCGAGGTCACCGCGCACGCGGTGCTGTACGAACTCCCGCGCCTGACCGCGCTGTACGCCCGGGAGCAGTCCGCCGCCCCGGCCGCGGCCGGGGCGGCGGACGCCGGTGGGCCGGCGTCGCCGGGCCCCCGCGCGGCACAGCCGGTGGGGTGAGCGCACAGCCGGTGGGGTGAGCCCCCGGCGGCCCGGACGGCCCCGGCAGCCCGGCCGCCCTGGACGACCCCGACAGCTCCATACGGCGGCGGGCCGTCGGTGACCTGCCCGCCGCCGTATGGAGCCGTGCGGGGCCGTGGTGGAGCCGTATGGAGCCGCCCGGAGCCGTCCGGCCGCCCCAGTCCGTGCGGGGCCGTCCGGGCCCCGCCGTCATCCGAGCGTCAGCACGTCCAGCAGGTCCGGCCGTTCGTCCGGCGCCGCGAACATCGTGTGCAGGGCGAGCAGCACCCCCGCCGCGCCGGTGGCGAGATCGGCGGAGAACCGGCGCAGCCGTGCGCCCGGCACCAGCAGCCGGTCCTCCTCGGCGACCAGGTGCCAGGAGAGGTTGCGCACCGAGTCCAGCAGTTCGGGGCGCCATTCCTCGACGCCGCCGGTCCCGCCGCGGGCCAGCTGGTGGGCGGTGGCCGCCAGCCCGGCGCGGCCGGTGAACAGTCCCGGCTCGCGGACGAACTCCAGGACGCACCCCTCCTCGACGCCGGGCAGCAGCGCGGCGAGCGCCGGGTCCGCCTGATGGGCCAGATAACGCTGGGCGACCAGGGCGATGCCGCCGCTGCCCTGGTCCAGGTAGAGCAGATGGCGCTTCCCGTCCTTCACCTGCACGCTGCCGCCGGGCATGTCCACGCAGTGCCCGGCCTCCCGGGCCAGCGCCGCCCCGGCGGCCCGGAGCAGCCAGTCCTCGCCGGTGGCCGCGTACAGTTCGAGCTGGAGCAGAGCGGCCCCGGAGAGCCCCCGCATCAGCCCCGCCGAGTGCGGCGCGGGCGGGCCGTCGACGGCCTCGTCGCGTACCAGCGAGTCGAGCTCCCAGGCGGTCCACAGGGCCCGTTCGACGAGTTCCGCGTCGAGCACGCCGACGCCGGCGGCGCCACCGCCCGAGCCCCCGGAGCCCCTCGCCCCGTCCGAAACGCTCGCCCCGTCCGAACCGCCCGAGGTCATCATGGCGAACCGGAGGGCCGCCAGCGCCGTGCCCGCCGTGCCGGTGCGCAGATCGGCGGAGGCGGCGACGGGCGCCCGCAGAGCCCGGTCGAGCAGTTCGCGGCCCTCCTCGCGGCGGCCGAGCCGGGCCAGCACCAGGGCGATGCCGGGCAGCCCGTCGAACAGCCCGCCGGGGGCGTCCGCGGCGCGGCGCGACGCCGCCCGGACCAGCCAGTCGACGTGTTCCTCGGGAACCGGGGCGCCGACGCGGTGCAGGGCGTACAGCACCCCGGCGGCGCCGTGGGCCGCGCAGGCGCCGCCGGTGGCGAAGCCCGCCAGGTCGCCGGGGTAGAGCCGGTCGGTGCGCTCCGGGGTGGCCCCGGCGCGGATGCCGGCGAGGAGGCGGGCGCGGATGCCGGGCCAGTCCGGCGCCGGGCCGCGCAGCAGCGCGTCCACCGTCGGTTCGCCGCTGTCCGCGGGAAGGCCGTGGCGGAGGGCGGCCGGTCGCGGCGGCCCGGCGTCGGGGCCCAGCCGGTACCGGGCGCGGGCCCAGCGTTCGAGGCTGAGGGCCTTGCCCCGGTCGTGGTCGGACACCTCCATCAGCGGCATCAGCAGGTGCAGCCAGATCGCCCAGAGCGCGTAGTCGTCCGCCTCCACCCCCTTCCCGACGCCGGGCGGCGCCTGGAGTCCGGGGGCGCCCGCCAGCGGGGTGTCCCGGTCGTCGAGGTCGGTGGCGTACTCGAAGTCGATCAGGGCCACGCGGCCGTCGGGACGGATGATGACGTTGGCGGGGTGCACGTCCGCGAACCGCAGCCCCCGGGCGTGGATCCGGTCGAGAACGGCGGCGAGACCGGCGGTGACGGTTTCGGCCCACCGGGAGTAGGCGTCGAGTTCGGCCCGGGTGCGTTCGCCGCGCACCAGCGGGAAGCGTTCGACGATCTCGTCGAAGAGGGTGGTGCCCTCGATGTGCTCCTCGATCAGGAAGTGGTGCTCCCAGACCGTGCGGACGCCGTACACCTCGGGCACGCAGTCGAGTCCGGCGAGCCGGGTCAGCGCGCGGTGCTCGCGGTGCAGCCGGGTGACGGCGTCGTGCCCGGCGGGGTCGAGGCCGCAGTGCGGCCGGGCCTCGCGCAGCACCACCCGCTGTCCGGTGGTGCGGTGTTCGGCCAGGTAGATGCCGCCCGCGTTGGAGAACTGCAGCGCCTTGGTGACCTGGTACGGGAACCCGTCGTCGCGGGCTGCGGCGCGGGCGGCGAGATGGGGGCGCAGCTCCTCGGGCACGGTCACCCACTCGGGTATCCGGAAGACCACGCCCCGGGTGTCGGGGACGAGTTCGCCCGACGGGTGGCGCATCGCGCGGACCCGTTCTCCCTCGGCGTCCCGGCACCAGAGCTCGACGTAGGCGCCGTAGCGGACGTGGACGGGCGTGTTCCCGATCCGCAGGTCGCTGAGGATGTACGGCCCGCTGCGCCCGTCCAGGGCCCGGGTCAGCGCGTCGAGCAGGCGCAGGAACGCGGCCTCGCCGTCGGGGTAGAGGGTGAGGAACTTCCCCGCGCCGGACCGGTTCATGTACTTGGCCGACATCAGGTGCAGGGCGCGTGCGCTGCGCAGGAACTTGAACGGCACGCCCTGTTCCAGGCAGATCCGGGCGGTGTCGGCGAGGGTGCGCTCGGCCTCCTCCGGGACGGTGGAGACGTGGATCTTCCAGCCCTGCTCCGGCAGTCGGGCGGACGCGGGGTGCAGCGCGGTCCAGAGCCCGGTGGTGCCGCGCCGCCAGCCCTCGGGAGGTTCGGCGCGGTCGAGCGGGTAGCGGGTGTCCTCGTCGGGCAGCCGGGCCGGGGTCTCGTAGTAGCGGCGGTCGGCGAGGCAGTACAGCTGGGTCTCCTGGATGCCGGGCACGGCATACCTCCTGGGCTGGTCTCCTGGGCTCGTGGTCAGGGGCGGGGGCCGCCGGCCCCGGTGCGGTGCGCGGGGCTCTCGTCCGCGCGGGGCTCGTCCGCACGCTCCCCGTGCGCGCACACCTCGTCCGCACGGGCCTCGTACGGACGGGCGGCGTCCCCGACCGGTACGGCCGGGGCGGCGGGCCCGACCCGCGTGGCGGACCCGGCCGGCGCTTCGGATCCGGCCGGTGCGGCGGGGTCAAAGGCCCCTGAGGGCTCCGGCCCGGACGGGGCCGCGGCCGGGGCGGGCCGGGCGGACGGGGCGAACGTGACCACGGCGGCGGACACGGCGAGGACCGCGGCGATCGCCCCGAAGGTGCCCCGGCCGCCGACGGCGGTGAGGAGCACGCCCCCGGCCAGCGGCCCGAACGGCTGGACCAGCGAGGAGAGGAACCCGGCGGCGCTCTGCACCCTGCCCACCCGGTCGCCGGGGGTGACGGCCAGCAGCGTGGAGAGGAAGCCGATGCTGGCGACCGTCGACAGGCACATGCAGGCGGCGCAGAGCAGCCCGGCGAACAACGGGACCCGGATCCAGGCCATGGCGAGGGCACTGGCCACGCAGAACCAGCAAGTGGCGGCGATCAGCGCCCAGGTGTGGCGTTCGGGGCGCAGTCGGGGGGCCAGGAGCGCGCCGGCGAGGGCCCCGACCGAGATGAAGGTGACCACGGTGCCGCCGCCGAGCCCGGACCGTCCGCCGCCCGAGAAGACGGTCAGCGCGGTGAACGTGAGGGCGCCGAAGGCGAAGTTCATGCCCAGTCCGAAGACCAGGAGCACGGTCCGCAGATAGGGCTGCCGCCACAGGAAGGAGAGCCCGGCGGTCAACTCGGCCCTGCTGAAGGCCGATCCGGCCCTGGCTTCGGACCTGGACCGGGTGCGCACCAGGGCCACGCAGATCGTGGACAGCAGCAGTCCGACGGCCTCGGCGAGGAACGGCAGGACCGGGTGCAGGCCGAACAGGGCGCCGCCGACCATCGGCCCCACCAGTCGCGCGGTGGCGGTGCGGGCCTGGAGGCGGGCGGTCGCGGTCCCCATGTCCTCGGGGGGCACGACGCTGCGCATCAGCCCGAAGGCGGCGGGCCCGTAGAGGCTGCCGATGACGGCGCCCGCGCCCGCGACCAGCAGCACCAGGGGCAGCGGGGCGTGTCCGGACCACACCGCCACGACCAGGGCGCCGACGACGCAGAAGCTGCCGAGGTCGCACAGGCGCATCAGCCGGCGGCGCTCCACCCGGTCGGCCATCACCCCGCCGGGAAGCATGGTGATCAGGACCGCGGTGACGGACACCGTGCTGATCGCGCCGGCCTGGACGGCCGATCCGGTCTCACGGAGTACGAGGAGCGGCAGGGCCAGCGCGGTCATCTGGGTGCCGAGAACGGCGAACAGGCCGCTCATCCACAGCAGTCGGAAGTCCCGGTTGGTTCGAAGCGAGGCGGCCATGGTCGGCTCCCGGTCGGTGATTCGGGGACAGGGCACGGGCACGGCGGGCCGCCGGGGCGGGTACGGCGCCCGAACGGCGACGCGGCCGGGAACGGGACCGGACGACGACGCGCCCGGAAGCGGAACCGGACGACGACGCGCCCAGAAGCGGAACCGGACGACGACGCGCCCGGAAGCGGAACCGGACGACGACGCGCCCGGATACGACGCCCGGATACGACGTGCGCGGATACGACGCCAGGACGGCGACGCGGCGCTGGAGGCGGAACCGGGCGGCGACGCGGCCGGGAGCGGGCCCGCCACGCGGTCCGGCCCGGGAAATCGAGGCGGGGCGGTCTCCGTGGCCACGGAGCCGCCCCGATTCGGCCGGCCGGGCGCCACCGGGGGAGACGTCTCCTCCCCGGGATGGCGCCGCGGCCCGGTCGTCAGCCTTACTGCTCGGACAGGACGAGGCTCACGGTGCTGACGCAGCTGCCGTCGAGCTCGCGCTCGTGGGCCACGGCCGTGTCCTGGAGGTCCAGCACGGAGTGCGCCTCGACCTCGGGGGTCTCGTTGTTGTCGTCGGCGACGGGCTTGGTGTTCTCGGACATGGTGGTCTCCGTCCACTCGTCTATCGCGGTCGTCTCCGGTCGTCCCGGGCGAGGCCCGGTTCTTCCGGTGCGGCCGGCCGGTGCCCGCCGCTGACCAGAAAGCTAGGAGGCCGGGCCTGGCAAACGGCTCGACGCGAGTATGGGGCCGGTATCGCGGCTGTTCACCGGGGGTCGACGGAGCGGCGCGAGCGGCCGGCGGTACGGCGGGCACGATCGGCGGCCCGCGCGGAGGGCCGGCCGGCGGGCCGCCGGACCCCGTCCGGCCTGCGGCCATACCGGGGGCGTACCGGCCCCGGACCGCCGTCGAAGCCGTACCGAACCGGGACCGAACCCGCACCGAACCGTCCCGCCGGACGCTGTACCCGCGGCGTCCGCGCCGTCGGCGCACGACACACGCGCACGGCGGCCGCCCGCCGCGCCCCCCCTACGCCCGAAGGAGACGGCCGGATGGAGCTCGCCGAACTCATCGGACTGCGGCCGGTCCCGGCCGGAGGCGTGCTGATCACCCTCACCCGACGCTGTCCGCTGCGCTGCGCCCACTGCTCCACCGGCTCCGCGCCGGAGGTCCGCGAGGAGCCGGGGGCGGCGGCGCTGGAACGGTTCGTCTCCTCGTTCACCGCCGCCGACCGGCCGGAGGTGATGATGCTGACCGGTGGCGAACCGCTACTGCGCCCGCGCCTGGTGAGCGCGCTCGCCCGTGCCGCGCGCGCCGCCGGCACCCGGACCGCGCTGCTCAGCGGGATGTTCTTCGCCCGGTCGGGCGGGCTCCCGGCGCCGGTGCTGCGGGCGGTGCGGACGCTCGACCACTTCTCCGCCAGCCTCGACCTGCCGCACGAGCGGGAGGTGCCGCGGGCCGCGGTGTTCCGGGCGGTGCGCGAGATCCGCGAGCTGGGGGTGGCGGTCAGCTTCCACCTCACCGGGACCGGGGAGGACGACGACTACCTCGCCGACGTCACCGCGGACATCGGCCGGACCTTCGGCGGGACGGTGCCGTGCCTGGTCAACGAGGTGCGGCCGTTCGGCCGGGCGGCGTCCTGGGCCCGCCCGGCCCGTGCGGTGGCGGACGGCGCGGCGGCGCTGCCGTGCGCGATGGCCGCCTGGCCGGTGGTCGGCTTCGACGGGACGGTCCTGGCCTGCTGCAACCAGGACGTCGTGGACCGCCGTCCCGTCCCGCCCCATCTGCGGCTGGGCCATGTCGCGCGGGACGACTGGGCCACCGTGCGCGCGCGGGCGCTCGGGTCGCCGCTGCTGCGGCTGGTCCGCACGGTCGGCCCGGCCCATCTGCGGCGGCGCTGGTCGCCGGACGCCCCAGC
Source organism: Streptomyces tyrfis (assembly GCF_037034285.1). NCBI lineage: Bacteria > Bacillati > Actinomycetota > Actinomycetes > Kitasatosporales > Streptomycetaceae > Streptomyces > Streptomyces tyrfis. Next base: position 107,630 of record NZ_JBAGJZ010000020.1, on the reverse strand, counting down.
CGGTTCCTACTGCGGGGACTGCCGGGCGCTGGGCGAACGGCCGGAGCTGGTCGCGGCGGCCGAGGCCCTGGCGTCGGGGGCGGCGGGCGCGCTGCTCGACCTGACCGCGGCCCGGCGCCAGCACGACGCGGGCCCGGTGGCGCTGGTACGGCGTCACGGCTGCGCCGCGTACGCGGATCTGGTGACGGCTCAGGCCGACAGCCGCGCCCCGCGCCCGGTCGCCCGCCCGGCGGCACGCCCGTCCGGCGACCGCGCCCCGAGCCCGGCCGACGAGCACACCGCGCGCCCGTCCGGCGGCCGTACCACGGGCCCGGCCCCGCGCCCGGCGGGCGGGCCGGCCCCGTATCCCGTGGCGGGAGGCGTCCGGACATGAACCGCTCCCCCGCCGGCCCCGTCGCGTTCGCCGGGCCCGCCGATCCCCCGCAGCCGTCCGGGACCGTCCGGGAGACCGCCCCGCCCGCCGCCGCGCACGTGCCGATGGCGCGCGGCGGCGGGCGCGGGCTTCCGCCCTCCGAGCGGCTGCGGGTCAAACTCTCCTTCTGCGAACCGTCGTTACGAGCCGCGATCGCCGCACTCTGGCTCCCGCAAGGTCTGTTGCCCCGCTATCGGGCGTATCTGCGCACCATGCACGCCGTGATCCGGGCGTCCGTGCCGCTGATGGAACGGGCCGCCGAACGGGCCGCGCTGCTGGGGCGGTACGGCGACCCGCTGGGCGCGCCGCTGGCCGCCCATCTGGACGGCCACATCCGGGAGGAGGCGGAGCACGACGCCTGGCTGCTGGAGGATCTGGCCGCCGCGGGCGGCGACCCCCGGGACGCGGTGGAGCGGATACCCGATCCGCTGGTCGCCTCCCTGGCGGGCGCCCAGTACTACTGGATCGAGCACCACCACCCGGTGGCGCTGCTCGGTTACATCGCCGTGCTGGAGGGCCACGCCCCGGCCCCCGGGCTCGCGCCCCGGCTGGCCCGGATGACCGGGCTGCCCGCGCCGGCCTTCCGTACCGTGCACGAGCACGCGCATCTCGACGGCGGCCACTGCGCCGGGCTGTACGCGCTGCTCGACCGGTTGCCGCTGACCCGGGGGCAGGAGGCGGCGGTCGCCGTCAGCGCCCTGCACACCACCGACGCGCTCACCCAGTTGTTCGTCCGGCTCGGGCGCACCGCACCGGACCGTCCGGTGCGGGGGGCCGGACGGTCCGTCTCGTTGGGAGGCCCGTCATGACCGAACCACCGGACCGGCTCGCCGTGCTGTACGGAGCCGGCTTCGCCGTCGATCTGCTCACCGATGAACAGCGCCAGGTCCTGGACGAGTTGGCGCCGGAGGAACTCGCCGTGCTGCTCGACATCAAGACCCGGCTGGACGCCGTCGGCCCCGAGGTGCAGGCGCACGGCGAGATCGCGGGCGGCGCTTTGTTCTAGGACCTGTCTTCGAACCGCCGCCGGGCCGGGCGCGCACCGGCACCGGCGGCCCCGGGCGAACGGGCCGACCCCGGCGAGCGGACGAACGGATCGGCCCCGGCGAGCGGACGAACGGAGAGGAAGCGCCGATGAGCGGAGAGGAAGCGCCGATGAACTGCGTCTCGTGCCGGCACGAGCTGCCCGCCGGCGCACGGTTCTGCCCGTCCTGCGGCACCCCGTGCCCCGCCCCCGCGGCCGCGGCGCCGGAGGACGAACGCAAGCTGGTCACCGCGGTCTTCTGCGATCTGGTGGGCTCGACGGCGTTGTCCGGGCGGCTCGACCCGGAGACCCTGCGGACCGTGACCCTGCGCTATTTCGCCGTCATGAGCGAGCGGATCGAGGCGCACGGCGGCACCCCGGAGAAGTTCATCGGCGATGCCGTGATGGCGGTGTTCGGGGTGCCGGTGATGCGCGAGGACGACGCCCGGCGGGCGCTGGCCGCGGCGCTCGGCATGCGCGAGGCGCTGGCCGATCTCAACATCGAGCTGGAGGCCGCGCTGGGCATCCGGCTCAGCGTCCGGATCGGCGTCAACACCGGGACGGTGGTGGCGGGTTCGGACGCCGGCGCCCGGCAGGCGCTGATCTCCGGCGAGACCGTGAACGTGGCCGCCCGGTTGGAGCAGAACGCCGCCACCGGGGAGATCCTCATCGGTCCGCAGACCCTGGAGGCGGCCGGGCCGACCGTGGTCGTCGAGGAGGCCGGTCTCCTGGCTCTCAAGGGCAAGAGCGACCCGGTCCGGGCGTACCGGCTGATCGCGCTCGGCGCCGACGACCCCGAGCTGCTGCGCCGCTTCGACGTGCCGTTCATCGGCCGGTCCCCGGAGCGGGCGGCGCTGGACGAGGCCCTGGACCGGACGGCCCGGGGCGCGGGCCCGGGGCTGGTGCGGCTGGTCGGTGACGCCGGGATCGGCAAGACCCGGCTGGTCCGCGAGTGGCTTTCCGGGCTCGCCGGACCCGGCCGGCCGGTGGCCGGCACCGGCCGCTGCCGCAGCTACGGCGACCACGGCACCCTGACGCCGCTGGCCGACGCGGTACGGGAGGTCCTGGGCTCCCCCGACGCCCGGGAGACCCTGGACGCGGCGGCCGGGCGGGCGGGGGCCGCGGTGGCGGACGCGCGGGCGGTGCTGCGCGGCGGTCTGCTGTACGACGGCACGCCCAACGCCCCGTTCGAGGACATGTGCGCCGCGCTGATCACCGTGCTGGGCCGGGCCGCGGGACGGCTCCCCGTGGTGCTGGTCGTCGACGACTGGCACTGGGCCGAGCCGCTGCTGGTCCGGACGGTGGACCGGCTGGCCGGGCCGCTCGGCCGGGCGGGCGTGCTCATGGTCTGCCCGGGCCGCCCGGACGGGCCCCCGCCCGCCACCGAGCACCCCGCCCACCCTGCACAGCTCCTCCCGCTGTCCGGCCTGTCCCGTACCGAGGCGGCCCGGCTGGTGCACGCCCTGACCGGCCTGACCGCACCGGCCGCCGACGGCCCGGACGGGCACGACCAGCCCGTCCACGACCAGCCCGTCCACGACTCGCACGACGGGAAATCGGCCGACGGGGACCTGTACGACGGCGACCTGTACGATCGCGCCGAGGGCAACCCGCTGTACCTGGAACAGCTGCTGATCGCGGCCGGCCCCGACCGCACCGCCCGGACGCCCCATCCGTCCCGCCCGGCCTCCGCGGACCGCCCCGCACCCGCGGACCGATCGCGGCGACGGCGTCGGCCGGATCCGCGCACCCCCGGCGAACCGGCGCTGCCGCCCACCCTCCAGGCGTTGCTCGGCGCCCGGATCGGCGCGCTGGAGCGGACCGAACGCACCACCCTCGACCTGGCCGCGGTCCTCGGACGGGACTTCACCGCGCCGGAACTCGTCCGGCTGACCCGGGCCGCACGCGAGGCGGAGGCCCTGGACCGGTACGGCCTGCCGGCCCCGGGCGGCGGCCCCGGCCCCCGCCTCCCCGACGACGGCTTCGGGCGCGACGGGCAGGACGGCCAGGACGGGCGGGACGCCCAGGACAGGCGGAACGGGCAGGACGGGCGGGACGACGACCGGGCCCAGGTGGCCCGGGCGCTGACCCGGCTGCGCCGCCGTCGCCTCGTGGAGACCGTGCCGGGCGGCGGTCCGGACGCGGGCCGGCACCGGTTCAGCAGCGGACTCGTGCAGGAGGTCGCGTACGCCTCGATGTCCAAGCGGGCCAAGGCGGAACGGCACGCCTGGGCGGCGGAGCTGCCCAGTGTGACGGCGGCGGGCGAGGCGGCGGTCGGCGGGCACCTGGAGCGGGCGTACCGGTACCGCGCCGAGCTCGGCATGGCCGACGGCCGGGCCGACGCGCTGCGGGTCCGGGCCGCCGCCGCGCTCGCCTCGGCGGGTGCGCAGGCGCTGGCCCGTTCCGATCTGCACTGGGCGCAGGGGCTGCTGCGGCGGGCGGTGGACCTGCATCCGCCGGGCGACCCCGCCGCCGCGCCGGCGCTTCGGCGGCTGGGCGAGGTACGGCTGGCGCTCGGTCATCCCGAGGACGGGGAGCGCCTGTTGCGGCAGGTCCTGGCCGCCCGGACCGCCCCGGTGGAGGCCGCGCACGCCCGGCTCGCGCTGGCGTCGCTGGACCCGGCCGCGATGAGCGTGTTCTCGGCCGCCCGTGCGGCGCTCCCGCTCTTCGAGTCCGCCGGGGACTGGGTCGGGCAGGCGCGGGCCCGGCTGCGGCTGGCCCAGCAGCTGCAACGGTCCGGACGGCACGAGGAGGCCGACCGCGATCTGACGCTGGCCCTGGACCACGCGGTGCGGGCCGAGGCGGAACCGGAGCGGGCGGCGGCGCTCGGCGCCATCGGGATCTCGCTGTGGCGGGGCCCGGAGCCGGTGCCGGTCGCGGTGGCGCGCTGCCGGGACCTGCTGGCCGCGCACGGCGCGGGCCGTCCCGCCGTGCGAACCACGCTGAACTGCCCGCTGGCCGTGCTCCACGCGCTGCGCGGCCGGGCGGACCGGGCCGGGGAGTGCCTGGCCGAGGCGGAACAACTGGCCGAGGACCTGGGCTACGCGGAGGCGGAGGTCTTCCTTCCGGTGTTCCGCGCGACAGTCGAGGCGCTGCTCGGGCACACCGAACGGGCCCTGAGCCTGCTCGTCCGCGCCGACCGCGCGGCGGCCCGCGCCGGGGCCCGGTCCATGCGCCCGGCCGTCGCGCTGGAGGCGGCCCGGCTGCTGCTGGACGACGGCCGGACGGACGACACCGGTCCATGGCTCGAAGGGATCGGGGCGCCCGAGTCCCTGCCGCAGGCGGACCGGGTGGACCTGGCGGGACTGCGCGCCCGGCTGGCGGCACAGGCCGGGGAGCGGGACGCGGCCCTGCGCCACGCGGACCGCGCGGTGCGGGACGCCCTGCTCACCGACTCGCCGCTGGTACGGGCCACCGCGTCGCTGGACCGGGCGCGGACGCTGGCGCTGCTGGGCGACCCGCGGGGGGCGGCAGCGGCGGCGCGGGAGGCCGGGGAGCGGTTCGCGGAGAAGGGACATCTGCCGGGCGAACGGTGGGCCGCGCGGCTCGCCGCCGCACCGGTGGCGGCCACGACGGAGAGGAGCTGAGGATGGCGACCACGGAGACGGCCCCCGGCCCGGGACCGGGACGGGCGCCCGCACCGCGCCCGGCCCCCGCGCTCGTCCCCGCGCCCGCCGCGGGGCTGACCTGGAGCCTGCGGGGGCGCGGCCCCGACGACGTGCTGGTGCGCGCCGACCCCGGCCCGCGGCCCGGCGACGGCGGTGGCGACGGCGTCCCCGTGCCGGGCGCCGGCCGGGGCGTACGGGTCTGCGTGGTGGACTCCGGGGTCGAGCGCGACCACCCTGGGGTGGGGCCGGTCGCCGGTTCCTGGGTGGTGGTCAAGGACCCGGAGACCGGAGACACCGAGGTCAGGGAGACCGACACCGGGGACACCTGCGGGCACGGCACCGCGTGCGCGGGCATCATCCGCCGGACCGCCCCGGAGTGCGAGCTGTACAGCGTGCGCGTGCTGGGGGAACGGTTCTCCGGCACCGGGGACGTGCTGCTCGCGGGTCTGCGGTGGGCGGTCGAGCAGGGCTTCGACGTGGTGAACCTGTCGCTGTCCACCACCCGGGTCCGGTTCGCGGAGGCGCTGCACGCGCTGGCCGACCACGCCTACTTCAACCGCACGGTCGTCGTCGCGTCGGCGCACAACAGCCCGGTGGAGAGCTATCCGTGGCGGTTCGCCTCGGTGATCTCGGTGGGCAGCCACCAGGAGGACGACCCGGAACTCCACCTCTACAACCCCGACCCGCCGGTGGAGTTCTTCGCCCCAGGCCAGAACGTGCGGGTGCCCTGGCTGGGCGGCACGTCGATCCGTACCACCGGGAACAGCTTCGCGACCCCGTACATCAGCGGGCTGTGCGCGCGTCTTCTGTCGGCGCACCCCCGGATGACGGCCTTCCAGCTCAAGAACGCCCTCTATCTCTCCGCGGCGAACGTGCGGTTCGGCCCGCGGCCCTCCGATCCGGCAGGAGAGGTCTGATGACTCCAGGTACCGAATCAGCGTCCGTGACATCCGTGACGTCCATGGCGTCGACGATCCCGGGAACGGCCCGGGAGGCGCTCCCGGCGGTGGCCGCGGCCCGGCGCGAACTCCTCCAGTCCGTCGTCGACGTGGCGCGGGCGATCTTCGGCGCGGCGGCGAGCTCGGTCTTCCTGCTGGACGAGGAGGCGGACGAGCTGGTGTTCCAGGCGGTCTCCGGCGAGGGCGAGGAGTTCCTGGTGGGCCGCCGTTTCCCGGCCGGGCGCGGGATCGCGGGCTGGGTGGCGACCTCCGGCGAGCCGATGGTGGTGGACGACCTCACCACCGACCCGTCCTTCGACCGGTCGCTCGCCGAGTCCACCGAGTACGTCCCGAACGCGCTGATGGCGGCCCCGCTGATCAGCGACGGCCGGGTGCTGGGCGTGCTGGAGGTGCTGGACCCGTCGCCGTGCGCCCGTACGGACCTGCGGGAGCTGGACCTGCTGGCGATGTTCGCCCGGCAGGCCGCCGCGGCGCTGCGGGTGGTGGCGTACGCCCCGGCCGATGGCGGGACGCCGGGCGCGGGCGGCCGGCTGGACCCCCGTCAGCGGGCGGACGCGCTGCGGCTGCTGGGTAGTCTGGAGCAGCTGCTCCGGGAGCCGTGCTGAGCCTCCGACGGGAGCTGCGCCGAGCCACCGGGAGCCCGGCGGAGCGGCGGCGAACGGCGACGACGGAAGGACCGCTCAGTGAAGCTCGCTTTCTCGACCCTCGGGGTGCCCGGCATGCCGATGGCCGACGTGGTCCGGCTCGCCGCCGAACACGGCTACCAGGGCGTGGAGTTGCGCGCCCACCCGGAGGAGCCGGTCCACCTCGGCCTCTCGGCGTCCGAACGCGCCGCCGTCGTCGAGGAGTTCGCCGAGGGCGGCGTCGAGATCCTGACCGTCGCGGGATACGCCCGGGTCGCGGCCGAGGGCGACGACGCCCCGGTGCTGGCCGAGATCGCCGAACTGGTCGAGCTGGCCCACGACCTGGGCGCGAGCAACGTCCGCGTCTTCCCGGGCGGCGGCGGCCAGGACCCCGCGACCGCCGACGCGACGGCCGCCCGGAGGCTGGCCGCCGCCGCGCCGCGCGCCGCCGACCTGGACGTACGCGTCCTGCTCGAAACCCATGACTCGCACCGCGCGGGCGCCGACGCGGCCCGGGTCGTGGGAACGGTCGGGCACCGCCACATCGGCGCGCTGTGGGACGTCATGCACACCTGGCTGGCCGACGAGTCCCCGGCCGCGACCCACGCCGTGCTGGCCCCGTACCTGGGCTACGTCCAGGTGAAGGACGTCGCCTCGCCCGACGACCTGACCCCGCTTCCGCTCGGCGCCGGCGCCCTGCCGCTCGGCCCCTGCCTGGCCGCCCTGGGCGGCGACGCCTGGGACGGCTGGGTGTGCTGGGAGTACGAGAAGCGCTGGCACCCCGCGGCGGCCGAGCTCCCGGCCCTGCTGGCCGCCGGGCGGGACCACCTGCTGCGCCTGGCCGCGGCGGGGTGTTAGGCCCTGTCCCGGCACCGCGAGCACGGCTACGGGGCCCGGTGTGATCACGGCACCAGGGCATCACACGGGCTGACGGGCGGCTCGGCCCGGCTCTCCGTCCGGCCGGGCGGCGGGGCATGGGATCGGCCGTCGGCCCGGTTTCACGACTGGGGGGCGCCGCCCATGATCCTGGTGAAGGCTTCCGGCTCCTCGTCGTATCCGCGGACGCCCGGGCAGAAGGTCCACGCCCCGGAGTCGTCCCGTACGAACTCGCCGACCGTCGCCGCCGTCGCCTCCAGGACCCCGCCGAAGTCGTCCTCCGCCAGGACGGTGTAGCCCTCGCGCAGGCGCAGGCCGCGGCTGAGCACGCCGGCGAACGTTCTGCGGCAGGCCTTCTGGTGGATGACGACGCCGACGACCACACGCGCGTACCGGCTGTCGAGACGGTCGAGCTCCAGCGTCATGACCTCGTCCCAGCCCAGGCCCTTGCCGTCTTTGCTGTCCCGGTTGAGGTAGATGGTGCCGTCCGGGGAGCGGCTGTCCCAGTGCACTATGTAGGAGGGGTCTCCGTACGGGGCAGCCGCCAGGTAGGTCGCAGCGACGATGTCGAGGTGGCTGGCCGGCTCGCCGAAGGGGCTCGGCGCCCACTTCAGCGCCACCTCGATCTTGCGAACGTCCTTCCTGGTGTCGTTCACCAACCCTCCTCCTGTACATGCGTTGACGCCCCAACCTCGCTGCTGGGTAAGGGATTTCGTACATCATCGCACGTCAGCGGCGGTTTCACACCAGTGCGGCGCCGCAGGATCACGACCGGCGGCGCCGGCCGCCCCGCAGGCGCCGCGGCCTGCCGTCCCATGCGGGAGGGCGGGCGCCTCCACGGCTCCCGCGACGGGGCGGTCGAAGACGGGCGCGTGGCCGCCCCGGCCGGGTGCGCACGCGCGCGCAGCCGCATGCCCCGTCAGGGACGGAGGCCGTCCGACCCCGCGCCCGCCATCTGCCCCGGCCCCGGAGTCGGAGTCGGAGTCGGAGTCAAACCCGAAGTCGCCCCCGCGTCCGCTGCCTTCGGCGCCTGCGCCTGCCCCGCGTCCACCGCCGGATCCGACTCCGGGACCGCCGTACGGCCCCGCCGCGTCCCCGCGAGCGAGGCCAGCGCCACTCCGCCCACCAGGAGCGCCGCCGCGCACCACCGCAGGGGGCCGACCGACTCGCCCAGCAGCAGCGCGGCCGCGGACATCCCGAAGACGGGAACCAGCAGGGTGAACGGGGCCACCGACGACGCCGGGTGCCGGCGCAGCAGATAGCCCCAGGCGCCGAAGCCGAACACGGTGGTGATCCAGGCGACGTAGACGATGATCCCGGCGCCGCTCCAGTCGAGCGCGGCCAGCGCCTCGGCGTCGCGGTCCCAGCCCTCGAAGAGCAGGGAGAGGCCCAGCAGCGGCAGCACGGGCACGGTCGACACCCAGACCATGAAGTTGAGCGAGTCGGGCGGGGCGGCCTTGCGGGTCAGCACATTGGACACGCCCCAGCAGGCCGCCGCCGCGACGACCAGGGCGAAGGCCAGCACCGGCCCGCTCGCCCCCTCGTCGGCCGCCGCCACCCCGATGCCCGCGAGCGCCACGCCCATGCCGAGCACCCTCACCCTTCCCGGCCGCTCGCCGAGCGCCAGCGCCGCGAAGAGGGCCGTGAACACCGCCTGGACCTGGAGCACGAGCGAGGAGAGGCCGGCGGGCATGCCGCGGTCCATGCCGATGAAGAGCAGCCCGAACTTCGCCACCCCGAGGACCAGTCCCACGCCCACGATCCACTTCCAGGCGACCTTGGGCCGGCCGACGAAGAAGACCGCGGGCAGCGCGGCCACCAGGAAGCGCAGGGCGGAGAAGAGCAGCGGCGGGAAGTGCCCGAGGCCGACCTCGATGACGACGAAGTTCACACCCCAGACGGCGGCGACCAGCGCGGCCAGGGCTATGTGGAGGGGACGCATGCACCGAGGATCGCCCGCGCCGACCATGTAGCACCAGCGCGGGTTTCTTCATGGTGGAATTGAGCAACACTAACGAATCGCCGGTCCGGGCGGACGGCCGACCCGGCCGATCCGCCCGGTCCGGCAAAGGCCGGCCACCCTGCCGGGGCCGGCCGATCCGACGAGAGCCCCGGAGGCCGCGATGCTCGACCTGTCCCGGCTGCGCGCCCTGCACGCGGTGTCCGTCCACGGCTCCGTGGCGGGCGCCGCCGCCGCGCTCGGCTACACCCCGTCGGCGGTCTCGCAGCAGATCACCAAGCTGGAACGGGAGACCCGCACGACCCTCCTGGAACGCCGGGGGCGCGGCATCGCGCTGACCGAGGAGGCGCTCCACCTCGCCGAGACGGCCCAGCGGCTGCTCACGATCGTGGAGCACGCGGAGACCACCCTGGAGGAGCGGCGGGGGCTGCCGACGGGCCGGTTGTCGATCGGCGCGTTCGCGTCGGCGGCGCGCGGGCTGCTGCCCGGTGTGCTGGCCGGGCTGGAACGGGACCATCCGGCCCTGGAGGTCAGGATGACCGAGGTCGATCCGCACCTCTCGGTCGACCTGGTGGCCAAGGGCGTGATCGACCTCGCGGTCGCCCACGACTGGGACATCGCTCCGCTGCCCGCCCCCGAGGGCGTGACGCAGGCGGTGATCGGTGACGACCGGTGCGAGCTGCTGGTGCCCGAGGGGCACCCGCTCGCCGGGCGGGAGGCGGTGCGGCGCGAGGAGCTGGCCAAGGAGCGGTGGATCTGCCAGCCACCGGGCAGGATCTGCCACGACTGGCTCGTGCGGACGCTGCGCGAGGCCGGTTACGAGCCGGACATCCGGCACCAGGCGGAGGAGAACCACACCCAGCTGGCCCTGCTCGCCGCCGGGCTCGGGGTCGCGATGATCCCCCGGCTGGGCCGGGGGCCCCTGCCAGCGGGCGTGGTGGCGGTGCCGCTCGACCCGGTCCCGGTCCGCAGGCTGTACGCGCTGTGGCGCACGGGGGCCGCGCGCCGGCCCGCGATCACGGCAGCGGTGGCGGCGCTCCAGGCTCAAGGGGCGACGGTCGGACTGGGCTGACGAACGGCGCCCGGGCGACGGCAGGGCCCGGACGGCGACCACGAGCGACCGGCGGAAGGCGGAAGCGAGCGGCGGGAAGCGGGAGCACCCGGCGGGAGCGGGAGGCGGCTCCCGCCGCCCGGGCCGAAAACGGTCCGGACCCTTGACCGGAAGTTATTTTCTGGATATCCGTGCTCCTTGGCAGTTTCTTTCACCTCGTCCCCGAGCAAGGCCGAAGGAGCTCACGTGCCCCACCGCACCTCCAGACGCACGCTTCTCACCGCCACCGCGGCCGCCACCGCCGCGGCCGCCATCACGAGCGGGGCCTCCACCGCCTCCGCCGCCGCCCCGGCCGCCCCGAGGTCCGCCGACGGCGGGCACTTTGCCGGGCACCACCGGTCGGCAGCCACCACCAGGCGCCTCAAGCGGCTCATCTCCCGGATGAGCCTGGAGGAGAAGGTCGGGCAGCTCTTCGTGATGCGGGTGTACGGGCACTCCGCCACCGCGCCCGACCAGGCCGACATCGACGCCAACATGCGCGAGATCGGTGTCCGCACCGCCGCCGAGCTCATCGCCGAGTACCACGTCGGCGGGATCATCTACTTCGTCTGGGCGCACAACACCCGCGACCCGCACCAGATCGCCGACCTCTCCAACGGCATCCAGCGCGCCGGGCTCGCCGGACCCACTCCCCTGCCCCTCCTCGTCGCCACCGACCAGGAACACGGCATCGTCTGCCGGGTCGGCGCGCCCGCGACGCTGATGCCGGGCGCGATGGCGCTGGGCGCGGGCGGTTCGCACTCCGACACCCGCCGGGCCGCGCAGATCGCCGGGGCCGAACTGGCCGCGCTCGGCATCAACCAGAACTACGCCCCGGACGCCGACGTCAACGTCAGCCCGGCCAACCCGGTGATCGGCGTGCGCTCCTTCGGCTCCGACCCGCAGTCCGTGGCGGGGATGGTCGCCGCCCAGGTGAAGGGGTATCAGGGCAGCGGCGTCGCGTCGACGGCCAAGCACTTCCCGGGCCATGGCGACACCGGCACCGACAGCCACACCGGTCTGCCGGTCATCACCCACGACCGGCGGCAGTGGACGGAGCTGGACGCGCCGCCGTTCCGGGCCGCGATCGCCGCGGGCATCGACTCGATCATGACCGCGCACATCGTGGTCCCCGCGCTGGACCCGTCCGAGGACCCGGCGACCCTGTCCCGCCCGATCCTCACCGGCGTCCTGCGCGAGGAACTCGGCTACGACGGGGTCGTGGTGACCGACGCGCTCGACATGGAGGGCGTACGGACCAAGTACGGCGACGAACGGGTCCCGGTCCTCGCCCTGAAGGCGGGCGTCGACCAGTTGCTCAACCCGCCGAACCTCCCCGTCGCCTGGAACGCCGTCCTGGCAGCCGTGAGGAGCGGCGAACTCGACGAGGCCCGGATCGACGAATCGATCCTGCGCATCCTGCGGCTCAAGACGAAGCTCGGCCTGTTCGACGACCCCTACGTCAGCCGCAAGGACGTGGACCGGGTCGTGGGGACGCGCGCCCACCTCGCCGCCGCCGACCGGATCGCCGAGCGGACCACGACGCTGCTGGCCAACGACGGCGCGGTGCTCCCGCTCTCCCGCCGCTCCCACAAGAACCTGCTCGTGGTCGGCGCCGATCCGGCCTCCCCGTCCGGCACCACGGGACCGCCGACCACCACCCTGGCCAAGGCGTTCGACGAACTCGGCCACACGGCGACCGCGTTGTCCACCGGCACCGCCCCCACCCGGGCGAAGATCGACGAGGCGGTGGCCGCCGCCCGGGGCAAGGACGCGGTGATCGTGGGGACGTACAACGTGTCCGCGACCAGTTCGCAGCGCACCCTGGTGAGCGCCCTCGCGGCGACCGGGATCCCGGTGGTCACGGTCGCGATCCGCAACCCGTACGACATCGCCCACCTGACCGGCACCGGGTTCGCGGCGAGCCTGGCCGCGTACTCCTGGACCGATGTCGAACTGCGCGCCGCCGCCCGGGTGATCGCCGGGCACGCGAAGCCGCGGGGCACCCTGCCGGTGCCGGTGCAGCGCGCGGACGACCCGGCGCGGGTGCTGTACCCGGTCGGTCACGGACTGCGGTACTGACGAACCCGGTTTCGGACCGGAGGGCGTACGGACCCGACCCGGTCCCGAACCGGAGAGCGTACGGGCCCGACCCGGCTCCCGACCGGAGGGAGGGGCCGCGCAGCGCACGCGGCCCCTCCCCTCGCCCACGAGCCATGCACCGTGCGCGCAGTGTGCGCGAACCGGCTACGGGCGCAGCCCGTGTCCGTTCATCACGTCGTCCTGCTTGTCGAGCCGCGCGTCGAACTTCGCGAGCGGCTTCGCCTGCGCCGCGTCCTCCCGCACCGCGGCCGGCGCGACACCGGCCCAGCGCAGGATGGCCGCGGTGGCCTCCGTCCGGTCGTTCTCGGCGAGCTGCGCCACGTTGGAGCCGTGGTTGCCGCCCGGCACCGTCATGACGTAGTTGTCCCGCCTGCCCGTGTTCGGCCGGAAGCGCTCGGAGCCCCACGGGTCGTTCTGGCCGTAGACGTACAGCATGCGGTCGCCGCGGTGCTTCACCCAGGTGTCGACGTCGCGCATCACCCATGGCTGGAACTTCATCGGGATGGAGCGCGGCACGAAGTTGCGCGGCGGCTGGTACCCGTAGCGGCTGAGCCCGCCCAGCCACGGCTGCTCGATGTCGGGCGAGCCGAGCTGGGTGCCGGCCTGGTAGTAGTACGGGGTGTACTGCTCCAGGCCCTGGTCGGTGTAGGCGGAGAAGCCCGCGATCGAGTCGACCGAGTCCCAGATGGTCTGGTCGGAGGCGGACTTGGCGTCGGCCGGGATGGCGCCGCAGTCGGCCAGCAGGCTGTACTGCCAGAACGACCAGACGTAGTCCATCACCACGGCCTCGTAGGCCCGGTCCAGCGAACCGGTGGTGTCGAAGGTGTAGCCGTTCGCGGCGGCGTACTGCCGGTACTTCTTCTCCAGCGGCGCGCGGCGGACCAGCGCCTCGCGCTGCACCCCGTTCAGCCGGTCGCGGCACTCCTTGGTGCCCACGTTCGCGAAGAACCGGTCGTAGGCCGAATCCTCCTTGTTCACCACGTCGTTGGGTGCGACGTACGCGACCACGCCGTCCATGTCCCCGGGGTGGAAGCGCTTGTAGTACGTGGCGGTCATGCCGCCCTTGGAGCCGCCGGTGGTCAGCCAGTTCTTGGTGTAGATCCGCTTGAGCGCGGTGAAGACGCGGTGCTGGTCGTCGGCGGCCTGCTGGATGTCGAGCTTGGACCAGTCGGCGGGGGACGGCCGGGACGGCGTGAAGAACCGATACTCCAGGGAGACCTGGTTGCCGTCGATGATGCGGGTGGGCTCGGAACGGCCGGGGTTCGTCGAGACGTTGTAGCCGCTGGTGTAGAAGACCGTCGGGCGGGACGTGTCCTTGTGCAGCAGGGTGAGGCGCTGCTGGAACGTTCCCTTCGACGGATGCCGGTGGTCGATCGGCTGGGTGTACGAGAGGACGAAGTAGCGGTAGCCCGCGTACGGCTTCTCCTCGATCAGGCTCATTCCCGGGATGGCCAGGATGCGGTCCTTGATGTCCGCGTTCGTGCCGCTCTCGCCGCTGGTCGCGGTCCGGATCGCGGCCGGTTCCGCGGCGGTGGCCGCCCCGGCCGTGGCCCCGGTCGCGCTCACCGTGCCGATGAGCACCGCGAGCGAGAGGACCCCTCTGAACGCCTTGCGCATACACCCTCCCCGGAGTTCACAACAGTCGTCGTGAACCTAGCGGGGCGACTCCCGTGCCGCCAGACCCTGTCGGCGGGCGGGTGAGGAAGGGGAGCGGGAGGGACCGGAGCGTCAGCAGAGGATCCAGCCGGTGGAGCCGGACTGTCCCGCGATCGCGGCCGAGGCCCGGACGCACCGGTTCAGCGCGTGGACCGTCACCGGGCCGGCCTGCCGCGTGTAGCTTCCGCTGTCGACGACGGGCCCGCCGCCGCGCGGCTGGATCGTCACGGACATCGCGCGCTTCGGGCCGGGCTTCCTGGCTATCGCGACGGCGCAGGCGTAGGCCCGGCTCTTGAAGACGCGCAGCTCACCGGTCTTGAACGGGACCGTCTTGACCAGCCGTCCGGCGCAGGAGGTCGCGGCCTCGGCCCGGCTCGTCACGGTACCCACGAGCACCAGGACCAGGGCCGTCGCCAGCGACAGGGCCACCAGACGCGCCGGCGCGGCGCCCGTCCGCCTCGCCTCCCCCGTCGGCCCCACCGCCCACATCCTTTCCGCCGGCCCCGCCCCGCCCGTCGCTCCGGTCCGCGGCCGCCCCGGCACCCGATCGAACAGGCGAACCCTCGCTCGACACGCATACATACACGTGTACGACGCAGGAGCCCATCCGGAGGTTGCACCGGCGTGCTCCGCCCCGGCGAGGAACCGGGCGGCCTCAGCATGGCTCCCACAGGGCAGAGCCATACGAAAGGCAGGGACTGCCATGCTCCGACTCCGTGACGCCCAGGGCCCCGGCCGCCGACGCGCCGCCGGCCGGGCGCTGCTCGCCGCCGCTCTCCTCACCGCCACCGCCGCCGTCCCGGCCGCCGCCGCGGCGGCCCCGCGGGCCCGGACGGCCCCGGCGGCGGTCCGCGCCGAGACCCCGACCGCCGCGTACCAGCGGGTCGCCCACTTCTACGGCGCGTACATCGACGCCGTGGCGGCCGAGGACGGCGGCGGACTCGCCACCGCCCTGCGGTCCTTCTATCTGACGCCGCGTCTGCGCTCCGACCTGGCCGCCTGGGAGAAGCGCAACCACGCGGACGGGGTCCTGCGGGCCCAGAACGTCCCGCTCGCCTTGCGGGTCACTCCGGGCGACAGCGCCACCGGGCACACCTGGTCGAAGGTGCGGCTCACCTGGAGCGGCGGCGAGCACCCCGTCCACTCGTATCTGACCGTGCGCTCGGACCTCACGACCGGCAGGATCTCCGCCATCGACGGCTGACGTTCGACCGCCGGCGCGCGAGCGGGGCCGGCGCCCCGGCGGGGGGCCGCCACGCACGGCGGCCCCGGCCCCGGGCTCACACCCCCGCGGGCTCGTCCTCCCCTATGAAGGTGCGCCACAGCCCGGCGTAGTGCCCTTCCCTGGCGAGGAGCTCGTCGTGCGTGCCGTCCTCGACGACCCGGCCGTGGTCCATCACCACGACCCGGTCGGCGCGGGCGGCCGTGGTCAGCCGGTGGGCGACGACCAGGGTGGTGCGGCGGCCGGCGAGGCGGTCGGTCGCCTGGTTGACCAGGGCCTCGCTGGCCAGGTCCAGGGAGGCGGTCGCCTCGTCCAGCAACAGGACGTCCGGGTCGACGAGTTCGGCCCGGGCGAGCGCGATCAGCTGGCGCTGCCCGGCGGACAGGTTGCGCCCCCGCTCGGCCACCTCGTGGAGGTAACCGCCGTCCAGGGTCGCGATCATGTCGTGGGCGCCGACCGCCCGCGCCGCCGCCTCCACCTCCGCGTCGGTGGCCTCCGGCCGCCCGTACGCGATGGCGTCCCGGACCGTGCCGGCGAACAGATACGCCTCCTGCGGCACCACCCCGAGCCGGTGCCGGTACGCGGTGAGGTCGAGGCGGCGCAGGTCGACGCCGTCCGCCGTGACCCGCCCGCCCGTCGGGTCGTAGAACCGGGCCACGAGCTTGACCAGGGTGGACTTCCCGGCCCCCGTCTCGCCCACGAACGCGACCGTCTGGCCGGCCGGGATCCGCAGATCGACGCCGCTCAGCGCCTCCTCGGCGTTCCCCGCCGCCAGGTCCCCCGCCTCGACGCCGTCCGCCGCGCCCGCTCCGTCCGCCGCGGCCGCGCCGCCCCCGTACGCGAAGGACACGTTCTCGAAGGCGATCTCGCCGCGCAGCGACGGCACGTCCAGCGGTTCGGCCGGCTCCTCGGTGGAGGTCGGCTCCCGCAGCAGCTCCTGGATGCGGCGGAGCGAGACGGTGGCCTGCTGGTAGCCGTCGAAGACCTGGGAGAGCTGCTGCACCGGGGCGAAGAACAGGTCGATGTAGAGCAGGTAGGCGACCAGCGCGCCCGCCGTGAGGGTGCCGTCGTCGACCCGGCCCGCGCCGACGATCAGCACGGCCGCCGCGGCCACCGACGACAGCAGCTGCACGAACGGGAAGTAGACCGATATCAGCCACTGCCCCCGGACCCGGGCCTGGCGGTAGTGGGCGCTGCGCTCCGCGAACCGGCGCGCGCCGTCGTGCTCGCGGCGGAACGCCTGCACGATCCGCAGTCCGGAGACGGACTCCTGGAGGTCGGCGTTGACCACGCTGATGCGTTCCCGGGCGAGCTCGTACGCCTGGACGCTCTTGCGGCGGAAGAAGTACGTGCCGATCACCAGCACCGGCAGGGTCGCGAAGACGACGAGGGCCAGCTGCACGTCCAGGACCAGCAGGACGACCATGATGCCGAGGAAGGTGACGACGGAGACGAAGGCCGTGACCAGACCGGTCTGGAGGAACGTGGACAGGGCGTCCACGTCGGTCGTCATCCGGGTCATGATGCGGCCGGTCAGCTCGCGCTCGTAGTAGTCCAGGCCCAGCCGCTGGAGCTGGGCGAAGATCTTGAGGCGCAGTGAGTAGAGGACGCGTTCGCCGGTGCGGCCGGTCATCCGGGTCTCGCCGATCTGGGCGGCCCACTGCACGAGCACGACGACCAGGGCCAGCGCGGACGCCGCCCAGACCGCGCCGAGCGCGAACCGCGTGACGCCCTGGTCGATGCCGTGCCGGATCAGCACCGGCAGCAGCAGCCCGGCGCCCGCGTCCACCGCGACCAGCAGCAGGCTCAGCAGGAGCGGCAGCCCGAAGCCGCGCAGCAGCCTGCGCAGCCCGTACGCGTCCTCGGCGCGGACGGCCCGCGCCTCGTCGATGTCGGGGGTGTCGACGGCCGGCGGCAGCGCCTCGACGCGGGCGAGCAATTCGGGCGTGGCGGGCATGCCGGCCGCCCCGTTGTCGCGGGGCTCGTCCCCGCGGATCCAGAGGCGGGGGCTGATGCCGCGCTCGGCGTCGTAGTCGGCGTCGAGTTCGGCGTCGATCTCCCCCTGGAACGCCCGGCCGTCCTCCTCGGCGGTGTCGGTGGGGACGGCCGGCCGGTGCCCGGGCGAGGTGCCGCCGAGTTCGTCCGGGTCGGTGAGCAGACGGCGGTAGAGCGGGGAACGGCGCTCCAGTTCCTCATGGGTGCCGATGTCGGCGAGCCGGCCGTTCTCCAGGACTGCGATGCGGTCCGCGAGGCCGAGGGTGGAGCGGCGGTGCGCGATCAGCAGGGTGGTGCGTCCGGCCATCACCTGCCGCAGGGCCTCGTGGATCTCGTGCTCGACCCGGGCGTCCACGGCGGAGGTGGCGTCGTCGAGCAGGAGCAGCCGGGGGTCGGTGAGGATGGCGCGGGCGAGCGCGATGCGCTGGCGCTGGCCGCCGGAGAGGGTGAGGCCGTGTTCGCCGACCTTGGTGTCGTAGCCCTCGGGCAGCTCCGCGATGAACCGGTCGGCCTGGGCGGCGCGGGCCGCCTCCTCTATCTGCTCCCGCGTGGCGTCGGGGAAGCCGTAGGCGATGTTGGCGCGGACGGTGTCGGAGAACAGGAAGCTGTCCTCCGGCACGAGGCCGATGGCGGCGCGCAGCGACTTCTGGGTCAGCTCGCGGACGTCGTGGCCGCCGACCAGGACGGCGCCGTGCGTCACGTCGTAGAAGCGGGGCAGCAGCAGCGAGACGGTGGACTTGCCGCTGCCGGACGCGCCGACGACGGCGACGGTCTCGCCGGGCTCGATGGTCAGCGAGAACCCGTCGAGGACCGGGCGGGCGCCGGCCCCGCCGTCGGGGTCGTCTTCGCGGGCGTAGCCGAACCGCACGTCGTCGAACTCGACGCTCGCCGGGGCGTCGGCGGGCAGTTCCACGGTGCCGTCCTGCATGGTCGGCTCGGTGTCGATCAGCTCCAGTACGCGTTCGACGCCGGCGCGGGCCTGCTGGCCGACGGTGAGGACCACGGCGAGCATCCGGACCGGGCCGACGAGCTGGGCGAGGTACGTGGAGAACGCGACGAAGGTGCCGAGGGTGATCTGGCCCCGGGTGGCGAGCCAGCCGCCGAGGGCCAGCATCGCGACCTGGCCCAGCGCGGGCACGGCCTGGAGGGCGGGGGTGTAGCGGGAGTTCATCCGGATCGCCCGCAGCCGCCCGGCGAACAGCTTCCGGCCGACCTCGCGCAGCTTGCCGGTCTCCTGCTCCTCCTGCCCGAAGCCCTTGACGACCCGGACGCCGGAGACGGCCCCGTCCACCACGCCGGCGACGGCGGCGGCCTGCCCCTGGGCGTACCAGGTGGCCGGGAAGAGCCGGGCGCGGGAGCGGCGGGCGATGAACCACAGGGCGGGGGCGACGGCTATCGCGACCAGGGTGAGCAGGGGCGAGAGCCACGCCATGATCAACAGCGAGATGACGAAGAGGAGGACGTTCCCGATCGTCATCGGGAGCATGAACAGCAGGCCCTGGATCAGCTGGAGGTCGCTGGTGGCGCGCCCGACGACCTGCCCGGTGGACAGTTCGTCCTGCCGTCTCCCGTCGAGCCGGGTGATCGTCTCGTACATCTCGGTCCGCAGGTCGTGCTGCACGTCCAGCGCGAGGCGTCCGCCGTAGTACCGCCGGATGTAGGTGGCGACGTACACGAGGACGGCGGCGACCAGCAGCAGCCCGGTCCAGACGGCGAGGGACCCGGTGCGGTCGCCGACCACGTCGTCGATGATCACCTTGGTGATCAGCGGGACGACGGCCATCACCGCCATGCCGGCCAGCGACGACCCGAGCGCCAGCAGCACATCGCGCCGGTAGCGCCACGCGTAGCCGCTCAGCCGCCGCACCCACCCCTGGGCCCGTGCCGCGCCCACCGCGACGCCTCCCGCGCGCTCCGCGTCCTCTGCGTCCGTCACCGGTGCCCTCCCGATCGACCTGCTCTGCCGGAAGGCACCAACGCCGTGGGCAGCGGATTTCATCCCGTCGTAACAAACGCGGGGCTTCGGGGGACTTCGGGGGCGCCTCTTCGGTGAGCCTGCCGTTCGGCCCACGGCCGACGACGTCAACGCGACGGGACACACCCACTCGTCTTGCTGACTTCGCCACCGATTCGAGAACATATACGCTGGGATATATATACGTTGCTTCATATGGATGACCTTTTCAGCGCGAGAATGCCGAGGTCGAGCGCGCCCTGCGGGCGAAGGCCGTCTGCGAAACGGAGCACAAACCCAGCGCATGACGTGTTCAGCCGCGACATCTAGCGACACCAGGAAGGAAGAGCAACGTGGTCAGTCACGCGGAGTGGAAGCTCGCCCGGGACCGGAAGGTCGCAGAGAGCATCTCGGCGGGAAAAGACCGCGCGGAGAGCGCCGAACGCGTGCGGCGGCGCCAGGAGCTCGACCTGGCCTGGGACCTCGGCCAGGCCGTCTACGACCGCCGGACCGAGCTCGGCATCGCGCAGACCGAGCTGGCGCGCCGCGCCAGGATGACGCAGCCGCAGGTCTCCAAGCTGGAGCTCGGCGGCACCATGTCCACGGTGCCGCTGCTGGTCCGCCTGGCACGGGCCATGGACTCCACGTTCAGCATGGAGTTCGACGGCGAGACCCTGCGGGTGGCGTTCACCGCCCAGGCAGGTGCGGAGGCGGAGTCGGCGGAGAGAGGGACGGCGGCGACGGAGGCGGAGCCGGGGACGACCACGGAGGCGGAGGCGGCATCGGAGGCGGGGGCCGGCGCCCGGGCGGTCGGCGGCTGATCGCCCCGCCCGGGTCCGGCCGGACGCGGCCGGGCCATGCGCGGGGCGGCCGCGCGGGGGCGGCCGCGGGAGCCGGGGCGACGGTCCGTGCGTGCCGGTGGCCACCGGCACGCGATCGGTGGCCGGCGGCCAATGACCGGCGACCGCCCGCGCGCGCGGGCGCGGCTACGGGCGCGGGGTCGCGGTGAGCATGCGTACCGCCGGGGCCTCCGGCACCGCGGGCACCGCCTCCTGCGGGGCGGCGGGCGGGGCGATCGTGGAGGTGGTCCGCGCGGCGACGGCCGGGCTCAGGTCCTTGTGGACGGCGCGGGCGACGGCCTGGATGGTGTTGACGCCGTCGTTCATCGTCTTGTTGTCATGGGTGAGCACGGTGATCGCGTAGTCGTGCCCCTTGCCGGTGAAGGCGCCGACGCTGTGCACCCGCCAGCCATGGGTGGCGCGCGGCAGCCAGCCGTTCTTGACCTGGACGGTCACCCCGGCCGGGGCCCCGGCGGGAGTGCCCCAGCGCTGCGAGGAGACGACCTTGCGCATCAGCCCCAGCTCGTACGACCGCGCGTTGTCGCTCAGCACGGAGTTCTTGGCCGACAGCAGGGTCAGCAACCGCAGCTCGTCCTGGGCGGTGATCTGGGTCAGCCCCCAGTAGCCGCCCGAGCCGGGCACGGTGCGGGTCATCCCCGCGGCCTTGAGGAACGCCTTGACCTTGGTCACCCCGAGCTGCTTCCACAGGGCGGTGGTCGCGTCGTTGTCGGACTTGGTGATCATGGCGGTGGCGAGTTCGGTCTCGCGGGCGGTGAGGAAGCGGTTGTGCTTCTGGCTGTCCCAGAGCAGCGTCGCCAGCACGGTCGCCTTCACCACGCTGGCCGAGTCGTACGTGGTCGTCCCCCGCAGGGTGCAGCTCGTCCCGGTGGTCCGGTCGTAGAGCGCCACCGCCGCCGTCGACTTGCGTCCCTTGAGCGCGGCGGTGATGTCCTTGGCCAGCTTGGCCGCCAGTCCCGCCTTGTCGGATGTGCAGCCCGCCGTCGGCGTCGCCGCGGCGGCGGGCGCGGCGCCGAGGAGCGCGGGCGCGAGCAGGCCCGCGGCGAGCGCGGCGGCGAGCACGGCGTGGGCGCGACGGGCGCGGCCCGGGCGGAGCACGGCCCGAACTGCGGGGAGTATCCGAGCAGTTCGGGGATTCTCGGAGGTGCGAGGTATTCGGAGTGTTCCGGGTATCCGGGGCCGGTTCATGTGGTGTCTCCCCCTGGGTGGTCATGTGCGGTGTGCACCGGGGCACACCCGTCACTGATGACTTCCGGCGGCTGGAAAAGTTGTACACCATCCGGCCGTGTTCCCCGCCCGGCGGGCCGGGGTAGAGATGCTGCTCGTTCGCCGACGGAACGGGGAGAGACATGCCGGACGACCGGCCGCCGACCGATGCCCACCTCTGCGGGCGGCTGTACGCCGCCCTGGAGGTGCTCCAGCGTCTGGGCGACATCGACTTCCGCGCGCTGGGCCGGGAGAGCACGAGGCTCAGGGCCTCGAAGCGGCCCCGTACGGAGATGACCACGCCGCTGCACACGGTCGGCAAGTCGCTGTACTGGGCCCGGATGCGGGGCAACGGCGTCGCCGCGAGCGCCGTGTTCCGGACGATCCCGGATCTGATGCCGTCCGGCAGGGATCTGCCGGGCTCCCTGAACCCGGATCAGCAGCGGGAGTTCCTCCGGGGCAGGCTGGCGGGGCTCGAAGCCATCGAGAAGCTCACGCCCTCCGGAGGGGCGGCCACCGGGCAGTGACCGCCGCCGGACGGTAACGGACACGGATGCGGTCACGACCACGACCACCGTCACCGGACGGTGGCGGCCATGACCACCGGCCGTGGCGGCCGGCCGACGGCGGCGACCGCCCGACGGCGACGGCCCCCGGGCGGTGACGCCGCGCCCCCGCCCAGAGATGCGTCGGCCCCCGCAGAGGTGCCGGCCCCTACAGATGTGTCGGCTCGAACATCTTCAGCAGCGCGGGCAGCACGACCACCGAAGGGCCGGGCGCCGCGAGGGAGCGCGCCAGGTCGTCCGCGAGCGACTCCGGGGTCGTGCGGACCGCCGGGACGCCGAAGGACTCGGCGAGGGCGACGAAGTCCGGGCGGGAGAGCTCCGTCGCCGTGGCCTCGCCGAAGGCGCCCGTCATGTACTCGCGCAGGATGCCGTAGCCGCCGTCGTCGACGATCAGCCAGGTGACCGGGAGGTCGTACTGCCGGGCGGTGGCGAGCTCCGCGATCGAGTACATCGCGCCCCCGTCGCCGGAGACCGCCAGGACCGGCCGGCCGGGGTCCGCGACCGCCGCGCCGAGGGCGGCCGGGAATCCGTAGCCGAGGCCGCCCGCGCCCTGCGCCGAGTGCATCGTGTTCGGGCGGCGGGCGTCGAACGCGGACCACGCCCAGTAGGCGAGGATCGTCATGTCCCAGAAGCTGGGGGACGTGTCGGGCAGGGCCTTCCGCACGGCGGCGACGAGCCGCTGTTCCAGGGCGAGGTCCTGGCCGGCGAGCCGTTCCCGTACCGCTTCGAGCACGGTCCGGACGCGGTCCGCGGCCGACGGGTCCTCGCGGCGGCCGACCGCCTCCAGGAGGTCGGAGAGGGCGTCGCGGGCGTCGGCGTGGATGCCGAGCGCTGGGTGGTTGGACTCCAGCTTCCCGGCGTCGGCCTCGATCTGGATCACCCGGCCGCGCGGGCGGAACGTGTGGTAGTTCGAGGAGAGTTCGCCGAGTCCGGAGCCGACGACCAGCAGCACGTCGGCGGCTTCCAGGAAGTCGGTCGTGTGCCGGTCCTCCAGCCAGGACTGGAGCGAGAGCGGGTGTTCCCAGGGAAAGGCGCCCTTGCCGCCGAAGGTGGTGACGACGGGCGCGTCGAGCCGTTCCGCGAGCGCGAGCAGCTTGCCGGAGGCGTCGGAGCGCACGACTCCGCCGCCCGCGATGATCGCCGGGCGTTCGGCCCTCGCCAGCGCGTCGGCCGCCACGGCGATCAGTTCGGGGCGGGCGTGCAGCGCGCGCGGGGTGGCGTCCATCGCCGTGACCACCGGCAGGGCGGTCTCCGCGAGGAGCACG
Organism: Streptomyces tyrfis; assembly: GCF_037034285.1. Taxonomy (NCBI): domain Bacteria; kingdom Bacillati; phylum Actinomycetota; class Actinomycetes; order Kitasatosporales; family Streptomycetaceae; genus Streptomyces; species Streptomyces tyrfis. Next base: position 84,254 of record NZ_JBAGJZ010000020.1, on the reverse strand, counting down.
TCCTGCGGGATCTCCACCCAGACCGGCCCGTGCGGGGCGGTCAGCGCGGATTCCCAGGCGGCGGCGATCGCGGACGGGATCTGGGAGGCCGTGCGCACGGTGTGCACCGACTTCACCACGTCCCGGAACGACGCCTGCTGGTCCCGCAGTTCGTGCAGATAGCCGTGGCGTCCGCCGCCCAGGCCGGCGACCGGGATCTGGCTGGAGATCGCCAGCACCGGCGCGGAGGCCGCCGCCGCCTCCTGGAGCGCGGCCAGCGAGGTGAGCGCGCCCGGCCCGGTGGAGAGCAGCAGCGGCGCCGCCTCGCCGGTGATCCGGCCGTACGCGTCGGCGGCGAAGCCCGCGTTGTTCTCGACGCGCAGCCCGACGTACGTCAGGGACGAGCGGCGCAGCGCGTCGAACATGCCCAGCGCGTGCTGGCCGGGCAGGCCGAAGACGGTGGTCGCGCCGAGACCCTGGAGGGTCTCGACGACGAGGTCGCCGCCGTTGCGCCCGGGCGGCGGGGCCAGGGCGGCCGCGATCTGCGCGGGGGTGAGCCGGGGGCGTTCGTCGTGGTGCTCGTGGCTCACTTCGCCTCGGTCTCCGCGCCCCGCGTGCGGGCCGCCGCGATCTGCCGGGACATGACCGTGGTCAGCTCGTACGCCGTGTGCGAGGCGGCGACGGAGGTGATCTCGGCGTGGTCGTACGCCGGGGCGACCTCGACCAGGTCGGCGGAGACCAGGTTGCAGGAGGCCAGTCCCCGGATGATTTCGAGGAGTTCGCGGGAGGTGAGGCCGCCTGCCTCGGGGGTGCCGGTGCCGGGGGCGTGGGCCGGGTCCAGCACGTCGATGTCGACGGAGATGTAGAGCGGCCGGTCGCCGATGCGCTGACGGAGCTGGTCGGTGATCTCGTCGACGCCGCGCCGCATCACGTCGGCGGAGGTCACGATGCCGAAGCCCATCTTCGCGTCGTCGTCGAGGTCCTGCTTGCCGTAGAGCGGGCCCCGGGTGCCGACGTGGGAGAGCGCGGAGGTGTCGAGGATGCCCTCCTCGACGGCCCGGCGGAACGGGGTGCCGTGGGTGTATTCGGCGCCGAAGTAGGTGTCCCAGGTGTCGAGGTGGGCGTCGAAGTGGAGCAGCGCGACCGGTCCGTGCTTCTTCGCGACGGAACGCAGCAGCGGCAGCGCGATGGTGTGGTCGCCGCCGAGCGTCATCAGCCGGGCGCCGGTGGAGAGGAGGTCGTCGGCGGCGGCCTCGATCGTCTCGACGGCCTCGTTGATGTCGAACGGGTTCACGGCGATGTCGCCGCCGTCCGCGACCTGCGCCAGCGCGAACGGCGAGGCGTCCTGTGCCGGGTTGTACGGGCGCAGCAGGCGCGAGGCCTCACGGATCGCGTTGCCGCCGAAGCGGGCGCCGGGGCGGTAGGAGACACCCGTGTCGAAGGGCACGCCGACGACGGCGACGTCGGCGGCGCGCACCTCGTCGAGGCGGGGCAGCCGGGCGAACGTCGCGGGGCCGGCGTACCGGGGGACGCGGGAGGAGTCGACGGGGCCGCGCGGCGTCTCGTTGCTGCTCATGGTGGGGTGCCTTTCTCCTGACGATGACGGTGCATGGCGACGCGCTGTTCGCGCGTGGGGCGTGCGTGGGCGGTGCGTTGTCCGGTACGTGGATCGCACGTTGCCCGAACGCGGGTTGTACGTGTTTGTACGTTATTCGACGGTTCCGTGGGCGGTGGCGGGAGGGTTGCCCGCGGCGACGGCGACCCGGCCTCCGGCGGCCGGTCCGGCCGGGTCCCCGGTCGCCCGGTCCGCCGGCGCGCCGCGTCCCGCGAGCCGTTCCCGCCACGCCGCCAGGACCTCGGCGTCGGTGGGCTCCGTCGCCAGGGAGACGACGACGTACACCACGAGCGAGGTGAGCAGCCCGTAGTAGACCGGTTCGTTGGCGAGGATGCCGTACCCGGCCATCAGGCCGACCACCGCGAGCCCGCCGGCCGCCACCGCGGCCAGGGCGCCGGTCGCGGTGCCCCGGCGCCACACCAGGCCGCCGAGGATCGGCACCAGCAGCCCGCCGACCAGCAGGTTGTAGGCGACGGTCAGGGCCTGGACCACGTCGTTGAGCGCGATGGCGACGGCGATGACGGCGACGCCCATGATGAGGATGAAGGCCCGGTTGCCCTTCACCTCGTCGTGCGGTGTGTCGTCCGTCGCGCCGCCCCGTACGACCACGCCGCGCAGCCGCGACCAGATGTCGTTGTTGGCGACGGTGGCACAGGCGATCAGCGCGCCGGAGGAGGTGGACATCACCGCGGCGAGCGCGGCGGCCAGCACCAGTCCCCTTACGCCGACGGGGAGTTCGTCCTTGACGATGGTGGCGAACGCGGCGTCCGCGTCGGACAGCTTCGGGTACATGACCTTCGCGGCGGTGCCGATGACCGCGCCGGCGAGCGCGTACACCAGGCAGTACGTGCCGGCGACCGTGCCGCCCCAGCGGGCCGTCCGGTCGCTCCGCGCGGTGAACACCCGCTGCCAGATGTCCTGGCCGATCAGCATGCCGAAGGTGTAGATCAGCACATAGGTGAAGATCGTCTCGCCGCCGATGCCCAGCGGGTCGAAGTACTCGGTGGGCAGCTTGGCCTTCATCTCGCTGAAGCCGCCCGCCTTGACCACCGCGACGGGCAGCAGGAGCAGCAGCACGCCGATGGTCTTGACGACGAACTGCACCATGTCGGTGAGGGTGATGGACCACATGCCGCCGAGCGTCGAGTACGCGACGACGATGGAGCCGCCGATGATGATCGCGACGGTCCGGTTCAGGTCGAAGAGGACGTCGAAGATGGTGGCGTACGCGATGGTCGAGGTGACCGCGAGCATCAGGGTGTACGCCCACATGACGACCCCGGAGACGACCCCGGCCCGCCCGCCGTAGCGCAGGTCGAGCATCTCGGAGACGGTGTAGACCTTCAGCCGCGCGATCCGGGCGGAGAAGAAGACCGACAGGGCGAGTATCCCGAGGCCGATGGTGAACACCATCCAGGCGCCGGAGAGCCCGTACTTGTACCCGAGGCCGACGCCGCCGATGGTGGAGGCGCCGCCGAGCACGATGGCGGCCATCGTGCCGGAGTACATCCAGGGGCCGAGGCGGCGGCCCGCCACCAGGAATTCGCTCTTGGACTTGGCGCGGCGCATGCCCCACCAGCCCATGGCGAGCATGCCGGCCAGGTAGACGATGATCACCGCGTAGTCGACGGCCATGGGCTTCCTCCGTTCCGTTCGGATGCGCACGCCGGATGTGCCGGACGCGCGGGACGACACGCACGCCGTCGCCGGTACGCCACACGCGGGTCGTGCCGTGCGCCGGGTGGTGCGCCGTGCATCGCGTGTCGCGTCGTACGCCGGGGGTCGTGCCGTACCTCGCGTTCGAGCCGCGCGCCGGGGGTGCCGGGCTCGGCGGTGCGTGCGTCGCGGCCGAGCCGTGCGCCGGGGGTGCCGGGTCGCGGCGGCGCGTCGCGGTCGCGTCGTGCGTGGAGAAGACGGTAGGTGGCCCGCAAGCGGCGCTGAAGTGTACGTTTTATCCATCATCGCCGTCATCGATGGATGGTTCGTCCATGCCGAAGGTCGTGGCAGGGGCCGCCCCGCCGCCCACTCCCCCGGTTCCGCTCACCGAGCTGCTCGCCCGTGAGGAGCTCGGGCTGCGCCGGATCGCGGGCCCGGCCGAGGCGGAGCTGTCGTGGGTGCACACCTCGGAGATGGCCGACCCGTACCCGTATCTGCTCGGCGGCGAGCTGGTGCTGAGCGCCGGGGTGCAGCTCAGGGACCCGGACGCCTATGTGTCCCGGCTGAGGGAGGCGGGGGCGGCGGCGCTGGGCTTCGGGGTGACCCCGGTGTTCGACACCGTGCCGCGGGCGCTGATCGAGGCGTGCGACCGGCGGGGGCTGCCGCTGCTGGAGGTGGGGCCGGAGACCCGGTTCACGGCGATCGCGCGGGCGGTGTGGCGGCTGATGGCCGAGGCCCGGCACCGTGAGCTGCGCCGGGTGACCCGCGCCCAGCAGGCCCTGGCCGCGGCGGCGGCCCGGCCGGATCCGGTGCCCACGGTGCTGCATCAACTGGCGGTGCAGCTGGAGGGCCGGGCGGTGCTGTTCGCCGCGGACGGCGAGGAGCTGCACGCGGCGGGCCGCCGCCCGGCGCCCGACGTCGGTGCGGCCCTGACCCGGCTGACCCGGGTGGTGTCCGCCGCGACCCGCCCCGCCCCGGCGTCCGCCACCGACACGGTGCGCGGGGCGCATCTGTCCGCGTACGCGCTGGGCGGCGGCCAGGGACTGGTCCTGGCGCTGGCCACGGACCGCCGCGCCGAGGGCGATCACACCATCGCCGGGATCGCGGTCGTCCTGCTGTCGCTGCTGGCCGCCCCGCACCAGGGGGCCGACGCGGCGGGCCGGTCCGCCGCGCTGGTACGGCTGCTGCTGGGCGCGGCCCCGGAAGACGTCGTGCCGCTTCTCGGCGGCGCGGAGCGGTGGACGGTGGTGCACGCCCGGCGCGCCGACGCCGCCCCCGTCGACCCGCTCACCGCGGGCGCGTTGGGCGCCGCGCTGGGCTCGGCCCTGGTGGACGCGGGCCGGGGCCGTGACGCCGTACGGGTGCTGGTCCCCGGCGACGAGCGGGTCACCCCGCAGCCGGGCTGGACGCTCGGCGCCTCCGCCCCCGCCGCGCTCGCCGCGCTGGAACTCGCGGACGGCCAGGCGTCCCGCGCCCTGGGCCGGGCCGTCGCGACCCGCACCCCGCTGGCCCACCACGCCGACACCGGGGCCGGTCTGGCCGCACTGGTCCCGCCCGAGCGGGCCGAGGCCCACGCCCGCGCCCTGCTCGCCCCGCTCACCGAGCCCCTGGCCGAGACCCTGCGCTGCTGGCTCAGCCTGCACGGCAGCTGGGACCGCACCGCCGCCGCCCTCCGGGTCCACCGCAACACGGTCCGCCAGCGCATCGCCCGGTGCGCCGCGCTGCTGGACGCGGACCTGGACGACATGGACGTCCGGACGGAGCTGTGGTTCGCGCTGCGGACCCGGTGAACGACCGGCCGGGAATCTCCCCGCGCCCGTCTCCTCCCCGCCGCCCCCGCCGTCCCTGCCCTTCCTGCCGTCCCCGCGTCCCCTGTCTCCCCTGCCCTCCTCGTCCGCTAACGCAGCCCGAGGCAGCCCAGCCAGTCGCGCGGGGCGTCGTGGGCGGCGGTGAGCAGCGCGCTCAGGGCCCCGGGGACGCCGACGAGCAGCGACCGCGCTTCACCGGGGGCGAAGACGCCCGAAGCGGAGGCGCCGGATACGCCGGATGTGGGGGCGCCGGGCGCGGGGGCGCCGAGCGCGGCACGGGCCAGCGCGGCGGGAAGCTCTCGGCCGAGGTGCTCCGCGAGACGGGCGCCGAGCGGTCCTGCGGCCGGGAGGCGGGCGTGCCGGTGGAACGCGTCGGCCACCACCAGCACGCCCGCCGCGCCGTGGCACAGCCCGAGTCGGTCGGTCAGCGGATCGCCGAAGAGGTGGACGTCCTCGTCGTACCGTTCCGCGAGGGTGCCGAACGCCTCCAGCGCCCAGTCGGCCAGGCTCCGGTCGCCCAGGGCGTCCGCCGCGTCCCAGAGGGCCCAGGTGACGCCGGGGTTGCCGTAGCACCACGCCTGACGGGCCCGCACCCCGGCGGGCGGCGGCCCGTCGAGCCCGGCGCCGTCCCAGCTCCGGACGGACCGGGCGTCGTCGAAGGACTGCCGCACCAGCCAGCGCGTGGCGCAGCGCAGGGCGTCCAGCATCTCCGGCCACGGCCCCACATGGCGGACGGCGGCGGTGAGCGCGGTGACCAGCCCGGCGACGCCGTGCCCCATGCCCGTGTTCACCCGGCCACGGAGCCGGCCCAGGCGCGGGTGGCCGGAGTACTGCCCGATGTGCAGCCGGCGCAGGTCGCCGCTGTCGCACAGTTCCGTCAAGTGCGCCGTATAGGGCATGAGTTGGCTGCGTTTCGGCTGTGCCGTGCCGACGCAGAGCGCCAGCAGGGTGCCGGACGGCCCGCTGATGAGGTCGTAGTCGGGCAGGCCGACGTCCGCCGTCCGCCAGGGACGCTCCCACGCCTTGTCCAGCAGATGGTCGCGCAGTCGGTCGGCGGCCCGGTGCAGGGGCGGGTGGATGCGGGCGCCGAGTCTGAGCCCGACGAGCGTTCCGGCCAGGCCCCCGTCGTACAGGCCGCAGTGGCCGGGGCCGCGGCCGATGGTCCGCGCCCAGGCCGCCACCGCGCGCCCGGCGCTCGCCGCGGCCGCCCGGGAGCCGGGAATCCCCCCACGCCCGGGAACCGCCCCGGAGCCGAGGGCCCGACCGGAACCACAGGCCCCGCTGAAGTCACGGGCCCCACTGGAGTCACGGGCCGGGCCGGGGCCGCGGGCCGCGCCCGGGGCGGAGGCCGCCGCGCCGGATTCCCGTTCCGCCGCCGGGCCGCACACCTCCGCGACCAGATGGGCCAGTACGGGAACGCCGGGGTCGGGGTCGGCCTTCCCGGCCTCGGTGAAGTCGTCGAGCAACCGGACGGCGGCGTCGAGGAGGGCGCCGTCGAGCACGGATGCGGAGGTGTCGAGTACGGAGGCGTCGGGGGTCGCGCGGTGCGGCGGTGCCTGGCTCCCTGGCTGCATCGAAGCTCCTCGTCGGGGAGCCACCGGGAACGGGCCCGGGTGACTCCGTTCAGCTCAACTCGTCGGTGGACAGTCGTCCGGGAGGTCGCCGCCGCCCCGCGTTCCGGTCGTCGCCGCCGGCCCGCGTCCGGTCGGCGGCGGGCGAGAGGGCGAGCAGCCGCGCGTATCCGGATCCCGGGCGGCCGGCCGGGGGGTCGCCTCCGCCGGCCCGGGGGCGCCGCGGTGTGCGGGAACGCCCGCGGCACGGGCCTGCCGACACCGGCGGCCGGGTTCGTGCCTCGTCGTCCGCGCGTTCGCGGCGCGCTTCGAGCCGTCCGCGGCGTCGTCGTGGGGGGCGGGCGCGCCGGATGGGACCGGGGCCGGTTCCGCCCGCTCGCTTCGGCCCGTTCCGTCCTGCTCCGGGCCCTTCGAGCAACCAGTTTCCCGCTCCGACGCCAGCTGAAAGAGATCTGGCGATTACTCGTATTTTGGACGGTTGTGCGCTTGGCGCAGCCCTCGGGAACGCGCCCGCGCCTGCGCGCCGTCGCAGGAAACCACCCCTCGGGGGGCGTCGACCGCGATCCGGAGCCGCCCGCGTCATGCGCCGGGGCGCGGCCCGGCGCCACGGGTCGCCCGGCGGGCCCAGCGCGCTTCGAGCGCCCCTTTCCGCGCCTGTCCGCGCAGGTCACGGCCGTGTCACGCTGCCGACGACCGGGGCCGCGGCCCTGATCGCCAGTACCAGCGGGAGACGCCAGGAAACAGGAAAGAGGCATCCGCCATGAACCGCTTCACCGCGCTCGCCGTCACCTCGATCGCCATGACCTTCGGTCTCGCCACCGGGCCTGCCGCCGCCTCGGCCGACGGGACCGCGTCCGCCCCGGCTCCGAGGACCGCCGCCGCCTACAACTGCAGCGCCGGGTACTTCTGCATCTACAGCGACTGGAACGGCGGCGGCACGCGCTGTCAGTGGTCGGACAAGAAGCGGGCGAACACCGCCGACGACTGCTCCTTCATCCAGCGCGGCACGAACGTCCGCTCCGTATGGAACTCGACGGGCCATCGCGTGCAGTACTACACGAAGACCAACTACAACAACCGCGTCGGTTCCACGGCCGCCGGCAAGGGCGGCAACCTCCAGGGCAACTACCAGATCCGCTCCTTCCAGCCGCAGTGACCGGGAGCGGAGGCCGGGGCCGGCGCGCGCCCGCGCCCGGCCCCGGCTCGGGCGGATGCGGCTTCGGAACCGCCCGGGCCGGGTGCCGCTCGTCACCCCGGGCGGACGACCCTGGACAGCGGCGGTGACCGCCGGGTAACTTCTGACATGGTCTGAGCAAGCGCTTAGCCAGTCCGGCAGGAGCGGCTCGCAGCAGAAGAGCGAAGCCGGTCGAACCCGCCCGAAGCTGATCAGGAGGCACCCGTGCGCCGTACGGTATTCGACGAGGACCACGAGGCGTTCCGGGAGACCATACGCGCCTTCATCGAGGCCGAGGTCGTCCCCCACTACGACGAGTGGTTCCAGCAGGGCATCGTGCCGCGCGAGTTCTACGGCAAGCTCGCCGAGCTGGGCCTGTTCGGCATCAACGTGCCCGAGGAGTTCGGCGGCGCGGGCCTGGAGACGCACAAGTTCGAGGCCATCCAGTACGAGGAGACCGCCCGCGCGGGCGTCAACTTCGGCGGCTCCGGGGTGCATGTGCTGCTGGCCCTGCCGTACATCAAGATGCTCGCCACGGAGGAGCAGAAGAAGCGCTATCTGCCGAAGTTCGTCTCCGGCGAGGAGATGTGGGCGCTGGCGATGACCGAGCCGGGCACCGGTTCCGACCTCGCGGGCATGAAGACCACCGCCAAGCTCTCGGACGACGGCTCCCACTACGTGCTCAACGGCGCCAAGACCTTCATCACCGGCGGCGTCCACGCCGACCGCGTGATCGTCTGCGCCCGCACCTCCGCGCCGACCGCCGAGGACCGCCGCTTCGGCATCTCCCTGTTCGCCGTCGACGCCGCGTCCGAGGGCTACTCGGTCGGCCGGAAGCTCGACAAGCTCGGCCTGCGCACGTCCGACACCGCCGAGCTGGCGTTCGTCGACGTGAAGGTGCCCGCCGCGGACCTGCTCGGCGAGGAGAACAAGGGCTTCTACTACCTCGGCCAGAACCTGCCGTCCGAGCGCTGGGGCATCGCCTACGGCGCGTACGCGCAGGCCCGGGCCGCCGTGGCGTTCGCCAAGCAGTACGTCCAGGAGCGCACGGTCTTCGGCAAGACGGTCGCGTCCTTCCAGAACACCAAGTTCGAACTGGCCGCCTGCCAGGCCGAGGTGGACGCCGCCGAGGCCGTCGCCGACCGCGCGCTGGAGGCCCTGGACGCCGGCGAGCTGACCGCCGCCGAGGCCGCGTCCGCCAAGCTGTTCTGCACCGAGGTCGCGCACCGCGTCATCGACCGCTGCCTCCAGCTGCACGGCGGCTACGGCTACATGAACGAGTACCCGATCGCCCGCCTCTACGCGGACAACCGGGTCAACCGCATCTACGGCGGCACCAACGAGGTCATGAAGTCGATCATCGCCAAGTCCATGGGCCTGTAGGACGGGCGCGTTCCTTCCATGAGCACGGCACTCGACTCCCTGCTCGATCTGCTCGACCTGGAGCGGATCGAGCAGGACATCTTCCGGGGGACCAGCCGTCCCGCGGTCATCCCCCGGGTGTTCGGCGGTCAGGTCGCGGCCCAGGCGCTGGTCGCCGCGGGCCGCACCGTCCCCGGCGCCGGAACGAACGGCTCCGGCCCGGCCTCCGGTCCGGGGCTCGCGATCCCGGCGGCCCACTCCCTGCACGCGTACTTCCTGCGGCCCGGCGACCCGGGCGCGCCGATCGTCTACGACGTCGACCGCATCCGGGACGGCCGTTCCTTCACCACCCGCCGGGTCGTCGCCGTCCAGCACGGTCAGCCGGTCTTCCACCTCTCGGCGTCCTTCCAGACGTACGAGGAGGGGCTGGAGCACCAGGCGGCGATGCCGCCCGCCCCGGACCCGGAGACGCTGCCGACGGCCGAGGAGTCGCTGCCCCGGTACGCGGACCGGTTCAGCGATCCGGGAATGCTGGACCGGCTGATCGAGGCGCGGGCCGCGGTCGATCTGCGGTATGTGGACGCCCCGCCGTTCGCCACGGTCGGGGAGGCCCGCGAGCCGCGGTCCCAGGTGTGGTTCCGCACCCGCGGCAAGCTCGCCGACGACCCGCTGCTGCACGTCTGCATGGCCACGTACGTCTCGGACATGACGCTGCTCGACTCGGTGCTGCTGGCCCATGGGCGCGGCGGCTGGGCGGTCGGTGACGTGGTCGGGGCGAGCCTGGACCACGCCATGTGGTTCCACCGGCCGTTCCGGGCCGACGAATGGCTGCTGTACGACCAGGAGTCGCCGTCCGCGTCCGGCGGACGCGGGCTCGGCCAGGCCCGCATCTACACGCAGGACGGACGGCTGGCGATCACCGTCATCCAGGAGGGCGTGGTCCGCGTCCCCCGCCGCTGAACGGCACGGCCCCGACGGCGAGTCGAACGGCGGCCGGCCGGAGCCGGGCGGACGGCGGCGGCGGCGGCGAAATCCTGGTGCGTTCCGGGCACGACCCTGGCACGCTGCGCCGATGAATCGCGAACAGATCTCCGGGATCGCCCACACCCACCACCCGATCAAGTCCCCGCTCGACGACGAGTCCGTGCGCCGCCTGCTGGAACAGGGGCTGCCGCGCGGCGACGGGCGGGTGCTCGACCTCGGGTGCGGCAGCGGGGAATGGCTGCTGCGCGCCCTGGCGGCGAACCCCCGGCTGCGGGCGGAGGGGGTCGACGTCTCCCCGGAGGCGCTGGACCTGGCCCGCCGGAACGCGCTGCGCCTCGGCGTCGAGGACCGTCTGACCCTCCACCACCGCGACGCCGAGGACTTCGCCTCCCCGCACGGCTTCGACCTGGTGCTCAGCGTCGGGGCCGCGCATGTCTTCGGCGGGCTGCTGCCCACCCTGGCCGCGGCCCGCGGGCATCTGGCCCCCGGTGGGAGGGTGCTCGTCGGCGACGGCTTCTGGGACCGCGCGCCCTCCCCGGAGGCCGTCGAGATGCTGGGGGACTTCGCCGACCTGGCGACCACCGTGGACCGGGTCGTCGCCGACGGCTGGATCCCGGTGCAAGGCCATGTCAGCTCCCGCGCCGAACTGGACGCCTACGAGTGGGCGTGCTGGGGCACGCTCGCGTCGTGGGCCCTGGACCACCCGGACCACCCGGACCACGCCCAGGTGCTCGACACGGCCCACGTCCGCCGCTCCGAATGGCTGCGCGTCTACCGGGACACCTGGGGATTCGTCTCCCTGGTCCTGCGCCGGACGGACGGCTGACCTTCCCGCCCGCGTCGGCCGGGCGGCTGCCCCCGGTCCCGCGCCGGACGGGCGGCCGGTCTTCCCGCCCGCGTCGGCCGACGCCCGCGCCGCCGGGTCCTCCGTACGGGTCCGGCCCCCGTACGGGCTCCGGCGGCGCTTCCCGGTGTACGGGCCCCGGCGGGCCGGGTCAGAGCAGGCCCGCCGCCGCCAGCAGGTAGTCGGTGAGCGGCTCGTAGAAGCGGGGGTCCAGCACATGGTCGTCCAGCGGCACGACCGCCTGGAGCGTCCCCTCCGCCTCCCCGAGGAACAGCGCCGGGTCGTTGCAGTCCGCGTACCCCACCGCGTCCAGCCCGCGTTGCCCGGCGCAGCCCGCCCAGCCGTGGTCGGCCACCACCAGTTCGGGCTGCGGGCGGCCCTCCCGTTCCAGACCGTCCAGGATCGCGGCCATCGGGGCGGGCGAGTGGGTGTGCCAGAGCGTCGCGCCCCGCTCCTGCACCGCCACGTCCGCGACCTGGAACACCATCCCCTCGTCGGCCATCAGCCCCGAGGGGATCCGCACGATCTCGCATCCGGCCTCGCGCAGCGCCTGCGCCGTCCGCCGGTGCACGTCGAGGAGACCGCCCGGGTGTCCGGTCGCGAACAGGACCCGTTCCGAGCCCTCCGCCGCCTTCCGCAGCCGCGCCGCCATCCGTTCCAGGGCGTCGACCGTCAGCTCCGGGTCGATGGTGTCCTGCCCGAACCGGTGCTCCGGGTCGTCGTTGACCCCGCAGCGCTCGGCCATCACCGCCAGCACGTCCTGCTCGTCGCGCCACCGGTCGCCGAGCTCCAGCCCCAGCCAGTAATGGCGGTCGCCGTTGGCGAGGTGCCGGTAGTGGGCGAGGTTGTTGTCCCGGGGTGTGGCGACGTCACCGGCGATGCGCGTGCGGACGAGGTGTTCGACGAGGGCGGCGCGGCTGGGTATCGGCATGAACCCATTGTGCCGTCAGGTGTGCGCAGTGTGCCCGGCTCTTGCCACGACCGGGCGGGGACCGCAGCGGGAGCGGGGCGGGGGGCGGGGCCCCGGGCGACCGGCCGCGCCCTCCGGGAACGGCGGTGCGGCGGTTCAGCGGCCCGGCGGCCCGGTCGCCCCGGTCGGCCGCTCAGGGCAGCCGGGTCGCGTACGTGATCTTCTTCAGGTGGTAGTAGCGGGCGACGCACGAGGCGGGCCACGGCCTCGTCCCGTTGCCGCCGAACGGCTCCCCCATCCCGCTGACCGACACCGGCGTGTACGGGAGCACCTGGGCGCCGCGCGCGGCCCCCGCCCGGAGCGCGCGGTCCTGGCGGTCCCAGAGCCGGGCGCGTACGTCCATCCGCTCCTCCAGCGCCAACAGCGGGGCCGCCAGACCGACGCAGGTCAGGACGCACAGGCTCGCCGCGACCGCCGCCGTCGCCGTGCGCGCCACCCGCCCCCGGGCGCGCAGCGCGCGTCCCAGCAGGGCCCCGGCGCAGACCAGCAGCAGCACGTACAGCAGCAGGAAGTCGCCCCAGACCCGCGGCGCGACCACCACGCTCGCCCCGAAGGCCGGGTAGGCGACGACGGTGCAGAGGTAGCCGGAGACCAGGAAGGCCAGGACCCCGGCGAGGAGCAGGGCGAGCGGGCGACACCCCGGCCCCGCGCCCTCCTCCCCCGCCTCCGGCCGCGCGTCGTCCGGTCGCGGCCGGTCGCGGCGCACCAGCAGACCCAGGAGCACGCCGACGGCGACCGCCCCCAGGTACTGCCAGGTCGTGAGGACCGTGATCAGGATGTCCCCGAAGGCCCGCAGCGCATCGCCCAGCGCCCGCGGGGCGAGCACGGCGGTGGAGTCGGCCCCGAACCGCTCACGCCGGGTGCGGGCGCCCGGTGACAGGTACAGGATGGCCGCCCCGATCACGACCCCGGCGAAGGCGACCGCGCACCAGACGCGGGTGCGGGTCCGGCCCGGCCCGGGGGCGGCCCGGCGGCTGAGCAGCAGGACGGTCACGAGCAGCACCAGGGCGACCACCGCAGTCTCCTCCGACAGCGTGCCGATGAAGACCCCCGTCACGAACGCGACGGCCGGCGCGAACGCCCGGCCCCGGCGGGTCCGCGCCCGCAGCAGCGGGATCACGGCGGCGCAGGCCAGGACCGGGGAAACGGTGTGCGAGACGGAGGAGGCGGGCCAGTAGAACACCTTGTACGGGTTCGACGTGGCCAGGAAGAAGACCGCCGCCGCCGTCGCCGCCACCAGCAGCGGGAGGCCGCGCGGGGCGCTCAGCCGCGCCCGGCCCAGCGCGGAGACGATCAGCGCCCACAGGATGGCCAGCATGACCACGCCGCTGACCAGGGCGAACCACTGATGGCCGGCCACGCCGAAGGCTCCGTACGCGACGACCAGCAGCGCGTTGGCGATCCGCCCGTTGTCCTGGAGGTAGAACTTCGCGATCATCCCGGCGGCGCCCTCGTCGCGCACGACCGGGAGGAAGCACCAGTCGTCCGCGCCCGGACGGACCAGGCGGCCGATCCAGAAGGCCGCGCCGAGCAGGGCCAGCGGCAGGGCGGCGAGCGGCGGCAGGGCGTGGGCCGCCGCCCCGCGCGCGACGCGGCGCCGGACGGGATCGGGGCCCGGGCGGGACTCTCCCGGGCCCGGCCGCCGGCCGCCCCGGGACCGTTCGCCGGCGGTCTTCGGCGTCTCGGCGGTCATGTGCGCTGGGCCTTCCGTACGGTGCTCGCGTCGTGCGTGGTCACGAGGTGCGCGTCCGGGGACGCGGCGGGGGCGGCGCCCGGGGCGGCGCGTCGGCGGCTCAGGTCGGCGCCGGAGTCGATGGCCCAGCGGGCGAGCAGGAACGAGAAGGGCGTGGCGAGAACGCCGGCGGCGAGGGCCGCGACGTTCTTGCCCAGGCCCAGCCGGCTGACGCCGAGATAGAGCAGGACGCCGGTGAGCACGAGATTGACCAGGCTCGACAGCGGATACCGGAAGAGGGCCTGCCAGGTCGGTCTCGTGCGGCAGGTGATGTACGAGTTGAGCAGGAACGATCCCAGAACGCTGACCGTGTATCCGATGACGTGCGCGGCCAGATAGGGAATCCAGCGGTTCAGCGAGGCGTAGACCGCCAGATATACCGCCGTGTTGACGACGCCGATGACCGCGAACGCGATGAACTGGCGCGCGGTGCGGAATCTGGACGCCCCGATCGCGGTGGCCCCGGCCCGTTGCGCGCGCGGCCGGACGGTCCCGGGGGCGGGCGGTTCCCCGCGGTTCCGGCCCTCCGCCGATTTCGCGGCGCGTGCGGCCGCCTTCGCGGATTCGTTCGTTTCCCGTACCACGTAGTGCGGGCGGCGTTTCGCCTCGGAATAGATGCGCCCCACGTATTCGCCGATGACGCCGAGCGTCGCGAGCTGGATTCCGCCGAGGGCGACGACGGTGGTCAGCAGGGTGGTGTAGCCGGGCACGACGACGCCGTGCAGGGTCACCTCGGTGATGATCCACAGGGCGTACCCCAGCGCCGTGAGGGCGAGCGCGAGACCGGCGTGGATGGCCAGGCGCAGCGGGCGGCTGTTGAAGGAGATCAGGCCGTCGATGCCGTAGTTGAGCAGCCGTCTGCCGCCCCACTTCGAGCGGCCCGCCGCGCGCTGGATGTTCCGGTAGGTGAAGCTGACGGTGTCGAAGCCGATCCACGAGAAGATGCCCTTGGAGAACCGGTTCGTCTCGGGCAGCGCGAGCACGGCGTCCACGGCGCTGCGGGACAGCAGCCTGAAGTCGCCCTCGCCGTCCACCACCTCGACGTCCATGCACCGACCCACGGCCCGGTAGTAGGCGGAGCTGAGGAGGGTGCGCAGGGCCCCCTCGCCCGTGCGGTCCCGGCGCGCGACGACCTGGTCGTAGCCGCGGTGGCGCAGTTCCAGCATGCGGGGCAGCAGCTCGGGCGGGTGCTGGAGGTCGGCGTCCATGAGGACCACGCAGTCGCCGCGGGACATGCGCAGGCCCGCGAGCATGGCGGCCTCCTTGCCGAAGTTGCGGCTGAAGGAGGTGTAGCGGACCCGCCGGTCCGCGGTGGCGAGCGAACCGATTCTGGTCCTGGTCCGGTCGCTGCTGCCGTCGTCGACATAACAGATTTCGAAGGTCCGGCGGGTCGCTTCGAGGGCGGAGAGCAGTTCACCGTGAAACGCGTCGATCACCTCGTCCTCATTGAAACAGGGGACGACGACCGAGACCTGACATGTTTTCATTCGAATTCCCCCTCAGGCATGGCGGGACGACTCAAACCATATGCCTGGGAATCACCGCGACACTCCGACCGGCGGTGCGCATGGAGGAAAAGAGAAAGGAATCCCGGGAACGGCCTCTTCACCGGACCGGTCGTCCGTATATCCGCCCATCATTCATAAGCCCGGGGCGGAGCCGGTACGCGTTCGTTCATCGACGGACACGATCAGCGCGCTTTCCGCATGCATACGGAACCCATTCGGAAAGCGCACGGAAAGCATTCGGAACGCGTTCCGCACGCGCGTCGACTGCCGACCGAACGCGTTCGGCGCGCATTCGGCGCGGGGGCGGACGCCCGCCCGCGGAACCGGACACGCGCCCGCGGGCGCGGCCGGAAGCGGGGAACAGCTCCCCCGAGGGCGGTCCCGCGATCCGTTGCGGCCCCCTCACCGGCAGCCCCCCTCACTGACGGGCCGCCCTCACCGGCGGGCCACCCTCAGCGGCGGGCCGCCGCCTCGAACGCGCCCCGCGCCAGCCGGTGCAGCAGCGCCGCCGTGTCCGCGCGGTCCGGCCGGGCGTCGGGGCGGCCCAGGTGCGGGGTCGAGTTCAGCAGCCCGAAGACGGCGTGGACCGCGGCGCGCGCCTCGTGCTCGGGCAGGTCGGCGTAGAGCTCGCGGACGACGTCCACCCACACCTCGACGTACTGCCGCTGGAGCTGGCGGACCCGCTTGCGGTCGTCGTCCCGGAGGCGGTCCAGCTCGCGGTCGTGGAGGGTGATCAGCGGGCGGTCGTCGAGGGCGAAGTCGATGTGCCCCTCGATGAGCGCGTCCAGCAGGGCCTGCGGCGAGCCGTCCGGGCGGGCCGCGTCCTCCGACACCCGCAGCCGCCCGCCGGCCAGCAGCCGCTCGCTGATGCCGACCAGCAGTTCGGCGAGCATCGCGTCCTTGCCGGGGAAGTGCCGGTAGAGCCCGGGGCCGCTGATGCCGACCGCGGCGCCTATCTCGTCGACGCCGACGCCGTGGAAACCGCGCTCGGCGAAGAGGCGGGCGGCCTCCTTGAGGATCTGCTCGCGGCGGGTGGTGGCCGCGACGCGGGCGGCGGCGTTGGTGCTCATGGGGATTCATTCTAGACAACCCTGTTAGCGCTCGTTAACCTGAAGGCGAGAGTCGTTAACGCTCACTAACCACGCCGTCGGGCGACGACGACCGCGAGCAGCGGCCGCGCGGCACGGACGGCGGCGGGACAGCGGCACGGACGGCGGCAGGAACGGCGCTACGGGCAAGGGGGCTCGACACGATGCAGCAGGCACCGGTGCTGGTGAGCGCGGCGGATCCCGCCTCCGCCGCCTGGCAGGCCAACGAGGCGGCGCATCTGGCGCTCGCCGACGAGCTGCGCGCGCGGCTCGCCGCGGCCAGGCTGGGCGGGGGCGAGCGGGCCCGCGCCCGGCATGTGGCGCGCGGCAAGCTGCTGCCGCGCGACCGGGTGGACACCCTGCTCGACCCGGGTTCCCCGTTCCTGGAGCTGGCCCCGCTGGCGGCCGAGGGGCTGTACGGGGGCGCCGCCCCGGCGGCCGGGGTGATCGCGGGCATCGGCCGGGTCGGCGGCCGCGAGTGCGTGATCGTCGCCAACGACGCCACCGTCAAGGGCGGCACGTACTACCCGATGACGGTGAAGAAGCACCTGCGCGCCCAGGAGGTGGCGCTGGAGAACCGGCTCCCCTGCCTCTACCTGGTCGACTCCGGCGGCGCCTTCCTGCCGATGCAGGACGAGGTCTTCCCCGACCGGGAGCACTTCGGCCGGATCTTCTACAACCAGGCCCGGATGTCCGGCGCGGGCATCCCGCAGATCGCCGCCGTCATGGGCTCGTGCACGGCCGGCGGGGCGTACGTCCCCGCGATGAGCGACGAGGCCGTCATCGTCCGGAACCAGGGCACGATCTTCCTGGGCGGCCCGCCGCTGGTGAAGGCGGCGACCGGCGAGGTCGTGACGGCGGAGGAGCTGGGCGGCGGCGAGGTGCACTCCCGCACCTCCGGCGTGACCGACCACCTCGCCGAGGACGACGCGCACGCGCTGCGGATCGTGCGGAACATCGTCGCCACGCTGCCGGAGCGCGGGGCGCCGCCGTGGACGGTGCGCCCGGTCGAGGAGCCGAAGGCCGACCCCGCCGGGCTGTACGGGGCCGTCCCCGTCGACTCGCGTACGCCGTACGACGTGCGCGAGGTGATCGCCCGGGTGGTGGACGGCTCGCGGTTCGCGGAGTTCAAGGCGGAGTACGGCACGACGCTGGTCACCGGCTTCGCCCACGTCCACGGCCACCCGGTCGGGATCGTCGCCAACAACGGCATCCTGTTCTCCGAGTCCGCCCAGAAGGGCGCGCACTTCATCGAGCTGTGCGACCAGCGCGGCATCCCGCTGGTCTTCCTCCAGAACATCTCGGGCTTCATGGTGGGCCGCGACTACGAGGCCGGCGGCATCGCCAAGCACGGCGCGAAGATGGTGACGGCCGTCGCCTGCACCCGCGTGCCGAAGCTGACGGTGGTGGTCGGCGGCTCGTACGGCGCGGGCAACTACTCCATGTGCGGCCGGGCCTACTCCCCCCGCTTCCTGTGGATGTGGCCCAACGCGAAGATCTCCGTCATGGGCGGCGAGCAGGCCGCCTCCGTCCTCGCGACGGTCAAGCGCGACCAGCTGGGCGACGACTGGAGCGCGGCGGACGAGGAGGCGTTCAAGGCCCCGATCCGCCGGCAGTACGAGACCCAGGGCAACGCCTACTACGCCACGGCACGGCTCTGGGACGACGGCGTGATCGACCCCACGGAGACCCGGCAGGTCCTGGGACTCGCCCTGACCGCGTGCGCGAACGCCCCGCTCCCCCACAAGGACCCTGCGGCGCCCGGCTTCGGCGTCTTCCGGATGTGAGGAACAGATGACGATGTTCGACACCGTTCTGGTCGCCAACCGGGGCGAGATCGCCGTACGGGTCATCCGTACGCTGCGCGCGCTCGGCGTCCGCTCGGTCGCCGTGTTCAGCGACGCGGACGCGGACGCCCGGCACGTGCGGGAGGCCGACGCCGCGGTGCGGATCGGGCCCGCGCCCGCCGCGCTGAGCTATCTGAACGTGCCCGCGCTGCTGGACGCGGCCCGCCGCGCCGGGGCGCAGGCCGTCCACCCCGGTTACGGCTTCCTCGCCGAGAACGCGGGCTTCGCCCGGTCCTGCGCGGAGGCGGGCCTGGTCTTCATCGGCCCGCCCGCCGACGCCATCGCGCTGATGGGCGACAAGATCCGGGCCAAGGAGACGGTCGCGGCGGCCGGCGTCCCGGTGGTGCCGGGCTCCTCCGGGACCGGGCTCACCGACGCCCAGCTGACCGAAGCGGCGCGCGAGATCGGCGCCCCCGTCCTGCTGAAGCCCTCCGCGGGCGGCGGCGGCAAGGGCATGCGGCTGGTGCGCGACGAGACCCTCCTCGCGGACGAGATCGCCGCCGCCCGGCGCGAGGCCCGCGCCTCCTTCGGCGACGACACCCTGCTGGTGGAGCGGTGGATCGACCGGCCCCGGCACATCGAGATCCAGGTGCTGGCCGACGCCCACGGCGGCGTGGTCCACCTCGGGGAGCGCGAGTGCTCGCTCCAGCGCCGCCACCAGAAGATCATCGAGGAGGCGCCGTCGGTCCTGCTCGACGAGGAGACCCGGGCGGCGATGGGCGAGGCCGCCGTGCAGGCGGCCCGCTCCTGCGGCTACGTCGGCGCGGGCACGGTGGAGTTCATCGTCCCGGGCAACGACCCGGCGTCGTACTTCTTCATGGAGATGAACACCCGCCTCCAGGTCGAGCACCCGGTCACCGAGCTGATCACCGGCCTGGACCTGGTCGAGTGGCAGCTGCGGGTCGCGGCGGGCGAGCGGCTGCCGTACGCGCAGCGGGACATCACGCTCACCGGGCACGCCGTCGAGGCCCGGATCTGCGCCGAGGACCCCGCCCGCGGCTTCCTGCCGTCCGGCGGCACGGTGCTCGCGCTGCGCGAGCCGCAGGGCCACGGCGTGCGCACCGACTCCGGGCTGCGCGCGGGCGGCGAGGTCGGCAGCCTGTACGACCCGATGCTGTCCAAGGTCATCGCGTACGGCCCCGACCGGGCCTCCGCGCTGCGCGGGCTGCGTGCCGCGCTCGCGGGCACGGTGATCCTCGGCGTGCCGACGAACGCCGGCTTCCTGCGCCGGCTGCTGGCCCACCCGGCGGTGGCGGCGGGCGACCTGGACACCGGTCTGGTGGAGCGCGAGGCCGACGGGCTGGTCCCCGAGGGCGTGCCGGAGGAGGTGTACGCGGCGGCGGCGCTGCTGCGGCGGTCCGCCGGGGCCGACGCCCCGGAGACGTCCTCCGGCTGGGTGGACCCGTTCTCGGTGCCCAGCGGCTGGCGGCTGGGCGGCACCCCGGCCCGCACGGTGTACGACTTCCGGCTGCCGGGCCGCGACCCGGTGCAGGTCTCGCTGCGCCCCCGCGCGACGGACGTCGAGCTGGCGTTCGGCCATGTCGGGGAGGGCGCGGAGCCGCCCGCGCCCGAGACGGGCGCCTGCGGCCCGGCGGCCCCGACGCCCGGCGGCCGGGAGACGGCCCGCACGGTCGAGCGGTCCGAGGACCGCCTCGTCATCGAGCTCTCCGGCGTCACCCACGCGTTCGCCTACGCCACCGCCCCGGACGGGGTGTGGCTGGGCCGGGACGGCGACACCTGGCACGTGCGGGACCACGACCCGGTGGAGGCGGCGCTGGCCGGGGCCGCCCGGTCCGGCGCGGACACCCTCGCCGCCCCGATGCCGGGCACCGTCACCGTGGTGAAGGTGGCCGTCGGGGACGAGGTCGCGGCCGGTCAGAGCCTGCTCGTCGTCGAGGCGATGAAGATGGAGCACGTCATCTCCGCCCCGCACGCCGGGACGGTGACCGAGCTGGACGTGACCGCCGGGGCCACGGTCGCCATGGACCAGATCCTGGCCGTCGTCGCCCCCGCCGAAGCCGCCGCCTCCGCCGGACCCGGGGAGGACGCGTGACCACGCGCCCCGGCGAGGACCGCACGACCACGTGCCCCGGCGAGGACCCCACCACCACGCATCCGGGGAGGACCGCATGACACCCCGCACCCTGCCCATGACCGTGCCCGCCCAGGACCTCCCGCCCCGGGTGCGCATCCACGAGGTCGGCGCCCGCGACGGGCTGCAGAACGAGAAGGCCGTCGTGCCGACGGAGGTGAAGGCGGAGTTCATCCACCGCCTCGCCGCGGCCGGACTGACCACGATCGAGGCGACCAGCTTCGTGCATCCCAAGTGGGTGCCCCAACTGGCCGACGCGGAGGAGCTGTTCCCCCGGCTCCACGACATCGGCGCAGTCGCCCTGCCGGTCCTCGTGCCGAACGAACGCGGCCTGGACCGGGCCCTGGCGCTCGGGGCCCGCCGCATCGCCGTGTTCGGCTCGGCCACCGAGACGTTCGCCTCCCGCAACCTCAACCGCACGATCGCCGAGTCGCTCGCCATGTTCGAGCCGGTCGTCGCCCGCGCCAAGGACGACAAGGTGCACGTCCGGGGCTATCTGTCGATGTGCTTCGGCGACCCGTGGGAGGGACCCGTCCCGGTCCACCAGGTCGTCCGGGTCGCGAAGGCGCTGATGGACCTCGGCTGCGACGAGCTGTCCCTGGGCGACACCATCGGCGTCGCCACGCCCGGCCACGTCCTGGACCTGCTCTCCGAGCTGAACGAGGAGGGCGTGCGCACCCACACCATCGGGGTGCACTTCCACGACACCTACGGCCAGGCCCTCGCCAACACCCTCGCCGCGCTCCAGCACGGGGTGACCACCGTGGACGCCTCGGCGGGCGGCCTCGGCGGCTGCCCGTACGCGAAGAGCGCGACCGGGAACCTCGCCACCGAGGACCTCGTGTGGATGCTCGACGGTCTCGGCATCGAGACCGGGGTCGACCTCGACGCGCTCACCGCCACCAGCGTGTGGCTCGCCGAGCGGCTGGGCCGCCCCAGCCCGTCCCGTACCGTCCGCGCGCTCGCGGGCCGGTGACCACCGTCATGCGGCGCCGTGCGTGCCCGTCCCCCTCCCCGTCCCAGTCGCCCACAAGGAGTGACCTGCCATGTCCCTGGACCACCGGCTGACCGCCGAACACGAGGAACTGCGGCGTACCGTCGAGGAGTTCGCGCATGATGTGATCGCCCCGAAGATCGGTGACTTCTACGAGCGCCATGAGTTCCCGTACGAGATCGTGCGGGAGATGGGACGGATGGGACTGTTCGGTCTGCCGTTCCCGGAGGAGTACGGCGGCATGGGCGGGGACTACCTCGCCCTCGGGATCGCCCTGGAGGAGCTGGCCCGGGTCGACTCGTCCGTGGCGATCACCCTGGAGGCCGGGGTGTCGCTGGGCGCGATGCCCGTCTTCCGCTTCGGCACGGAGGAGCAGAAGCGGACGTGGCTGCCGAGGCTGTGCGCGGGCGAGGCGCTCGGCGCGTTCGGTCTGACCGAGCCCGAGGCCGGCTCGGACGCGGGCGGCACCCGTACGACGGCGGTGCGCGACGAGGCCGCCGGCGAGTGGGTGATCAACGGCTCGAAGTGCTTCATCACCAACTCCGGCACCGACATCACGGACCTGGTCACGGTCACGGCCGTCACCGGCCGCAAGGAGAACGGCGCCCCGCTCATCTCCTCGATCATCGTCCCGTCCGGCACCCCCGGCTTCACCGTCGCCGCCCCGTACTCCAAGGTCGGCTGGAACGCGTCGGACACCCGCGAGCTGTCCTTCACCGACGTCCGCGTCCCGCTGGGCAACCTGCTGGGCGAGGAGGGCCGGGGCTACGCGCAGTTCCTGCGCATCCTCGACGAGGGCCGGATCGCCATCGCCGCCCTGGCCACGGGCCTGGCGCAGGGCTGCGTGGACGAGTCGGTGAAGTACGCGCACGAGCGCCACGCGTTCGGCCGTCCGATCGGCGCCAACCAGGCCCTCCAGTTCAAGATCGCCGACATGGAGACCCGGGCCCACATGTCCCGCGTCGGCTGGCGCGACGCGGCGTCCCGCCTGGTCGCCGACGAGCCGTTCAAGAAGGAGGCGGCGATCGCGAAGCTGTACTCGTCGACGGTCGCGGTGGACAACGCCCGCGACGCGACGCAGATCCACGGCGGCTACGGCTTCATGAACGAGTACCCGGTGGCCCGGATGTGGCGCGACTCCAAGATCCTGGAGATCGGCGAGGGCACGAGCGAGGTCCAGCGCATGCTGATCGCCCGGGAACTGGGCCTCCCGACGGCCTGACGCCACGGCGCCCCGCATGCCACGCTCCGCCGCGTCCGGTTCGCCCCGGACGCGGCGGGGCGCGTTCAGCCCCCCAGCAGCCGGACCGCGTCGTCGAGGCGGCGGCGCACCGCGGGAATGCGGGCAGAGTCCCCGGCGGGGTCGTTGACCCAGCAGACGGCCTGTTCCATGAACCACTCCACGGCCCACACGCGGTGCCGGCCCAGCGCCCACGCCTCGGCGGCCAGGCCGCCCCGGACGGTCCCGCCCGCCCTGACGTACTGCTCCAGGAACACCCTCAGCCGAACGGGGTCCGGCGCGCCGGTGGCGCCGTGGTACGAGGCGAGGTCGATCAGGCCGGGCCCGGTGAAGGCCCGGGCGAAGTCGAGGAGGTACCAGCCGCCCTCCCCGATGTGAACGCTCGTCGGGTGGAAATCGAGCCCGATGACGTTCGAGGAGTACGTGGCCTCCGTCGACGACGACCGGCTCGTGACCGACATGCTCGTCGGCACGCTGCCGCGCCTGGTGATCTGCCCGGAGCGCGGTCTCATGGCCGCCGATCCCGTCCCCGGTGACGTGATCGCGGCGTACGAGCGGCTGTGCCGCGCGGGCTTCACGAGCCGACTCGTGACGGAGTAGGCGGAGCAGACGGAGTACGCGAACGAAGAGCACCGGGCCGGTCGACGTCGGGCGGCCCGGTCAGTCCGACGGCGTTCCCGGCCACTCCTCGCGGAGCATCCCGAACAGCACGGTGTCGTACCGCCTGCCCGCCACCAGTACGGCGTCCCGGCGGCGGCCCTCCTCGCGGAACCCGGCCCGGGTGAAGGCGCGGACGGCGCGCTCGTTGCCGCTCCAGGTGTCGAGCTCGATCCGGTGCAGCCCGTACGCCCCGAAGAGGTGCCCCACCAGCAGGCGCAGCGCGTCCGAGCCGTGGCCGCGGCCCCAGCGGTCCCGCTCGCCGATGGTGATGCCGACCGTGGCGCACCCGGCGAACGGGTCCAGGTCGCGGTAGTCCGCCATGCCGATCACCGTGCCGTCGGCCAGGTCCTCGACGGTGAGGACGGCCGACTCCCTCGGGCTCAGCCGCAGCATGGTCTCGAAGGCGAGCCCGACGGCCTCCGCCGTGACCGGGCCGAAGCACGGATCGCCGCCCGTGGCCCAGTGCACCACCTCCGGATCGTTGCGCCACCGGATGTGGTGCTCCGCGTCCTCCGCGCGCAGCGCGCGAAGCCTGACCAATTCGCCCTCGTACATGCGCCGATCGTATTCCGGAGCGGAACTCGACAGCGATCTCTATTCCGAGGTCGGGCCCGGAGCCGGCACATCGGCGGGTCAGCGCACCAGCAGGTCGATCACGCCCGTCAGGCCCTCGTCGCCGCTGCCCTCCGCCAGGCGGCGGCGCATCAACGCGAAGTAGGGGTTGAGCAGTTCGGGGCTGACGCCCTGCTGTTCGGCGGTGCTCAGGAAGGTCGGCACGCCGGCCACCTGCATGGCGAGGTTGGAGACGACGTCCTTGGTGTAGTCGCCGCTCCGCAGATGGTCGGCGGTCTGGTGGACCGCCGGGGCCATCGCGACGAGCCAGTCGGAGAGCAGCGGAGCGAGCGCCGCGGGGTCGACGTCCTCCTTGCGGATCAGGGCGAAGGCGTGCGCGGCCCCGGCGAACATCCCGTACATCCCGGCGAGCAGGGCCATGTCGTACAGGGACGCGAAGCCCGCGTCCTCGCCGGCGTAGGTGGTTCCGGCCGGAACGCCCAGGGTCTCCCGGTGACGCTCGAACAGCTCTCGCGAGCCGCTGTAGAAGACGTACCCTCCGGCTTCCGGGACGCCGATCATCGGAGGGACGGCCATGATCCCGCCGTCCAGGTAGCGGACGCCGCGCTCGCGGGCCCACGCGGCGCGGGCGCGCGCCTCGGCGGGGGTGCTGGTGGTCAGGTTGACCAGGTCCTTGCCGGTCAGGTCGGCGTCGGCCAGCACCTGGTCGACGGAGGCGTCGTCCAACAGGCAGACGACGACCAGTGAGTTCGCCGCGACCGCCTCGGCGGCGCCGGCGGCGACCGACGCCCCCTCGGCGGCGAGCGCGGCGGCGCGGGCCGGGGTGCGGTTCCAGACGGTGAGCGGGTGGCCGGCGGCGAGCCAGGCTCGGGCCAGCGCCGTGCCCATCGCGCCGAGGCCCAGCAGTGTGACGGGAGCTTTCTCGATGCCGACGACGTCAGCGGTGTTCTGTGGCATGCCCATGAGCCTGGTCACAGGGCCGGAAGTGATCAAGTACGCACTTCGGAGTGGGTGGTTACTCTGAGGTGAGCGAGCACGTCGGAGGGGTGGGGCATGACGACGCTGAACCGGCCGAGCACACCGGAGGGACACATCTGCGGGATCGACACCGCGATGGAGGTGATCGGCGGCAAGTGGAAGGTGCTGGTCCTCTGGGCGCTCCACGAGAACCCCTGCCTCCGCTTCGGCCGGCTGCGCCGCCTGCTCCCGGGGGTCACCGAGAAGGTGCTGACCTCCCATCTGCGCGAGATGGAGGCGGACGGCATCGTGCGCCGCGTCTCGTACGACGAGGTGCCGCCCCGCGTCGAGTATTCGCTGACCGAGGACGGCGCGCGCCTCAACGACGCGCTCCGGCCGCTGGCCGCCTGGGGGCGCGAGCGGTCGGCCGCTCGCTGATCGGCAACGGGCCCGGGAGCGCCCTCGGCCCCCGGTCGCCCAGCCGTTTCCCACCGGTGGATGCCCTGTGGATGCGCTGTGGATGTCCCGGCCGATACGGATGCCCGACCGGACCGTCACCCTGCGCGTCCCTCGCCCCACGGACGGCCAAGGCGTCGAGCGCTCCCCTCGGGGCGCCTGAGAGAATCCGGCCCATGGCGGAGATAACCCAGCAGGACGGCGCGTGGACCTTCGACGGCGAGACGGTACGGATCGTGCCCGGCCAGGGGAGAGGGGTGCACCCCCTCCGTCGTGAGCTGGGCGAACTCGTCGTCCCGCTGCGGGCGCTGGCGGGCATCTCCTTCGAACCCCATCGCAAGGGCGGGCGGCTGCGCTTGCGGCTGCGCGACGGGGCCTGCCCGATCCTGCGCGCCGCGAACGGCCGGCTCAAGGACGGCGCGGACCCGTACCAGCTGGCGGTGGAGAAGGACCGCGGCGGAGTGGCGGAGTACTTCGTCGAGGAGGTGCGCAACGCCCTGCTGCTGGAGCAGGTGCCGACCGGCCCCACGGACGGCTTTCTGCTGCCGGGGCCCGCGGTTCCGGTCGCCGGGGGCGGCGGGGACGGCACGGCCTCGTTCGACGGGCAGACCGTCCGGCTCACCTGGAACTGGAAGGCCGAGGAGGTCAAGAGCTCGGGCGGCCCGGTCGCCTTCCCCGTCTCGGAGGTGACCGAGGTGCACTGGATGCCCTCCATCGGCCTGGCGAACGGGCATCTGCGCTTCGTCCGGGGCGTGCCCGGTCTGAGCTCCGCACCGGCGCCGGCGGCCGAGTTCGACCCGTACGCACTGGACCTGTGGGGACTGTCCAAGAAGGAGTACACGGCGGTGCTGGTCGCGGCGGCGGTGCTGGTCAGGCTGCCGGGCGCGACGGGATCGAAGGCGCGCGCGGACCGGGGGCCGGCGGCGATCCCCGCGGCCGCGTCCGCGGCTGCGGCGGCGACCGGGCCGGGGGCGGGCCCCGGGACGGACCCGGCGGGCGAGGCGGGCGGCGCGGGCGGCGCGAGCGGCACGGGCGGCACGGGCGGCACGGGCGGCACGGGCGGCACGGGCGGCGCGGGCGAGGGGCCGGGTCCCGCGCAGGCCCTGCGCAAGGCCCCGGCCCCCGTCCCCTCGCCGGACGCCCCGCCCGCCGACGATCACGACGTGCTGCTGCGGCGGCTCCGCGAGCTCGGCGATCTGCACCGGGCCGGGGTGCTCACCGACGACGAGTTCAGCGCGGCCAAGCAGGCCGTGCTGAAGCGCCTCTGACCGCCTCCTGTCCGGTTCCAGGCCCGCCCGAGAGCGCAATCACACCTACTCCTGCCCGATATCGGGCAGAATTGTTGCGCCAACGCTCCTCCGACCGCAATATCAACGAGTGCTCGAACGCCGCCCGTCGCATGACGACCTCATCGACCACCTGGTCCGCAGCACCGCGCTCCCGCGCGGTGAGGCCGCCCGGGTGGTGCTCGACGTGCTGGCGTACTTCGACGAGACGGCCGAGGACTTCGTCCGCCGCCGCCACCGGGAACTGCAGTCCGGTGGCCTGGTGAACGCGGAGATCTTCGAGCGGATCGCGGCCGAGCTGCCGCACCGCGCGGTCGCGCCACCGGAGTTCTCGCTCCGTCAGTTGCGCCGCATCGTCTACGGCTGACGCGACCGGGGCGGCCGGGGGGAACCCGAGGCCGCCGCGCCCGGCCGCGACGGCCGGGGCGACCGGAGCGCCGGCCCGTCGAAGGCCGGGCACCACCAGTACATCGATGGAGGGGCAGAGACTCTATGTGCGGAATCGTCGGATATATCGGGAAGCGCGATGTGGCCCCGCTGCTGCTGGAAGGGCTGCAGCGGCTGGAGTACCGGGGTTACGACTCCGCGGGCATCGTCGTCACCGGCAAGGCGCCGGCCGGGAAGCCCGCCGCCCTGAAGATGGTGAAGGCGAAGGGCCGGGTCCGCGAGCTGGAGGCCCGTATCCCCAAGCGCTTCAGCGGCACCACCGGCATAGCCCACACCCGCTGGGCCACCCACGGCGCCCCGAGCGACGAGAACGCGCACCCGCACCTGGACGCCGACAACAAGGTCGCCGTCGTCCACAACGGCATCATCGACAACGCCGCCGAGCTCCGTGCGAAGCTCGTCGCGGACGGCGTCGAGTTCCTCTCCGAGACCGACACCGAGGTGCTGGTCCACCTGATCGCCCGCGCCCAGGCGGACAGCCTGGAGGAGAAGGTCCGCGAGGCGCTGCGCTCGGTCGAGGGCACGTACGGCATCGCCGTGCTGCACGCCGACTTCAACGACCGGATCGTGGTCGCCCGCAACGGCTCCCCGGTCGTCCTCGGCATCGGCGAGAAGGAGATGTTCGTCGCCTCCGACGTCGCCGCGCTCGTCGCCCACACCCGCCAGGTCGTCACCCTCGACGACGGCGAGATGGCCACGCTGAGGGCCGACGACTTCCGTACGTACACGACGGAGGGCTCGTCCACGACCGCCACGCCCACCACCGTGGAGTGGGAGGCCGAGTCGTACGACATGGGCGGCCACGACACGTACATGCACAAGGAGATCTCGGAGCAGGCGGACGCCGTCGACCGCGTGCTGCGCGGCCGGATCGACGACCGGTTCGCCACCGTGCACCTGGGCGGGCTCAACCTGGACGCCCGTGAGGCGCGCGGGGTGCGCCGGATCAAGATCCTGGGCTGCGGCACCTCGTACCACGCGGGGCAGATCGGCGCGCAGCTCATCGAGGAGCTGGCCCGGATCCCCTCGGACGCCGAGCCGGCCTCCGAGTTCCGCTACCGCAACCCGGTCGTCGACCCGGACACCCTGTACATCGCGGTCTCCCAGTCCGGTGAGACGTACGACGTGCTGGCCGCCGTCCAGGAGCTGAAGCGCAAGGGCGCCCGGGTGCTGGGCGTCGTCAACGTGGTGGGCTCCGCCATCGCCCGGGAGGCCGACGGCGGCATGTACGTGCACGCCGGGCCCGAGGTCTGCGTCGTGTCCACCAAGTGCTTCACCAACACGGTCGTCGCGTTCGCGCTGCTCGCCCTGCACCTGGGCCGGATCCGGGACCTGTCGGTCGCGGACGGGAAGCGGATCATCGACGGGCTGCGCAGGCTGCCCGCCCAGATCAGCGAGATCCTGGCGAACGAGGACGAGATCAAGCGGCTGGCGGCCGAGTACGCGGACGCCAGGTCGATGATGTTCATCGGCCGGGTGCGCGGCTACCCCGTCGCCCGCGAGGCGTCGCTGAAGCTCAAGGAGGTCTCGTACATCCACGCGGAGGCGTACCCCGCCTCCGAGCTGAAGCACGGGCCGCTGGCGCTGATCGAGCCCGCGATGCCGACGGTCGCGATCGTGCCGGACGACGACCTGCTGGAGAAGAACCGGGCCGCGATGGAGGAGATCAAGGCCCGCAGCGGGCGCATCCTCGCCGTCGCGCACCAGGAGCAGGACAAGGCCGACCACACCATCGTCGTGCCGAAGAACGAGAACGAGCTGGACCCGATCCTGATGGGCATCCCGCTCCAGCTCCTCGCGTACCACACGGCGCTGGCCATGGGCCGGGACATCGACAAGCCGCGCAACCTGGCGAAGTCCGTCACCGTCGAGTAGGCGCGAGGAGACGGGACCGGTCGAGATCGGTCGAGGTCAGTCGGGATCCGTCGGGACCGGTCGGGGACCGTCGGGACCCGTCGGGACCGTCGAGCGGTCGGACGGAGCCACGCCGCCGGGCGGGCCCGTCCCGCCCGGCCCCAGCTCCGGCCGAACCGGCCCCGTATCCGCCTCCCCGGCGGGTACGGGGCCTTTCCCGTACCGGGTTGTTCCCGTATCGGAGGCCGTTCCCGTACCGGCGGTTGTCAGCCCTTCGCACAAGTGCGCGGGTGACCGATACCAAGCGCCTGCGGGACGGTCGGCACCGGGGCGCACCCGGGGGCCGGCGGCCCGAGGATTCCTGCGGGGCGCGAACGATCCGCGCCGGGAGCGCCCCGGCGCACGCCGCCCCTCCACCCGTTGACCGTTACGCCCCATTCCTGAGAGCGCGATCCATGACCGCCGGTCGGTGGACCGCCGGTTTCCGCAGTCGACTTGACGCCACGTCGGGCGAACGAACCGGCCTCCCCGCCGAAACGGGCCGACCGGCCGGAGGGGGCGGAGCCCGGGAGGTGATCGCTCGGACGGCGGCGGAAGGCGTTCCGCGGCCGTCGGCGGGCGCCCCGTAAAAGACAGCGATCATTCGGAAGGTGACGGGGAACACTCGGGCCCGGCGGACCGGGACGGCAGCGCACGGGCCGGGGACGCCCCGGGCAGGCCCCGGATCAGGGGCCCAGGAGCGCGGGAACCGGGAGCACAGGGGCCAGGAGCGCGCCGGGGCCGGAAGCGCTCCCGGCCGGGGGCACGAGGACCAGGCGGGCACGCGGGTCGGGCGGGCAGGCGCGCCGGGAGGGCAGGCCCGCCAGGCGGGCAGGGGGCCAGGCAGGCAGGGGGCCAGGCAGGCGCGCCAGGCGGGCAGGGGGCCGGGCTGTCACGGGGGTCAGCCGGGCATGAGAGCCGGCAGGGCGCGCGGTCCGGGGGCAAGAACCGCCCCCTCCCCCGGGCGGGAGCCCGTCCCCGGCCGCCGCAGGCCGGGGAACGCTCAGGGGATGACGACGACCGGCCGCTGCGCGCGCCGCGCGAGGCGTCCCGCCACGGAGCCGAAGATGCGGCCGACGACGCCGTGCGTGGAGCCGACGACGATGGCGTCCGCCGAGTACTCCCGGCCGACCTCCTCCAGCTCGTGGCAGATGTCCCCGCCCCGCTCGACGAGCACCCAGGGCACCTCGGCGAGGTAGTCCGCGCAGGCGAGCTCCAGGCCGAGCACCTCGGTGCGGTGGTCGGGCACATCGACGAAGACGGGCGGTTCGCAGCCCGCCCAGACGGTGGTCGGCAGCCGGTTGGCGACATGGACGATGATCAGGCCGGAGCCCGATCTCCGGGCCATGCCGATGGCGTACGCGAGGGCGCGCTCGCTGGAGGTGGAGCCGTCGAAGCCGACGACGACCCCGTGCTGGAAGGCGGGATCGCAGGAATGACGTGTCTCTTCGACCGTCCGCGGGTCCGACATGGGGTCGGCTACCCGCTTGCGGTCGGCGGGTTCGGGGATTTCGTGACCGGCCATCGGTGTCTCGGCGAAGAGAGTCCTCGTGAGGAGAGCGACTGGG
The DNA here is from genome assembly GCF_037034285.1 of Streptomyces tyrfis. Taxonomy (NCBI): domain Bacteria; kingdom Bacillati; phylum Actinomycetota; class Actinomycetes; order Kitasatosporales; family Streptomycetaceae; genus Streptomyces; species Streptomyces tyrfis. The sequence continues at coordinate 53,950 of NZ_JBAGJZ010000020.1, read as the reverse complement.
GGAAGGTGCGTCAGCGGGCGGTGTAGCGGTGTCCGGGAATCATCTTCCCAACCCCTTACCCCCAAGGGTACGGCGGCATTCCTCCACTGCCCAGACCCGCGCAAAGCACGCGCGACGTTCCAGGGAGCATGCCCGAGGCGGCCCCGTCCTGGCAATGCCGGTTGCGCCGTACACGGACGACCGGGGGCCCGGAGGGCGCCGCCCCGTGGCGGCCGGGCCTCGTACGGCCCGCCGGGGGCCCGCACCGGAACCCCGGCCTCCGCCCGGAGTGGATCAACACGCCCGGAGCGCCCGCCGCGACGGCCGCCCGCCTCCCGGACCCGTCTCGCCCCACCCGCCCCACGGCCCCGCACGGGAGCCCTCCGCCCGGCGACGGAGCGATACCGGCCCACCGGTCAGAATCCGATCGCCCGCCGGCCCCGCGCCGGCGTTCCGGGGGGATCGGCCGTCCGGCCTGCCCAGGGGGCGCAAAGAAGCACCCGCGCACCGAGGTTGTGCGCCGGTCTACTGACTGAATCACGTATGCACAACCATCTATTTTCAGCCAACTTCATACCCCTGCCGCCTCCTTGCCGAAATGGCCGATCAACCCCCTTGCCACCAGGAAGGAAGAGACCGCGCGGTACGATTCTCTCCGCCGAAGACGGGACAGGGACGGGCCATCAAGGCGAGGCGCACTTCCCTGTGCGGCCGCTGAGTGAAACGCTTCGTGAGCGAACGCTTCCCGCCAAGTTGCCTTGTCGACATAACGCCGGTTGGTGAACTTGTCACGACGGTGCCACGGGACGCAGTAGATTCGATCTTGGGTATCGAGACCGGGGACTCGTGCAGGACCGAGGGGAAAAGTGCAGGAGCGACAGGCCCGCAAGGACCAGGAAGACACGAACACCGAGGGGGGCTTAGCGTCATGAGCCAGGACTCCGCCACCGCAACGGAGGCCGTACGGAAGCTCAGCGGCCGACGACGACGGGAAGTCGTCGCCGTGCTGCTGTTCAGCGGCGGCCCCATCTTCGAGAGCTCGATCCCGCTCTCCGTGTTCGGAATCGACCGACAGGACGCGGGAGTTCCGCGCTACCGGCTCCTCGTCTGCGGCGGGGAAGAGGGGCCGCTGCGGACCACCGGGGGACTCGAACTCACCGCGCCCTACGGGCTGGAGGCGATCGGCAGGGCCGGCACCGTGGTGGTGCCCGCCTGGCGTTCGATCACCTCGCCGCCGCCCGCCGAGGCGCTGGACGCGCTGCGCCGCGCCCATGAGGAGGGCGCCCGCATCGTCGGGCTGTGCACCGGCGCGTTCGTGCTCGCCGCCGCCGGCCTGCTGGACGGCCGCCCGGCCACCACGCACTGGATGTACGCGCCGACGCTGGCCAAGCGCTACCCGTCGGTCCACGTCGATCCGCGCGAACTCTTCGTCGACGACGGCGATGTGCTCACCTCGGCCGGGACCGCCGCCGGAATCGACCTCTGTCTCCACATAGTCCGCACGGACCACGGCACGGAGGCCGCCGGGGCACTGGCCCGCCGGCTCGTCGTGCCGCCGCGGCGCAGCGGCGGTCAGGAGCGCTACCTCGACAGGTCTTTACCTGAGGAGATCGGCTCCGACCCGCTCGCCGAGGTCGTGGCCTGGGCGCTGGAGCACCTCCACGAGCAGTTCGACGTGGAGACGCTGGCCGCGCGCGCCTACATGAGCAGGCGGACCTTCGACCGCAGGTTCCGCTCGCTCACCGGAAGCGCGCCGCTCCAGTGGCTGATCACCCAGCGGGTGCTCCAGGCGCAGCGGCTGCTGGAGACGTCCGAGTACTCGGTCGACGAGGTCGCGGGCCGCTGCGGCTTCCGCTCTCCGGTCGCGCTGCGCGGGCACTTCCGGCGTCAGCTGGGCTCCTCCCCCGCCGCGTACCGGGCCGCGTACCGGGCCCGGCGTCCGCAGGGCGGTGGCGGCGAAGGGGCCGGGGACGTGATCGAGACGATCGTGCCCGCCCAGACCGGTTCGGCGGGCCGTCGCGTCGCGGTGGCCCCGCCGGGGCCGCACGTCGTGGCGGCGCCGGCGGCGATAGGGGCGGCGTCGGAGCTCGGGAAGCCGGGGCCCGACGCCTATGTGCCCGGCCGCCCGACCCTGCCGGGTCAACGGAGCGCCCCGTAGGGTGGGGTCATGAACGACCGCATGGTGTGGATCGACTGCGAGATGACCGGGCTCTCGCTGACGGAAGACGCACTCATCGAGGTGGCCGCGCTGGTCACCGACTCGGAGCTGAACGTGCTCGGCGAAGGGGTGGACATCGTGATCCGCCCGCCGGACGCGGCCCTGGAGACGATGCCCGAGGTGGTGCGCCGGATGCACACCGCCTCGGGCCTCCTCGACGAGCTGGCCCGGGGCACCACCCTGGCCGACGCCGAGGCCCAGGTGCTGGCCTATGTCCGCGAGCATGTGAAGGAGCCCGGCAAGGCCCCGCTGTGCGGGAACTCGGTCTCCACCGACCGCGGGTTCCTCGCCCGGGACATGGCGGCGCTGGAGGGCTACCTCCACTACCGGATCGTCGACGTGTCCTCGATCAAGGAGCTGGCGCGCCGCTGGTACCCGAAGGCGTACTTCAGCAGCCCGGAGAAGAACGGCACGCACCGGGCGCTCGCGGACATCCGCGACTCCATCACGGAGCTCCGCTACTACCGCGAGGCGATCTTCGTCCCGCGGCCCGGCCCCGACTCGGAGCACGCCAGGGCCATCGCGACACGCCTCGCGCCGCCCGCGCCGTAGGCCGCCTCGACGGAACCCCGCCGTATCGCCCGCCCCGCACGCGTACGGGCGGTACGGCGGGGCTTCGCGCATCCGCCCCGGCCTCGAGCCGAAGGCACTGGTGGTGGGCCTTTCGGGGGGCCCGGGCGGCGAGCGCACAATGGAGGCGCGAGCACCCTCCCGGACCCTGTACACTTTTTCTCGGCCGGTCGGAAACGAGCGGACATGGTGGGTATAGCTCAGCTGGTAGAGCACCTGGTTGTGGTCCAGGATGTCGCGGGTTCGAGTCCCGTTACTCACCCTCAATGATCAAGGGCTGACCTGTGAAAACGGGTCAGCCCTTCTTCATATCCCCCAACTTGGGAACATCACGGGAACACAGGTGTCGGACCTGTGCCATATCGTCCCCACATGGCGAGCATCGTGGAACGACCCAAAAAGGACGGCACCACCACCTACCAGGTGAAGTGGCGCCAGGACGGCGAGTGGCAGAGCGAGAAGTTCGGCGACTCCGACAGCGCCAAGCAGTTCAAGAATCTCGTCGAGGCCCACGGTGGCCAGTGGCCACACGGCTGGGTGCGCGGCGAGGGCTTCGTCGAGGAGACCCCGATACCTGGCGACGTCCCGTTCGAGACGTGGGCCGCGCGGTACATCGACCGTCTCACCGGCATCGACGAGCGGACCCGCGAGGACTACCACCGCGACCTCCGCATCCACCTGTCCCTCCTCCGGCATACCGGCCCGGCCGGTCGGGAGCACCTGGCCACCATCGGCAACCTCACCCAGGACGACATCGCCGACTGGGTACGCGCCGAGGAGAAAGGCGAGCCGGACCCGACGAAGCCCGACGCCTGGCTCCGGCGGCCGGCTGACCCGAAGAGCATCGCGAATCGGCATGGGCTGCTCTTCTGCATCGTGCAGGCCGCCGTTGACGCGACGCCCCAGCTCCGCACCACGAACTGCTGCAAGAAGACCCGACTCCCCCGCGTTGATGACCACGTCGAGGAGGAGATGACGTTCTTGGAGCGGGACGAGTACCAGCGGATCGCCGTCGAGATCACCGACCCTGGTGCACGTGCCCTCGCGGACTGGCTCGTCAGCACGGGCATGCGCTGGGGCGAGGCCACTGCCCTCCAGGTCAGGGACATCAACCTCACCTCCGATCGGCCGACCGCTTCCGTGCAGCGCGCATGGAAGAAGGCGAAGAAGGGGAGCCCAGGCGGGGCGTTCTACCTGGGGCCGCCGAAGACAAAGCGGGCCCGGCGTCTGATCGCGCTCTCCCCCGTGCAGGTCGATCTCGTGCGCAAGCAGGTTGCTGGCCGTCGCCCCGACGATTTCGTGTTCCGGGCGGCGATGGGTGGGGAGTGGCGGCATGCGAACTTCTACAACCGGAAATGGCAGCCTGCGGTCAAGGCCGCGGTCGCGAAGGGGTTGCCGAAACGGCCGCGCATACATGATCTGCGGCACACGCACGTCGCATGGTTGATCGGGGCGAACGTGCCGCTGCCCGCGATCCAACTGCGGCTCGGTCACGAGTCGATTCAGACGACAGTGGACCGGTACGGGCATCTGGTGCGCGGTCTCGACGACGACATCATGGCCGCCGTCGAGGCCGCAATGGGGGTACCCGCTCCCCGTATCGCGCTCAGATCTGTGCACTCGGCCTAGCTGTGCCGGGGCGGCTTGCCGGGGCCATCCCAGTTCTGCGTCCACCGGCCGGTGCGGGTGACGTGGGTGAGGGCGCGGTTGAGTTCCGTGCAGAGTGCCGGGCTCATGTGCCCCTCACGAACGAACCAGGTGAGCTCACCGCAGCGTTCAACGGGTACGAGGTTGCGCTCGGTGGGCATGTCCGTGTTCGAGACGATCTCGAACCGAACGCTCGCCGATCCTTCGCTCGCCGATCCTTGTGTGTCAGCCATTTGACCCCCAGTGCGTGGCCCGCTCCTCGATCGTGTGTTCGATTCAAAGAGCATAGGCAGGCTATAGCCCTTGCGCCCCCCAGGCGGAAGAGCCATGCTGCCACCCCGCACCGATCTTGCCTACGGTGAGCGCGCGGAAGCTACCTTGCATGACGCCCCTGGCCAGCGAGGTACGCCCGCGACCTACTCCGGCGGGGCCATTGCATCCATGAGACGGCGGATCTGCTCGCGCTGCTCGGGGGTCAACCGATCGGCACCTTCAAGGAAAGCTCGCGCATCACCCGACGCCGACCACTCGGTGTCAATACCGAAAAACTCGGCGCCGGCCGCGTCCTGCACTCGGTACAGCGGTACCTGCAGGCCGACGGCAAGGCCGCGAAGCTGGGGAAGATCTGGCGCCTGGACGCTGAGGTCGGTGGCCAGTCGGTGGAGCCACGACGACTTGATCACCTGCTCGCCCGACTCGGGGTCGACGCATCGCTGTGCGAGCTTTTCGAAGCTGAGCCCGAGGGCGGCCTTGCGCTCTCTCACAAGGTTTCTGAGCTGGGCCCGCCCGGCGGGGCCGGGGGGTGCGTCCTGGTCAGCAGCCATGAGGCTCATCTTGCCACTCCGTGTGTCATGTCATGGGCCAAGGGTGTCCATGTGACCAGCGAGGCGTATGGCGACTCCCCCCTGGCTGCGACGGGCCAGTCATCCCGCGCGCTGGACAGATTGTCCATGCCGTGAAGCGAGGCATGCCAGGGCGCACGGAGTCTTTGACTAAATCCCCACGCAACATCCAAGCAACTGGACGCGCCGTCCAAGCTATGCAATGCTCAGATCATCCAAGCAATGCAATGACTTACTGCACGAGGTGGATGTGGCTACTCACGCCCCCCAGTACAAGATCGTCAAACCCGGCCTGCTGCGAGAGCTGATGGGGCGCACCGGCACCGGCGCCCGCGTCACCGTTCGCGAGCTGGCCCAGCAGTCCGGTACGTCGCGGAGCACCATCGGCAACCTGCTCACCGGAGCGCAGCAGTCTGTCCAAGAGCAGACCGCCCATGCGATCGCCCGAGCCATCGGCGTGGACACCCTGATCCTCTTCGCGCCGGTTGGCCGCAGTGTCGAACTTGCAGCAGTGCCCGACCACATGAGGTCGGCATGAGCCGCCGGTACACGTACGCCGAAGCAGCGGACGCCCTCCGGGTCGAGGAACGGTGGCTTCGGCGGAACATCGCCCGATTGCCGCACTCCAAGCTCGGCCGCTCCGTGACCTTCACGGACGCGGACCTGGACCGCATCGACCAGATGCACCACCACGAACCGACGGCGGGCCCCTTGGCCGTCTCCGCGCCGGCCATCGGCGCGCACCCGATGGCACATCTGAAGCCGCTGCCCTCACGCAGCCCCCAGCGCGCCTGAACGAAAGCGGGGCCGCCCGGACTGGCCGGTCCGTGTGCGACCCCTCGGCACCTCAACCACTTCAGAAATCGAGGTAACCGTGCAGTACCTTACCCAGTCCCGTATCGCGGCCGCGCTCGCCGCGGCGACTCAGCCCGCCGGTGAACGCCCGTGGGCGCTGCTCCTGACCAAGCCGCCCGCGACGTACACCGAGGCGCGGCAGCGGATCGCCCTCGGGCGGAACCCCGGCTCCCGGGAACTCGCCGGCATCGATGAACCGACCGCCCGGGCCGAGGCGTCACGCGCCCGGATCATCAACGACCTGGCGCGCCGCGACGCCTACATGGCGGCCCTGTCCGTCAGCGAACAGATGGTGAGTACCACCCCCGTCCTGCCCACCAGCGTCGTGGTGGAGATGGCCGAATGGCACGACGGGCCGCTGATCACCTGGTTTTTCAGCAGGGACGCCGCCGCTGTGCGGTCGTTCGCCGCCCACGTCGCCGCCCCGGTGACCGAGGCCCCGAACGGCGACGGAAGCGCCCGCACCTATGTCTCCGCGATCGGCGCCGTGAACGGCGTCCGGGTCGTCGCATACACCCTGGTCGACACGGCCGCCGGGCAGGTCGCGGCATGATGGCGCGCAGCTGCCAAGCGGCGCGGCAGGCCATCAGCGCCGCCGTTCAGGGGCTCATCCCCGGCGCGTCCATCGTGTCGATGCGGGTGAAGGTCACCGAGGCCGTAGATCACCAGGTTCGACACTCGTGGCAGGGAAGCGCCCGGGCGCTCGCCGACCGCATCCTCATCACGCTGCACGGCACCGCCGAGACCAGCGAGGAAGCACGGGCCGGGCTCACGGTGTACCGGGCCGAGCACGACGCGATCGTGGCTGGTCTCTACACCACGGCCGAGGCCGCGCAGCAGCACTGCGAGGCGCTCGTGTCCCGCGAGTACCCGGACACCGTGGCCCTGTTCTTCGAGTGGTGCGTCGACGACGCGGACCCGGCCGGCCTCGAGCTCGACATCTGCGTGGACGGCGACCGCCTCTCCACCGGCTACACCGTCACTCCGCTCGAGGTCGCGACCGCCTACGACCCGGACGCCGACGAGTGACCGCCGCGGCCTGGGCCCTCCTGGCCCTCATCGCCATCGGCCTGCTCGTCCTGGCCGTGTTCGCGGTCGCGTGGCACGCCGACCGCCGTATCACCGACGACCCCCGCAGCACGGAGACGGACTCATGATGACCATTCAGCACGACGTACCTGCCCGCGCCACGGACATGGGCGCGCTTCTGGATCTGTGCGCGGCACAGATCGCCGAGCGGCACGAGGCCATCCGGGAGCAGGACCGCCAGGCCGACGCGGACGCCGTCCGGTACGCGGAGCGGGGGGCGGTCGCTACGTTCGGGGAGGCGGCTGCGGCCGCTCTGGGTACGTGGCTGCCCGTGTCGGTGATGGACGAGGACTGTTTGCAGGCCGTTGTCACCATTGCCCCGGGCGCCGACCTTATCTACACCGCTCACTGCGAGGGCCAGGTCTGGTTCACCCTTCGGACGGCCTGCCCCCGGTGCGGCACCTGCGACGAGACCCGCATCGGCAACCTGCTTGGCCTGGCCGACGCCCTCCACAAGGCCGGGGTGCGCTGATGGCCGCCACCAGGGCACCTCGGAAGAGGGCCACCAGCGGTTCTCGGCGGGCGAGTTCCGCGCAGAAGCAGTGGAACGGTGGCATGGACGGCCTGCCCACGCCCGGGCGGCTCGTCGAGGCGCCGGGGTCCTGCACCACGGAACGGTGCGGCCACGTTGCGGACGACCTCGACGAGCGCGCGCCGTTCCTGACTGGGTGGACGCGGGCCGGTGTGTACGGGTCGAGCGAGCCCGACCGGGTGTACTGCTCCGGCCTCTGCGCGGCGTACGGCATCGCCCTGGCCGAGCTCCGTGTCGGGCAGCCGTAGACGCAGGCGGCCGAGGCCGTGCTCGGACATCGATCCGGTGCACGGCCTCGCCTACGCCCGCCGGTACGTGACCGGTTGGAAGTGCGACCGGCACACTCCCGCCGCGTGGGCGGGCCGGCCGGAGCCCGCGCCGGGCCCCGGCTGGCCGCCCGGCGCCTATATCCACCAGCCCCCTGACACACCCGAACCACCCGCAGAACAGGAGCCGCCGTCATGACCACCGCCCCGCCCCGGCGCCCGTCCCCGGCCGACCTCGCGGCGAACACGTCCGCCCGACAGCGGGCGGCCGCCCGGCACGCCGAGCTCCTGGCCCCGGCCGTCCTGGGCCGCGGTGAGCGGTTCCGGCCCCTGTACGACGCCGCGATCCGCGAGTCCGGGATGAACCCGCACACCCGGCTCGTCGCGCTCATCCTGGCCTCGTTCGGTAACTCGCGGACCGGCCGCCTGCCGGAGCAGCCCGGCCTGCACCGCATCGCGGCCGCGACCGGCTTGTCCGCCGGACAGGTCGTCGTCGCGCTGCGGGCCCTCGAGACCCGCGGCTGGATGCAGCGCACTGGCCCCGCCCGGTACGAGGACGCGGTCCTGCAGCCGAGCATCCCGGCCCACGCCATGCCGCGCCTGCGCACCCTCCACCCCGCCCGACCCACCACGGAACGGACCGACCATGCCTGACCCGAGGATCCCGCACTGGACCGACACCCTGTTCGACAGCGTGTACGCCCTGTACGAGACCGCCCACGAGTACCGGACCGCCCACCGCGCCGCCCAGGTCGCCGAGCAGACGGTGAACCTGGACCGCCGGAAGCTGCACCCCGGCCGCGTCGCCCTGCGCGGACAGTCCGGCCGGACCGGCGACAGCTACTACCGCACGCGGCGCACGGCCCCGCACGAGAAGGCCGTGTTCGACCTCGGCACCCTGTACCGCCAGGCCACGGCCGACATGCACCACCGCTACGAGGACGCGGCCCTCCTGTACGCGTCCGGCGCGGCCTGGACGATCGCCACAGTCCAGAACGGCCACACTCCGGCCGTGGTCGAGTTCAACACCGACGGCACCGGGGCCCCGGTGCCTCACCGGCTGCACATACCCGGCCTCGACACCTACGCGGAGGGGCCCGCCCTCGACGCCGCGTACAAGACGGTCCGGGACTGCATGGCGGCCGCCGACTACGCCGAGGACGTGGCCGGCCGGGACTACGTCACCGACCACGAGGCCGGCGAGATGTTCCGCGCGGGCGACGCCGCCGCGGGCCTGGCCGATGCCGCGTTCGCCTACGGCCTTCTCGCCCAACGCGCCGTGAACTTCGTGCTCCTGGAGCCGCGCCGGGCCCGGGAACGCGAACTCGCCATTGCCCGGGCTGCCGCACAGCAGAGCACGCACACGACGCCTTCGGAGCCGTCGGCCTGATGTCTGCTGGTCTGCTCGCTGCCACCGAGCCCCGCCGCACCCGCGGCGGGGCCGGTGGCGTGCGCTTCAACCGGCCGCGCCGGCGCAGCGAGCAGACCGTGTGGATCCCCGAAGCGCTTTTTGTCGGCGCCCACTTCAACGACGAGGCCGTCACCGTGTACGCGAAGGTCGCGGCCCTGGACGCCCGCCGCTCATTCCCCGGGGCGTCCCTGGACACCGACCCGTGCACGGCGTCCGTCGCTGAACTCGCCACCGCCTGCGGCATATCGCCTTCCGCCGTGGAACGTGGCCTGACCCACCTGAACCGGCCCGGCCCCGACGGCGCCGAGCCGTGGCTGCACACCAAGCAGCGCACCCACACCGGCGGCCGCGGCCGCTCAGCGAAGCGCTACGCCCGCCTGGTCCCCCGTACCGAGGCGGCTCTCGAAGTCCCCGTGCGTGTGGCCGAGGCCCTGACACCTCGCCGCCTGCGCGCCTACCTCCATCTGGCCCGGGCTACCGCTAAGGGCCTGCCTGTCACCGGCGCCGAGCTCGCCGGAGAGCTGTTCCACCACACCGGCAAGAACGCCGGGCAGCCGCTCAGCCAGAAGACCGGCTACCGGCTCCTGAACGAGCTCGATGCCCTGGGCTGGCTCACCCTCGACCGCCGCGGCGGGCAGCGCGGCCGTCACGCCGTCACCGTCAACACCCACCCGCTGCACCTCGCCCCTACGACCGGGCAGCCCGGTGCGGACAACCATGACGGGGTGGCCCCGGACAATCACGACGGGTCCCTCGCGTCTAGGGAAGACACCAGCCTTACTCCTGACGTTGTCGCGCAGGCCGGTTCTGGGATCCGCCGTAGGCGAGGTACCGGTAGTAAGACCGTCCGCCCTGTGGAAAACCCGGTCTCGGCCCCGGCGACGTTCCGGGGTGCGGGTCAAGACGAAAAGCGCAGCAACAACGGCGGCGGCACGGATTCGGGTTACACCGGCCCCGGGCTGCAGCTCTCGCCTCGGGTCTGGCACGTCCTCGAGCCGGTACGCCATGAGCTGCCCGGCATCCGGCCGTACGTGCTGCGCCGTATCGCTCACGAGATCGGCCGCCAGTTGTCGCAGGGTGCCGGTACTGAGCGGCTGACCGCCCGGTTGACGGCGCGCTGGGCGTCCACCGAGGCGCCCCGTCGCGGTGACGTGGGCCGGTGGATCCTCGGCGCGGGCCTGGTCCGCCGCGGCTGTGGGCTCCCATCCTGCGAGTCCGGAACCACCTGGCACACCGGCGCCCCGTGCCCCGTCTGCCACGACAACGCCATGCACCGCCTCCAGGAGGAAGCCGTCCGGGCGCAGCAACAGCCCGCGGACCGGCCGCAGCAGCCCGTGCCGCCCGCACAGCCACCCCGGCCCCCGGCAACCCCGCCGGCCCCAGCGGCCCCGCGGCCGGGCCCGACAGCTCTTCCGGCCCCGGCCGGTGGGACGTGGCCGGCTCTGCCCCGGGCTGAACGGGAGCAGCTGCGCGCGGCCGCCACCCCCCAGCTCGTCCGTCAGGCCATCGCCGAACACGGCCGGTCCGGCGCGACCTACCTCTACGGCCACGCCCTCGTCCTCCCGCACCTCGCCGCGCTCGACACCGAAGGAGCCCCGGCATGAAGCCCGCCGCCCATCACGTCACCGCATGCCGTCGCTGCCGCGCCCCGATCTGCTGGGCACTCACCACGGCGAACGGCCGGCGCCAGCCCGTCGACGCCGCACCTACCGCCGACGGCAACCTCGCCGTCACCAACGGCGCGGACGGCCAGCTGTACGTACGGAGCCTCACCCGGGCCCACCCGGAACCGAGGCCGGGCGAGTGGCGGGCAATGCCGCACCACGCCACCTGCACCGCCCCGCCGTTGCCCAGGCGCAGCAACAGCCGGGCACAGCGCCAGAACCCTGGAGTACGGCCGTGACCGCGGCCGCGCAGTGCCGCGTACCGGGCTGCGCCCGTCCGATCGGCCGGGGGCGTCTGTGCTGGACCCACTGCGAACGGTGGCGGCACCACCGGGACTTCGACCACAACGAGTGGACCACCGCGGACCTCGACGACGTGGAGACCGCGGCCGCCGTCCGGGAACTGCTGCCCGGCATGACCCGCCGCGAACGCGTGCTGCTCGGTTTGGTGCTGACCGACCGGGGGTTGCCGGCCTCCGAGGTCGCCCGCATCACCCGGGTCTCTCCGCGCACGGTCACCCGCTGGCGTCGCAACCGCCGCGCCCAGCAGGAAGGAACCGAGCCGTGAGAATCGGAATCGTCGTGCGCTGCGAGCGCTCCGTCCCGTACGGCACCTGCGCCGCCGTGCTCCATACCGGGGCCAGCACCGTGGCCGACGCCTACGCGGTCGCCGAGCACGCCGGATGGGACATCCGCGGCCCGGACTTCTGCCCTGCCCACAGCTACCGCCCCACCCGCCACCCGATCCGCCTTCGTCGCAAGGAGACACCGAACCGATGAACACCTACGCCCGCGGCTTCCGCCTCCACCTCCGCCACGGCCTGGTACTGGAAGGTGCCGAGTTCCCAGGCGGCCGGGCCATCGTCATGGACGACCCGGAATGGGGCCTGTGCAGCGCCGCCCGCACCATCGAGGTCCTCCAGGCCGGATACCCCGACTCCCGCATCGAACGCCCCGCCGCCCGCCGCACCCTCACCGAGGCCGAACACCACCGGGCATGGCACGCCATCGAGGGCGCAGCCGGGGAACCGGGCGCCGACCCGGGCACCATCCTGGCCGCCGTACTGGCGGCCCTCGACATCACCGCCCCCGACGCCCCGACCGCCGTGCCCGACCACCCGACCGGCCAGAAGTACCCGTGCGGGCTCGGCGTCGTCTGCGACACGTGCGGCACCGGGTTCCGCGGCGACTTCATCGTCACGGACACCATGACGCAGGCTGAGCGCCAGGCCGCCCAGCTCGACGCCGCGCACGACGCGATCCGCGAGGCCGAGCAGGACGCGGAGACGGCCGACACGGTCACCGCCGAGACGAAGCGTCTGCTGGCTCGGCGCACTACCACGATGCGTCACCGCGCCGAGCAGGCCGAGGCCGTCCGCGATCGCCTGGCCCGCGACGTACAGGCGATGCACGACGGCATCAACCAGGCCGTCCGCGAGGCGTTCGCCCAGCGTCGCGCGCACCGCGAGGAGCTGCGCGCCGCCGAGCACCACGCCAACCGGTACCGCCTCGCATGGCTCGCCGCCCGCCGTGACCGCAAGGCCGACCGCGCCGCCATGGCCGCCGAACTCCCCGCCGTCCAAGCCGGACGCATCCTCGCCACCGCACTGCCCAGCAGCGCCGACTTCGCCGAGCACCTGCGCCGCGTGGCCGGCGCCGGTATCTCCGTTGCCCAGCTCGCCGAGCAGGCCGAGGGATGGCGCGACCGCGCCGAGCGAGACGGGAACCGTGTCCTTGAACTGGAGGCGCGCACGCGCTGGGACGCCGCCCTCCACGACCGCGCGACGGCAGCCGAACGGCGTGCCGAGCAGGCCGAGGCCGCCATCGCCCGCATGCGGCAGATGCACCGCGACGCCTACGCCGGAACCACCGAGGCCGGGGCGTCTTGCACCGCCGGGTGCGGGGCCTGGCCCTGCCCCACCCTCACCGCCCTCGACGAACCGCCCACCACGCCCCTGGAGCCGCAGTCGTGACCACCACACCCACACCCACCGACGACCTCCGTGCCGCCGCAGCTTCCCTGCGGACTACCGCCGGGAGCGCTACCGAGGGCCCCTGGGCGCTCTGGCGAGACCTTGACCACCGGGGCTTCATCACCGTGGGCGACGCTGCCGGTGTGCTCAGCCCGGAGCGGCCTCACACCGAGGAGTGCAACCCGATTGCCCACGTATACACGGAGGAGGACGCCGCACACATCACCCTGATGAACCCCGCGACCGGCCTCGCCCTCGCCGAGTGGCTGGACGAGGCGGCCCGATTCGCGGCCCTGTACGCCGACCTCACCATCGCGACGACCGCGGCCCCGCCGACCGGGCCGCGATCCTGCGCGAAGCCGCCGACGCCCTGGACGAGTCCGAGACGCTGCGCGACCTGACCGACGACCACATGCGCGACGTGCACGCCGCCGCGAACGAGCTTCGCCGCATGGCCGACGAGGCGCAGCAGCCCACCGCGCCGTCCGTGGCCGACCGCATCCGGGCCGCCCTCGGCGGCGGCCAGCCCACCACCGAGGAGACCAGCTGATGCGCGAGCCCACCGTCCACCACCCCGCCCTCATGATCACCTGCCCCCGCTGCGGAAGCGTCCCCGGCGCCTGGTGCTACACCCCGCGCGGCAGCCGCCTCCCCGACGGGCGCGTCCACCGCGACCGTGCCGCCGCACACCGCGCACGCACCCAGCCCACCACCTGACCCCGCCCCGCCCGGCCGCCCCGCCCGTCCCGGGGCGGCCCCCACACTCGCACCACCCAGGAGGACACGGTGACCACCGCCTGCCTGATCTGCCAGCACACCGCACCTGACGACCGGTACCTGTGCGAGGCGTGCACGTATCGGCTGCATACCTGGCTGCGCACCTTGCCCCGCCTGGCCGCGCTCCTGCAGGTCTGCCTGCGCCCGGAGATCGGCCCGGCGCAGCGCGGCGGGAGCGGTCGCGCGCACTCTCCGCTCCCCGTCGACCTCCGGGTCCTGGACCTTCTCGGCCCGGGGCACGCCGTTCCGGTCGAGGACCCGCACGGCGACCAGACCGGCGGGGTCCCCGTCGGCGCGCTGCTCGCCGGGTGGGCGCGGTACATCGCGTCGGAGGCCCCGGCCGTGCGCCGTGACGCCCACGGCACTGTGCGGATCGACCGGTGCACGGACGCCTGGCCGCGGGCCGGCACGGGCATCACCGCCTGGTGCACGTGGCTGTCCGGGTACCTCCCGTACGCGGCGACCCGGCCGTGGGCTGCCGAGATGTACACCCAGGTCGAGGACCTGGTGGGCCGGATACGGCGGATCACCCACACCACCGCGCGCCGTACCTCGAAAGACGCCCCCTGCCCCAGATGCGCCGCGTTCGCCCTGGTGGAGCGGGAAGACGAGCTGCACATCTCCTGTGAGGCGTGCGGCCGTCGGCTCTTGCCGGATGAGTACCTCGCGCACCGCGCCCAGGTGATGCCGGCCCTCGCCCGCACGGCGCTCCTGGTGGCGGCGCGGGCGGAGAAGGCCCGGCAGGCTGCTGCGTGAAAGCGTCCATATAGACCTGGATTCGAACGCGTGTTCCTGTGCATCATCGGCGATGTCCCAATCATGCATAGGAGGCTCAAATGTCCGATTGGACTATGCGTCAGGGCGACGCGCTCACGGTGCTGCCGACCTTGACCGACCTCGTGGACGCCGTGATCTGCGACCCGCCGTACAACAGCGGCGGGCGGACCAACGCCGAACGCCGCAGCCAGGGCGCACGAGACAAGTACGTCAGCGGGGACGCGCGGCACGACCTGGCCGACTTCGACGGCGACACCCGAGACCAGCGCGGCTACACGCACTGGCTCGGCCTGGTCCTCGCCGACGCCTACCGCCTCACCCGGCCCGGCGGCAGCGCGCTCGTCTTCACGGACTGGGCGCAGCTCCCCGCGACCAGCGACGCGCTCCAGGCCGCCGGATGGACCTGGCGCGGCATCATCCCCTGGCGAAAACCGATCAGCAGACCGGTGAAGAACGGCTTCCGCCGCGAGTGCGAATACGTCCTGTGGGGATCCCGCGGTGATCCCCTGCGGCACGCCCCGACGATCTACCTGCCCGGCTGGCTGGAAGGATCCCAGCCACGGGGCAAGGTCCGCGTCCACATCACGCAGAAGCCGGTCGACGTGATGCGCCAGCTGGTACGCATCGCCCCGGAGGGCGGGTACGTGCTGGACCCGTTCGCCGGATCCGGCACCACCGGCGTGGCCGCCCTGCTGGAAGGCCGGCGCTTCATCGGTATCGAACAGTCGGCTACCTACGCGGCGGCCGCCGAGGACCGCCTGACCGCCGCCCGGCCGTAGGCGCCGGACCCGGCTGCGCCCCACCTTTCCGGGTGGGGCGCAGCCGGGCTACCGTTCGGCCGGCGGCTTGAGGTCGGTCCGTTCGCCGGGCCGGAGCTCCCGCGCCTCGTAGTAGGCGCGGGCCTCGCCTAGGTCCCAGAACTCCCGCGTGCTGCCCGGTCGTCGGCGCGACTGAGGAAAGGCAGGGTCTTTGGTCCGCAGAGTGTGCAGCCACTGGCGTGTGACACCGAGCTCCGCAGCCAACTGCGACAGGTTCACCAGCTCTCCCTCGTCCGGTCCCGGCTCCTTCTTGTCCGGCATAGGCGTCATCCTGCCCTAACCTCATTGACACTGTAAAGCAGGTTCCCTACGGTGGGGCCTGCAACGGAAAGCGGCCCCGGCCGGCGCTCGCAACGCCATTGGCCGGGGCCAGTCACCCCACCTGATCCACCAGGAGGAATGACCTATGCGCGATCGTATCCGCGCCACTGCCGCACTGGCAGCCCCGCCCAGCTCCGACGCCGACGAGGCCCTCCGCCGCGCCCGGACCGCCCTGGACGCCCCCACCCGCGACCTCATGGACCGCATCGCCGAGAAGCTCGCCACCACGAACCCCGACATGAGCATGCGCGAGGTCACCCGCCTCGCGTACGCCTCCCGCTACGCCACCGAGCAGCACGGCCTCGGCACCGCACGGACCACCGCCGCGCTGCAGCTCCTCCTCCGGCACATGCCCCGCACCGACGACGGCCGGGCTATCACCCGCGGCGACTACGCCCGGTTGCTCCGCGCGAAGGCCGGCCACACCACCGCGCCCGAGGCGCAGCGGCGGGTCCACGACGGCCGCGTCGTCCTTGGCCGCGACCGGCACGCGGCGCGCGCGCAGGATCTCCGCGACTACGAGTCCGCCGAGGCCCTGCGCCGGGCCCACAGCAACCGCTGCCCCGGTCTCGGCTGACTTGCCCCGCCGGGCCCGTCCGCTGCGGGCCCGGCCACCTCTTCCCGCTCCTGGAGGAGCACCGTGCCTCAAGATCCGCTCACCTGGGCGGTCACCCACCCGTGGCCGGCCACGGGCATCACCGCGCTCGCCGTGGCCGCCGCCATCACAGCCATCTGGCTCACCGCCCGCGCCGTGCGGCAGGTCGCGCGCGCAATCTGCAAGCTCACCTTCCCGCCCGGTTCCGTCGTCGTCGCCGGGCTCAGCGCCGCCGTCTGTACCGCGTACAGCGCAGACACGAGCTGGATGTTCGCCGAGCACCACCTCGGCATGACCGACACCACCGAACGCATCGTCATGTTCGCCGCCGGGGAGCTCGCGCTCCTCGCCTGCGCCGTCATGGCCCGTGCCACGAAGGCCGCGACCGCCACCGGCGGCGCCGCCGGCACCGCGGGCGTGCCCGGCGTGCTCGTCTGGTGCATCACCGGCGTGCAGATCGTCCCGGCCTACTCCGAATCCGGGCTGCTCGGCGGCACCGTCCGCGCGTGCTTCGGCCCCGTGGCGGCCGGCCTTCTCTGGCACCTCGCCATGGGCCTGGAGATCCGCGTGGCGCGCCCCGGCGCTCTGTCCACCGGGCTGCCCGCGGTCATCGGCCGGGAGTTACGCGAGCGGCTGCTGTCCCGGCTCGGACTCACGGCCCGGGACCGGACCGCGGACCAGATCAGCCGCGACCGGGCGACCGCCCGCGCCGTGCGCCTGGCCGCGCTCCTCGAACTCCGCCCAGGCGGGCTCCTCGCCCCGTACCGTCGCCGCCGTCTCGCGGCCGCCGTCGCCCGATCCGGGGCCGGGACCGATGGCGAGCAGCGGCACCGGCTGCTCCAGCAGCTCGCCGCCCGGCGTACCTCCGGCCAGCTCGCCACCATCGTCCTGGACTCCCCGTGGGCGGGTACCCCTGTACCCGGTACCCCGTACCCGCAGACCCCGCTCGGCGTGACGGGGGCCGTGCTGCGCCGTCTCGACCCACTGACCACGGTGCGGCAGGTGCGGGCGGCGCACCCGGACGTCACCCCAGCCGAGCTCGCCGCCCTGTGCACGGGGTACGGGGTACCCGTCTCGGAGACGCAGGCCCGGGTAGCCATCGGCGCGGGCAACCCGGCGCCGCCGGCTTCCGAGGTACCCGTACCCGGGCGGCCCGCACCGGGTGCGGCCCCCAAGGAGCCCGCGCCCGTGCACGAGCAGGCACCCGCCGCTGACCCGGGGAACCCCGCGCAGGTACATCCCGAGGTACCCGTACCCGCCGCCGCAGGTACCCGTACCCGCTCCATCGCGCACGCCGAGGTACCTCTACCCGACGAGCAGCAGGTACCCGTACCCGAGGTACCCGACGAGGAGGTACCCGAGGGCGACCGCGACGTACCCGACCCGGACCCGCTGATCGCGCGGGCCCGTACCGAGTACGGCACCCAGGTACCCGGAGTACGCGCGCTGAAAGCCGGGTACGGCATCGGCCAGGCCCGCGCCCAGCGCATCCGCGACGCCCTCACGCCGGCCGCAGTACGCCCATGACCCACCACGCCCCATTCGCCAACCGCCAACCGCGGACGGCTGCCCGCTCCGTCCGCCCCGGCTGCGGGCGGAGTCGAGGGGAGCCGGACAGCCCGGACCACCACATCGAGAGGAACCGAGCCCATGTCTGCCAGTCGCCACTTCCGCGTCACCCAGACCCCCGCCGAGACCCGCCAGGAGATCCAGGAGGACATCACCGCCGCCCGGAACGCCCAGCACAAGCTGCAGGACGCCGGCCAGCACCGGCTCGCCGAGAACATGGGCGCCGCGGCCGACGCGTACCTCGACGAGCTCAACGACCTCGACGGCGGCCGCTGGGCCCCGAAGCACGCCTGACACCCTGAAGACGGGGTCGACGAGGAGACGGCCCGGGACCTGTCCGCGTACGTGTAACCCCTGCCGGTGTCAGTGCTACGCCGTACCTTTGACGCCATCCCATCCGCGCTGTTGGCTGCGGCGCTGCACGGATCCGACGAGGCCCCGCCCACCCAGGACGGGGCCTCGCCCGTTCTGTACCGGCGACCTTGGTCACAAAGTGACCTCCACCACTTCAATGCAACTGCACGCTTTCATCACCAGTCATACACGGGAAGCACACAGAACCGTCTCAGGGGGAGTAGTGAGCCAGCAGTACCCGCACCAGCCCCAACAGCCCGGATGGCACGGCGGCCCGCCCACGCCCGGAGCGCCCACGCCCCAACCGCCGAAGAAGCGCGCGGGCAAGATCGTCGGGTTCGGCTGCCTCGGAGCCTTCGGCCTCCTCTTCCTCATCGGCCTCATCGGCGTAATCGCCGACCGCGGAGACACCAAGAACGCCCCGGCCGCCACCGCGTCACCGGAGCCGACCGCCGTGAACACCTACACGCCGAAGAACGACGACGACAAGAGCACGCCCACCACCGCGCCGACCACCACGGCCCCGAAACCCACCGCATCCAAGCCCCCCACGCCCGACGCCCCCGCCCCCGGCGGCGACGTAGCAAGCTGGGTCAGCACGATGACCGGCCACGGTGCCACCTGGGTAAAGAAGGGCACGAAGGAGACCATCCCCGGCCTGCCGCCCACCCTCAACTGGTTCGGCGAGACGAAGGGCGCCACCTCCTTCACCGCCAACGCCATCACCGACACCAACCGCCGGGTCCTCAGCCTCTCCTGCAACGCCGCCGGCATCCCCAAGGGCAACAGCGCCGGTCAGGTCGCCCTCTTCACCGACTGCATCACCGCCGCCGACCTCGACATCGACAACGCCAAGGTCCGCAACTGGATCAAGACCAAGCTGCCCGCCATGCTCGCCAAGAACGACATGCAGATCGAGAACCTCGAACTCGGCACGGCGTCCCTCAGCATGGACACCGCCGGGAACACCGCCGCCATCACCTTCGAGCAGGAGTAACCGCGCCGCCCCGCAACCCCGCGCGGGAGAACGGCCCCTGGGCACGCACCATTGCGGCACGCGCCCAGGGGCTGCGGGTATGCCCGGAGGGGCGGCGAAGACTCGGCGGAATCAGCACTTCGGCGCACAAGGGCAATCCCGGCGCGCCCCGGGGCGCGAGGTCAGATGCGGACCTGTGTGATCACGGCGGCAGAAGTGAAGTCGATGTAGCCGCCAGTAGCGAGGATGGGAGTGTTGAAGCTGGGGCCTCCGCTCTGTGCGTGGTAGGTGGCGGCGCACCACTCCGTGCCTCCGGTGATCCGCTTCCGGTTGTCCCAGGACCCGTTCATCGTGCCCGCTCCACGGAAGCCGTAGGCGGCATACGGAGTGCTCCACGGGGAGAGGACACAGTCTCCGGACTGCGGGGGATTGTGCTGCACGATCGTTGGCGTGATCTCGGGCTCGGGGTCGACGAAGCCGAGGAACTCGATGGTGCCCTTCGTGGGGTCGGCCTGGTAGTGAGCCACCTTCCCCGCCGGCGCGGACTCGCTGGGCACTGGCTGCCCAATCCAGGTCAACGGCTCCGCAGTAGCAGGCGTGTCCGCCACCGACGCCTGCGCGGTACCCGAGAGGAGACCTCCGGCGACCAAGGCGCTTACCACAACTGCCATTCCACGTAACTTCACTGGAAACCCCCACCTCTCGAACCGTGTCCCTCACGGTCGTCACGGCGATCGAAACTTACCTGCGGCACTTGCCATACGTAAGGTGATCACATCATCACTTTCGGACATTATTGGTTGCGGCGGCCCCTTTCGGTCGTTGCGCGGCCAACGGGTTTGCCCCCCCTATGCTTAGGGGCATTTCCCAGCGCTGACGCGAGGTCCTCATGAAGTTCCTGCATCACATCGCGGCTACGACCGCTGTCTTATGGATGGCAGCAGGCGCCGCTCCCGTCGTTGCCTCAACCCCGACGGATACCGAGCCCACCGCAACCGAGGCCGCAGCGGCCGGCTGGCCGCTGGCCTATGAGGCGGACCCCAAGACAGGGCGCTACCTCCCTCTGGGGTTCGTACGCCCAGACGGCCGAGTGATGCCGCTCTCTGCAGGGCAGCAGGGCTACATCGCTGATCCTTTTACCGGCAAGCTCGTGCCGGTAAGGGAGGGGCAACGCTTCTCGCCAGCGCTGGACAAGATCGGCAAGTAGCGCAACACTGGTGCCAGCAGCACACGTGTGTCTATAGCCAACCCCCGCCCACAGGTCGGGGGTTTTTGCGTGCCCGGACGGAGGCGACGCCACGTGGACACCGACCTGCTCACCACCGCCCAGGCCGCAGCCCACGCCGACCGCGCCCGCCAACTGCTCAGCGCAGGCGCCGCACACATCCGCCCGGCCCGGTCCACCCGGACATGCGCCGATCAGCCCGCTTCGCGGAGATCATTTCGCTGAGAAAACCTCAGTCACCACCCACACCAGCTCCGTAACTAGTAATTTCAAGACGAAACTTCCTCATTGGTGTTCCCGGCAGCGGCTGCTGACGTCGGCGGCGAAGCCGCCCCAACCTGGCGCGGAACCTGACCCCGAAGCCGGGGACAAAGCGCCCCGTCAGAGCAGTTCCTGGTCGTACTTTGCCAGGATCGACTGCATGGCGATCCGATCCGGGCGGCCGGACGCCGACAGACGGGCGGCCTCGATGAAGAACCTCTCGAAGCCGGCTGGTGTGAGCATCACGAGGATTGTGCTCGGCTCGTCGCCGACGCTCGTAAACGCATGTGGGTAGGTGCGCGGCACGTGGAAGAACCCACCCGGACCCTCCTCGGCGACCCGGTCCCCGCACTGGAAGCGGAACCGGCCGCTCACCACGTAGAACGTTTCGTCATGGCCGCAGTGGCGATGGAGTGGAGCGCCTTGCCCCGGGGGGAAGGTGGACTCAAGCACCGCCAATGATCCGGCGGTCTGTTCGCCCGCGAGCTTGATCACGTACGGGCCCGGCACGTGGAAGCGACCGCCCTCTCCGGGCGGCAGCATCACAGGTTCACGGATATCGTCGGCCATCTCGGAAGCTCCCTTGGTTTTCGTTGCAGTTCAAGACGGTTCAAGAACACTTCTCGCGTTTTCGATCAAGAACCGGACAGTCCGCCTCTTGAGAACGCGAGGCTAGAGCTCGACGATGACGGCTCCCAGGTGGCGTCCTTCGATGACCTCGAGCAATGCGTCGGGAGCATGGGCGATGCCGGTAACACGTACATGGGGGAAGGTGATATCGCCGGAGCGCAGCCAGTCGCCGAATCGCTGGATCCACTCCGCATGCACCTCGGAGTTGTCGTCCGCGCTGTAGCCGCGCATGGTGATCTTCTTCATGAGGAGCTGGAAGGAGTCCAGCTCCACCGGGGCCGTCCTACCGGTACCGCGTGCTGCCAGCTGCCCCGACAGAGCTCCAACCAGGACGAACCGTGCCCCCTCACGGGCAGTCGTCACCGCCGCGCGCAGCTGGTCACCGCCGACATTGTCCAGGAAGACATCGATACCGCCGGGCGCGGCCTTGGCCAGCTGCTCGACCATCGGTTCGTTGGTGCCGCGGACCACCGCCGCGTCGTAGCCGAGTTCCCGGACCAGCCGTTCGGCCTTGCTCCACGAGCCGGTGCTGCCGATCACCCGGCCGGCGCCCAGCAGGCGGGCGATCTGCCCGGCCATCGAGCCGATGGCGCTGCCACCGGCCGAGACGAACACGGTGTCGCCGGGCCGGAGGTGTACCCCCCGGGTCAGTGCCGCGTAAGCCGTCCCCCCGTGTCCCAGGTATGCGACTGGGTCCGGCAGCCCTCCGTCCAGTCGTGTGCAGGCCGCCGCGGCCACGACCGCGTACTCGCGCCACCCCAGGAAGTGTGAGACCAGGTCGCCGGGACACAGCCCGCTGTCGACTGGTGCCACGACGACCTCGCCAACAGCCTCGTCGGCCAGTGTGTCGCCCGGGCGCAGCGGGGGAAACGGCACGCCCTCCACGGCCGGGGCGCTCTGACTGATCATCATGCGAAGCGAGGCCGAGACGCGGAAGAAGCGATTTCGGATCAGCACCCGATCGGCGCCCGGGTCCGGCAGCGGGATCTCAGCGATCTCCAGGTGCTGGCGGCCGGGCAGGCCGTCGGGGTGTGCGACGAGCCGGACTTCGCGGCAGGTCAGCGGAAGGTCGGACATGGCTTGCTCCTCAAATCGGGTGGAACATCGCAAGGCGGAGGGGCTACGTCCACGATTGATCAGGCAACTCGGTCGTTCCAGGCAGCCACAGAGCTGCGCCGCTTTTCGACACGCGTAGGGTGATCGTGCATGGATTCACTCGACCACCAGCTTGTTCATGCCCTGCACATAGACGGCCGAGCGTCGTTCAACCAGATCGCCGACGTGCTCGGCGTGTCCGACCAGACGATCGCCCGCCGCTACCGCCGGCTGCGTCAGACCGGCGCGCTACGCGTGCTCGGCCGCCTTGATGCTCGCCGTCTCGGACACGTCGAATGGGTCATCCGCCTGCAGTGCGCACCGGGTGCCTCGAGTGCCATCGCCGAGGCGCTTGCCAAGCGTGACGACACGCACTGGGTCCGCCTGGCCTCGGGTGGCACCGAGGTCGTTTGCAATGTCCACACCGGCAGCGAGCGGAATCGCGACGCGCTCTTTCTGAAGAAGCTCCCTGCGACTCGCCCAGTGACCGCAATCAGGGCGCACTGCTTCATCCACACCTTCCAAGGCGGCCCGACCGGTTGGCAAGCGGTCGCCTCGGCCCTGACAGAACAGCAGGCCGCCCAACTCGCACCGTCGCTCGCCGCACTCGGTACGGAGCCCGAGCCGATCGAGCTGGACGAGGGCGACCGCGCACTGCTGGGCGAGCTGGCATATGACGGTCGCGCCACCCATGTGGCACTCGCAGCGGCCACTGGATGGCACGAAGCGACCGTCCGCCGCAGGATCGCGTCCCTACGTGCGAGCGGAGCGCTGTACTTTGACATCGACGTCGACGACCGGCTCCTCGGTTACGCCAGCCCGGCGCTCCTGTGGATCTCCGTCGCTCCCCCCAAACTGGACGCTGTCGGACAGGCACTTGCCCAACACCCTGAGATCGCCTTTGCGGCCGCCACCACCGGCCCGACCAACCTGCTCGCCTCAGTCCACTGCCCGGACGTTTACGCCCTCTACGACTACATCGCGAACAGGGTCGCCGCCCTTCCCGGCATCCGCGACATCGACAGCGCGCCGATCCTCCGAACCGTCAAACGTGTGGGTTCGATGAGCAAGTGAGGCGGCCCCTGCGTGCTCGGTTCGCTGGCACCGCGGGCATGCGCTCAGCCCGAGCCGGATTGGCGATGTCGCCCGCGCAGCTCTCGTGCTCAACGGGCACTGGAAGTGATCTTCATTGAGAAAACCTCAGTGGGTCTTCGGGCATTTCGGGAATCTCCTCGACGAGGTCGAGGCCTTGGCGGCCGCCGCTGCCCTGAAGACCGGACTGGACAAGATCGCCACGTAGCGCAACACTGGTGCCAGCACCACACATATGCCCACAACCAACCCCCGCCCACAAGTCGGGGGTTTTTGCATGCCCGGACGGAGGCGACGCTACGTGAACACCGACCTCCTCACCACCGCCCAGGCCGCCGCCCACGCCGACCGCGCCCGCCAGCTGCTCAGCGCAGGCGCCGCACGCATCCGACCAGCCACCATCCGCTCCTGGGCCACCCGAGGCCACCTCACCCCCACCGGCCTCGACCCCAACGACCGACCCCTCTACCGCCTCGCCGACGTCGCCACCGCCGAACGCACCACCCGCGCCCGCGCGCTACGCCTCGTCGGCATCCCCGAAGGCTGACCACACACCACCCACACCCGGCCGCGCGCACCGCGTTGCCGGACCTCGGCACGCCAGGAGCCACCACCCATGACGCAGATGCCCAAGTACGCCCGCCTGACCGCCGGCACCCACGACGATCCGCACCAGGCCGTCGTCGACATCACCGTCATCGAAAACGGCCTCGGCAACGGCGGTGCACAGCCGATCGCGTGGGCCGACATCACCGGCAAGCCCAGCACGTACCCGCCCGCCGCGCACACCCACACCGCCGCCGACCTGACCGACGCCACTACAACCGGCCGCAGCGTCCTCACCGCCACCGACCAGGCCGCCGCCCGCACCGCGATCGGCGCCGGCACCTCGTCGCTCACCCTCGGCACCACCGCAACAACCGCCGCCGCAGGAACCCACACCCACACCGCGACCTCGACCACCGCCACCGCCATCGGCCCCGGCACCGCCACCAACGTCCAGGGCATCTTGGCCGAACTCGCGGCCCGCATCGCCGCCCTCGAAACCCCCTGACCGGGCATCGCGCCCATGCTGACCGCGATCCTGCGCCGCATCGCCCGACGCTGCGACACCCACGACACCCACTCCCAGGCAAAAACCCGCGCGCTCGAACACCAGCTGGGCATCACACCCAGCCCACCGGCCGGCCACTTCGTCGACCAGTACGCCGACGCCGACCTGATCGACTGCGGCCACACCTGGTGCACCCGACGGCGGCACACCTGACGTACGACCGGAGGTGCCCATGCCCACCCGCGCCGCACGCCGCTGCTCCCGCTGCCACCGCCCCCGCGACGCACAAGGCCGCTGCTCCCCACACTGCGCACGCCGCTCCCGCGAACGCAGCAACCGCGCCCGCGGCAGCGCAACCCGGCAGGGCTACGGCCAGGAACACCGCGAAAAGTTCCGTGCACCCGTCCTCGCCCGCGACCCCACGTGCGTCGTCTGCGGGCAAGCACCCAGCACCGAGGCCGACCACTGGCCCCACTCCCGCAAACAGCTCCTCGCCGCAGGCCTCGACCCCCTCGACCCCCGCTACGGCCGCGGCCTGTGCAAGCCCTGCCACAGCCGCGAAACCGCACGCCACCAACCCGGCGGCTGGAACCAGAGGTAACGACCATGCCCGCACAGATCACCAGCCCCGTCGACATCACCATGCACACGCCGAACGGACCGGTCACGGGAACCATCGGCACCATCAGCTTCGACCTCACCGAGCCCGGCAACCTCGACCTGCGCGAGATGCACAAGGCGCTCGGCGAACTACTCACTGCGGCCGGTGAATACCTGAACAAGGGCGGCGCACTCGTAATCCCCCTGCCGCCCCGAGAGAAGGATCAGCCGGTTCCCCCGGGGATCACTCCTCCTGACCTCTGCTGGGGCCGCTGGCGGGCGGACAGGCCCCTTCCCGGCCCCCTGCTCGGGGAGGGGGAGGGGGTCACCGAGCTGAAACGATCTCACCCGGAGCGCCAGGGTGACTCTCTGCTCTCCTGGACAGGTTTTCACTTTCGCCGTACCGGGGTGACCCCATCGTGACCGAGCGTGACCACGGGAGGTGATCATGGGGAAGCGTGGACCCGCCGGGAAGCCGACCGCGCTGCGCGTGCTGCACGGCGACCGGAAGGACCGGATCAACACCGACGAACCGCGCCCCGACACGGAGGACGTCCAGCCGCCTGACTGGCTCGGCGACGAAGCCCTCGCGGTCTGGGATGCCCTCGCCGACGACCTGGAGACCAAGGGTGTCCTCACGCCGTGGGACGTTGAGGCGTTCGCGAACTGGTGCGACGCCGTCGCCCGCCGCCGCCGCGCCGCCCAGGCCGTCGAGGACGAAGGCGAGATCGTCGACTCGGACGTGTTCAACAAGAACGGCGACGTGACCGGTTCCCGCCGCGGCAAGAACCCGTGGCTCCTGGTCCTGGCCGAGGCCGACGCCCAAGTCCAACGCTACGGTGCCCGGTTCGGCCTGACGCCGTCCGACCGCGCCGCGCTGAAGATCGGCGGCGACGACGGCGGGCTGGGGGCGGAACGACTGCTGTCCTGACGCCGTGACGCGGGAGGTGCCATGGCGACCGCGACCACGTCCAGGCGGCCGGCCCGCAACAAGGCATCGACCCGTCCGGCGGGGCGTCCGACGCGACGGCGGGTCCTGCGCGTCGACCACAACAAGCGGTGGCGGCCGGCCAGTCGGCGCGGCGGGGCGTGCGGGTACACCCTCGACGGCAAGACGTGCACCAAGCGCGGGGCGCACTACTGTGAGCCGCGCGCGGACAAGGTCGTCAAGTTCTTCGCCGAGCTGCTCGTCCATCCGGCTGGAGCGCTCGCCAACACGAAGTTCGTCCTGGCGGCGTGGCAGGAAAACGACATCATCCGGCCGCTGTTCGGCGAGGTTCACTGGTCTGATCAGTGGGGCCGGTACGTGCGCCGGTACACCCGGGCCACGATCGTCATGGCCCGGAAGAACGGGAAGTCGGCGCTGCTGTCCGGGATCGCGCTGTACATGCTGTGCGCGGACGGTGAGGAGTCCGCAGAGGTCTACGGCGCGGCGAAGAACACCCGCCAGGCCGGGAAGGTGTTCGAGCCGACGGTCAAGATGATGCGGAAGTCGCCGCTGCTGGCGCGACGGCTGCGGCACATCAAGAACGCGCGGCGCATAGTCGATGAGAAGACGTCCAGCCACTACGAGATCATCACCGCGGACGCCGAGGCCGAGCTCGGGCACTCGCCGCACTGCTTCATCCTGGACGAGGTGCTTTCGCAGCCGGATGACTCGCTGTGGCGGGCGATGGTGACCGGTGCGGGTGCGCGGACGCAGCCGCTCATGCTGGCGATCACGACCGAGACGTCCGGAACGGACAGCTTCGGGGCGGATTTCATCGACGAGGCCGACCGGGTCATGGAGGACCCGTCCCGGGCCCCGCACCACTTCGCGTTCGTGCGGAAAATGCCCCGCACCGTCGAGGAACTCGAACGGATCCGGCGGCTGTTCCCGGCGCGGCCCGAGCTGCCTGTCTCCACGGACCCGTGGGACGAAGCGAACTGGGCTTGGCCCAACCCGGCCCTCGGCACCTTCCTGTCGCTGCAGTCGCTGCGTGAGGACGCCACCGAGGCCCGCGAAAGCGCCTCCGGAGAGAACGCGTTCCGGCAGTTCCGCCTGAACCAACGCGTGTCGCAGACGTCGCGGTGGATCGCGATGGACCTGTGGGACGAGAACGCCGGCGAGATCGCCGCCAACCCCGACTGGCTCACCGACCAGCTCGCCGGCCAGGTTTGCCACGCGGGCCTGGACCTGTCCGCGAAGTTCGACCTGACCGCCTGGTGCCTGCTGTTCGAGGACGGCTGGGTTGTGTGGCGGTTCTGGGCTCCCGAGGCCGTCATCCCCGAGCTGGACAAGGCCACGGACGGGAAGTTCGGGGAGTGGGTGAGCGCCGGGTGGGTGCGTGCCACGGACGGCGAGGTCATCGACTACGACGCCGTCTACGAGAACATCGAGACCGACAACGACCGGTACCAGATCGTCTCGGTGACCTATGACCGGTGGTCCGGTGAGCCGGTGCGGCAGGAGATCGAGGAGCGCACCGGGCTGGAGATGGTCGAGTCCGGCACCACGTACACGCACATGACGGCGCCCATGACCGAGCTCATGCGGATGCTCAAGGGCCGTGAGCTCCGCCATGGCGGGAACCCGGTGGCGCGGTGGATGGCGGACAACTTGGAGGCCAAGAGGCCGAGGGACGATCCGGACCGTGTCCGGCCGGTGAAGCCGGAGCGGCACAAGACCGGCAAGCGCATCGACGGCATGCCCGCCCTGTGTTTCGCGATCGACGGCCGGATGGCCATCGACGACGAGGCAGGGGCGGCCGCCGACATCTTCTGAGGAGGTTTGCCGTGCATCGTGCGGCTGCTGCCTGCTGCGTCGCAGCGGGCGTGTGGATGCTGACGTCACCGGCCTGGGGCGTGCTCGCCCTGGGCGCGGTGGTGTGGGCCCTGGCGCCGAGGGAGCGGTCCCCGCTCGCCGGGGCCGGTGAGAGCCTGCGCGAGCGGTGGCAGGCCGTGCGCCAGGCGCCGCGATGGTTCGTCGCCGTGACGGCGATGACGGCCGGCACCGTCGGTATTCCGGTCGGGGTGGCGCTCATGGCCGGGACCGGGCCCGCGGTGCTCGCCGGGGCGGCCGCGCTCATCGGCGTGGCGCTCCTCGTCGGCTGGAACGCCTGATGGGCTGGCTCAACGGGACCGGGAGTTCGGCCGCCCCGGAGAGCAAGGCGTCGGTTGGGCCGCAGGCTTTCGGCGTCTTCGGGAACGGCACCATGGAGCCGGACTACCCGGGCCGCGGGTTCCTGTCGTACTCCAACGCCGGGTTCAGCCGGAACGAGCTCGTCTACTCCTGCATCATGGAGAAGGCCACCAGCCTGCCGGAAGCCCCGCTCAGGGTGTACGGGCCGGACGGGCTCGGCGAACCGCGGGACAATCACCCGCTGCGGCAGCTCCTCGCCGACCCGAACCCGCTGCTCACCGAGTACGAGATGTTCGAGCTCCTGGTCATCCACATGGACCTGGCCGGGATCGCGTTCTGGGAGATCGTCCGCGACCGCGCCGGCCGCCCCTCCCAGCTGTGGCCGCTGCGCCCGGACCTGGTCCGGTTCGCCCGGCAGCGCGACGGGCGGCTGCGGTACTGGTACGCCCTGCCCGGCAGTGGAGCCCTGGTCGACCTCGGCACGGACGTGCTCGCGTTCCGGTACCCGAACCCGGTCGACCCGCTGATCGGCCAGCCGCCGCTGCGGCCGGCGGTGCGCGCCGTCGCGCTGGACAACGAGGCGACCGACTTCGTGAAGGTGTTGCTGCAGAACCATGCCGTTCCGGGCGTGGTCATCACCACCCAGCGCAAGGTCGACCAGGAGGTGTCCGACCGGCTGACCGCGAAGTGGAAGCAGAAGTTCGGCGGGAACAAGCGGGGTGAGCCTGCCGTGCTGCAGGCCGGGATGGACGTCAAGACGCTCGGCCTGGACCTCACCAAGCTCGAATTCCCGGACCTGCGGACCATCAGCGAGACGCGGATCTGCTCGGTGTTCGGGGTGCCGCCGATCCTGGTCGGCGCGAAGGCCGGCCTCGACCGGTCGACGTTCGCGAACTACAGCGAAGCGCGGCGATCGTTCTGGGAAGAGACCCTCATGCCGCTGCAGCGGCGCATCGGCGACGTGATCGTGCGGCAGCTGCTGCCCATGGTCAACGAGACCTCGTTCACCACGCCGCGGCGGGTGACGGTGAAGTGGGACCGCTCCGAGGTCCTGGCCCTGCGAGAGAGCGAACAGGCCGTCTGGGAGCGTGCGAATCAGGCCCTGCGCGCGGGGGCGATCACCGTCAACGATTTCCGGCGCATCGTCCGCCTGCCGCTCGTGGACGGCGGAGACGTGTTCCTGCGGCCGGCCGGTGTCCTCCCGGCCCACGCCGACGGCACCCCCGCCGACGGTGCCACCGCCGCCCCGCCCCAGGGCGGCAAGCACACCCATTCGGCCAGGCGCGACGGCGGGGAGACCGACGCGGAGATCACCGACCGGCTGCTCACCGACCTTCTGACGGGGTGATCCATGGCCGCGCCCAAAGTGCCCAAACGGCTGCTGGACGACGCCACGGAGGCCCTGGCCGGGTTCTTCCGCGTACAGGGTGCCGCCATCGCCGCGCACCTTGAGGACGCTGCCACCCGGACGTCGGTGGTGCCCCGCGCGCGGAAGGCGACGTTGGACGAGGTGTTCGACCAGCAGCGGTGGGACCGCGTCCTGGCGCTGGAGATCCTGACCATCGCCCTGGCCGTCTCCGAGACGGCCGGCCGCTCGGTCCTGAAGGGCCTCGGTGTGGACCCCGACGAGTACGACAGCGACCGCACCCGGGCATGGCTGGAGGTGCACGCCTCCGGGGTGGCGGCCGGTATCAACGGGACCACCCGCTACGCGGTCCGCGACGCCCTGGCGGCGGGCGTTGAGCCGGGCAAGGTGCGGGAGCTGTTCGACTCCTACGCGGTCGAGCGGGCCCCGCAGATCGCACAGACCGAGGTGACCGCGGCGCAGGGGTTCGGCACGCACGAGGCCGGCCGCCAGTCCGGGAAGCGACTCACGAAGACGTGGCGCACGGGCCGTAACCCGCGCACGTCCCACGCCCGGCAGAACCTCCAGACCGTGCCCCTGCGCTCGAAGTTCTCCAACGGGGCGCGGTGGCCGGGGGATTCGATCCTGCCGACCCGGGAGCGGGCCCGCTGCAACTGCTCCATGACCATCAACGAGGCGTGAGCCGAGGAAGAGGAGAGACCACATGTCCATTCAGCGGCTCATCACGTCCGTGGAGTGGAAGGCCGCCGACGACGGCACGGACACGGGCACCCTTGAGGGCTACCTGTCCACGTTCGGGAACGTCGACCTCGTAGGCGACGTGATCGAGCGCGGCGCGTTCGCGAAGACGATCAACCGTCTGAACAAGACGGGCGTTCCGCTGCTGGCCGATCACCGGCCGTCCGTGCGGGACGTGCTCGGCACGATCGTGCAGGCGGCCGAGGACGCCCACGGCCTGCGGATCAAGGCCCGATTCGCCTCAGACGCCGACTCGCAGGCGATCCGGCAGAAGCTTCTCGACGGGCACCTCAAGGCGATGTCCATCGGGTACCGGCCCCGTGACTGGGCCTACCGCGAGGAAGCAGACGGCACCAGCGTGCGGGTCCTGAAGGAAGTCGAGCTGCTGGAAGGGTCCGTGGTGGTGTTCCCGGCCAACCCGGAGGCCCTCGTCGGCACGGTGAAGGCCGCCGTGCGGGACACCGTCGACCTGGTGGTCGCCGGTGCGGTGGCGGGCAGCGGCGGGGATAGCCGAGAGCTGAAAGCCGCGCTGCTGCGCGCCGCCCTTACCGACCTCGACCAGGCCGCCACCCTCGACGACGACAAGAACGACGGCCGTGCCCCGAACGACGGCGACGACCAGGCGGCGGCCGCGAAGGACACCAAGGCCGCCGAGGAGCACGGGCCCGACAAGATCAAACGGCTTATGCACCAGTCCGAAAACCTCCTCGCCGGCCTGGACCCGGACGCGGTTGCCGACCCCGCGAAGGTCGCGGGCCTCCTCGCCCGCCTGGACCTGGCGACCACCTGGTCCGACAACCTCACGACCACCGGCGCAGCGACGAGCTGAGCCCACCCGAACCACCCCGTGCGGGGCCCGGACGGCGACGAGCCTCCGAACCACCGCGC
This sequence comes from Streptomyces tyrfis, assembly GCF_037034285.1. Classification (NCBI taxonomy): domain Bacteria; kingdom Bacillati; phylum Actinomycetota; class Actinomycetes; order Kitasatosporales; family Streptomycetaceae; genus Streptomyces; species Streptomyces tyrfis. The sequence goes on along the minus strand of NZ_JBAGJZ010000020.1, from coordinate 22,647 downwards.
GAGCGCACCGATCTGTGACGAGCAGTCGGCCGGCCACCGGAGACACCTGCCGCGTACGGGCGACGAACCCTGTACGGCCCCGCTCCGGCCCCCACCCGAGCCCCACCCCGGGGCAGTTGATCACCAGGAGGAACCATGGCAGCCCACCCCCTGCTCGTCAGGGCCGCGAAGTGCATCGAGCAGGCCCGCGCGCTGAACGACGAGTTCGAGGACAAGACGAAGATGCCGGCGGAGGTCGCCAAGCGCATCGACGTGCTCCTCGGTGAGGCCGCGTCCTGCCGGAAGCAGGTCGACCGCGAGGCCAAGATGAAGGACCTCGACGCCTACCTGCACGAACCGGACTACAAGCACGACATGTCCACCGGCGACGGCGCGGGCGCGCTCTCCGCGGCGGGGGTCGAGAAGGTGTTCACCACCGACCGCGAACGCAAGGAAGCGCAGCAGAAGGCGTTCCTGACGTACGTCCGCAAGGGGTACGTACCGGCGGAGCAGAAGGCCGACCTCGTGGAGAACGGTGACGGCGAGCTGCTGGTGCCGGCGGACTACGTGGGCACCATCCTTCAGGACCTGCCGAACACCGCCGTGCTGCGCCCGCTGGCGTTCATCCGGCCGACCAGCTCCAACCGGGCCGAGGTCGGCGTCGTCCAGGTCGCCTCAGCGGGCTGGGGGAAGCTGGAGACCGGCGACACGGTGGCCGACGGGCTCGGAGGTGCCCCGGAGAAGGAGACCATCCGCGTCTGGGACCTGAACGCCCTGGTGAAGATCGGCGTGGACGAGCTCGACGACGCGGACGGGGACCTGGAGGCCGTCATCCGCAACGCGCTCTCCGCGCGGATCGCGGAGATGGAGGACTTCGCGTTCGCCGCCGGGCTCGGGGACGCGAGCAAGCAGCCCACCGGCGTCACGGCGGACACCTCCATCACCCAGTCGATCACCGCCGCTCAGCCGGGCGTGATGACGCCCGACGAGCTGAAGGCACTTCAGTACGAGGTGCCGCAGTGGGCCCGCAAGAACGGCGTGTACGTCGGGTCCACCTCCGCCGAACGGGAGATCGCGCTCCTGAAGGACGCGGAGGGCCGCTACCTCCTGCAGCCCAACGCCGCCGCCGGGGAGCCGCCGACGCTCTTCGGGTACCGCTGGTACACCTGCGACGGCATGCCCGACGTGAGCGACGGCACCACCCCGGCGAAGGCCGCCGTGTTCGGCGACTGGCGGCAGGGCTACATGGTCGCCGACCGGCGCCGCCTGACCGTGCAGCGCCTCGAGGAGCGGTACGCGACCGAGGGCAAGGTCGGACTCCTGTTCCGCCACCGCGTCGGCGGCGGCGTCATCCGCCCCCGCGCGTTCGCCTTCTACGAGGTCTGACCGGGCCTCCTCGGTCCGCAGGGCACCGGCTGCCCGGTGTCCTGCGGACCGGCCGCGACCCCTAACCCTGCCCAAGGAGGACCACCCGATGCGTGTGCGGATGATCCGCAACGTCGGCACGGGCCACCGTGCTGGCCGCAGCTACGACATCCCGGACGAGGCGGCCCGCGGCTACATCGACCGCGGCCTCGCCGAACCCGAGCCCAACGACTCCGGCACCGCCCCGACGCCCCCGCCCCCGGCGGCCGCCGGGCCCGAGCCCGCCCCGGCCGCGCAGCCCGCGCCACCGGCCCGGGCCCCGCGCGGCCGCCGCAGCAAGACGGTGGCCAAGGACACCCCGCAGAAGGAGACGTGATGTACGTCGACCCGGCCACCCGCACCGAACAGGTAAGGGGGACCCGTGGATGCGTTCGCCACCGTCGACGAGCTACGTACCTACCTCGGTGACCCCGACCTCGACGACGCCCGCGCCCAGCTGCTGCTGGACGTGGTCTCCGACGAGATCCGCTCCGCGCTCGGCTGGCACATCACCGAGCAGAAGGACGTCACCGTGGTGGTGGACGGCAGCGGCGACGAGAAGCTGTTGCTGCCCACCCGCTACCTGACGGCGGTGTCCTCGGTGCGCGAGGACCATCGGGAGCTGTCCGGGGACGACTACCTCGTCTACCGGACCGGCTACCTCACCCGGGTCGTGTCCGGGTTCCCGATCGACTGGACGTGCCGCCCGCAAGGCGTCACCGTGACGTTCGACCACGGCTACGCCGACGGCGCGGTGCCGGGAGCATTCCGCGCCGTGACGCTGGAGACGGTTGGCCGCGCGTGGGACAACCCCGCCGGAGGGCTGAAGTCGCGAACGGTCGGCCGCGTCGCTCTCACGTACGCGGACGCCCGGGCGGCCGTGGGGCCGATCGACGACCCGCGCCTGGACGTCTACCGGCTCCCGGAGGGGTTCTGATGGCGCGGCTCGGCGGACACACCGCCACCATCATCCGGCCGCCCGGCCAGGACCAGTTCGGGGACCCGCTGCCCGGCCCCGGCACCGAGACGACCGTGTCGGGCACGTCCATGCAGCCCGGGACGACCAGCGAGCGGCTCGATGACCGCGACACCGTCACCGCCGACTGGGCGTGGTTCGTCCCTCCGGGCACGGACATCCGCCCGACCGACCAGGTCCGGTTCCGCGGCGAGCTGTACGAGGTCGACGGCGCACCGCAGCCGTGGGACGACGAGAACGGCCGACCCCACCACCTCGAAGTGCAGCTGCGCCGCGTCACCGGCTGACCCGACCCGACACCGAGGGAGGTGAGCCATGGCGGACCTCGCCCTGTTCCCGGACATCGAGGACCTCCTGGTCCAAGCCCTCGCCGATCTCAGCCGGACCGGCACCGTCTACCCACCCGGCCTGGAGGGCCGGTTGCCGTTCACCCGGGTTCGTCGGATCGGGGGCGGCGACGACCGCCGCACCGACACCGCCCTCGTCGAGGTGGAGACCGCAGCCGCCACCCGCGCGCAGGCGTGGCAGGTGGCCCGGCAGGTACAGCAGCGGCTCATCTCCGGCCCGCTCCGTGTGCCCGGGGCCGGCGTGATGGACCGCGCCGTCACCGACGTCGGCCTCCGGGGTGTGCTGCACGACAACCCGGCGGTGCGGTGCGTGCTCGCGACGTACCGGGTCAGCGCCCGCCGCTGACCGCCCGCCCCTTTCCGGCCCCGCACACGGCGGGGCGCCGTTCCCCGCACGAAGAAGGAGACGGGTATGCCCGCGTGGGAGACCCTCAAGAAGCACCAGAACGAGCTCATCCGCAAGCAGCTCGAAGGCAGCGTGTTCATCGCGCCGATTACCGCCTCCGCGATCACCACGCTCACCGGCCCGGACAAGTCGCTGCTCGCCCTGCCCGAGGGGTACAACGACCTCGGCTGGCTCAGCGACGACGGCGCGCAGTTCTCCGGCGACGTGACCACGTCCGACGTCACCAGCTGGGGCGCGGTCGAGCCGACCCGCCGGGACATCACCGCGGACGTGACCACGCTGCAGGTCACCCTGCAGGAGACCAACAAGCACACGCTCGGCCTGTACACCGGGGTCGACATGAGCGCGGTGGAGCCCGACGAGGAGTCCGGCGAGGTCGCCATCTCCAAGCCCGACCGGCCGCCGCTGCGCTTCTGGCGGGTGCTGACGATCGGCGTGGACATGGGCGACGAGGGCGAGATCTACACCGCCCGGTTCCTGCCCCGCGCGTCCGTGACCGACAAGGGCGACCAGGCATTCAACAACGGCGACGACCCGACGGTGTACCCGGTCACCCTCACTGGCTACCTGGACAGCACCCTCGGCTACAGCGAGCGGTTCTTCTTCGGCGGCCCGGGCTGGTCCGCGCTCCTGGCCAAGGCGGGATTCGCCTCCTGACCCCGTGGCGGCCGGCAGACCATGGGCGGGCGCCGGCCGCCACGGTTCCACCCTCACCCGCCCATGACCACCCTCGGGAGATCTGATGGAACCTGTTGAATACGTCAGCCCGTCCGGCAGCAGTCGGCAGGTGGTGACCACGCCGGTGCTCGCCGTGCGGCTGCGCGCCGCCGGATGGCGGCCGCGCGCGGAGATCACCCGCGCGAACACCCCGCCCGCGCCCGCGCCCGCGGCCGTGGCCGCTACGCCGCGCGGCACCGCCAAGTCCTGATCGGCCATGTCGTTGAGCCTCGACGCTCTCGAGCGGGACGGCGCCGCGCCGCCGTTCGCTGTGACCGTGGCGGGGGCCCGCTACGCCTTGGCCGACCCTCGGACGGTGCCCTGGCGCGACATCGTCGCCCTGGGCGGCGACATCGACCGCGACGTGCGCACCCTGCTCGGAGACCAGGCCGCCGCTTTCCGCCGGCACCCGGTGCCGGTGTGGAAGCTGCGCCGCCTGGTCGCCGAGTGGGTGGCGCACTACGGGCTCGGGGACGCGGCCCGCCTGGTCGCGTTGCTGGAGCGGTACGGCACGGCGATCGAGGCGGACCTGGCCGACCGGCAATGGGACCTCGCCCGGCTGTGGCGCAAGCGGCGGTGGCGGTTCCTGCTCAACCTGGTCGAGCAACTACCCGCCGCCAGCCGCACGATGCTGGCGATGGCCGACGATGACGACCTCATCGCGTCCCTGCCGGAGCCCGAGCCGGGGCCTCCGCCCCTGGCGTCGTGGACGCCGGAGGTCGAGCACCTGGCGCTGATCGCCGACCGGATCGGAGACCTGATCGCCGCCGTCCACAACACCGTCGCGAAGAAGCCGGCCCGGCCGCCGCGCCCGCTGCCGCGCCCGCAGACGGCCCGGGACCGCATCCGGCAGCAGCGGCGGCGTGCCCGGCACCAGCTGATCAAGGACCGGCTCACGGCGGCGCGCACTGCCGGACGCCCCAGCATGGCCGACGCCGCGCATGCCGCCGACGCCACCCATACGGGCATACGCCCCCGCCACCGAGGAGGTACCTCGTGATCACGAACTTCCGGCTGGACCGCGCCGGTATCGCCGCCGTCCTGAAGAGCAACGAGATGCTCGACGCGGTCAACGGCCTGGCCGTCGAGGTCGCCGCGAACGCACGGACCCGGCTCCCGCCGCGCGCGACGGTCACCTTCCGCCCGCACATCACCGACCGGCAGCGGGCCAGCGTCATCGTCCACGGTGCCCGCCCGAGCCCGGCCGCCGTGCTCATCCAGTCCGCGCGCGCCGTGGGCCTCGAGGTCCACGAGTACCCGCCCCAGTAATCCCACCTCAGAGAGGAAGTCCGCCCGTGAGCAACAACCCCCGCCAGTCGAACAGGCCGTCTGGGAGCAACCGGCGTCGGCCCGACGCCCAGCGCCACCATCGGCCGGACAACCAGCCGTTCGACTTCAACCTCGATGCGGTCGAACCGGAACGGGAACTGCGCCCGTTCGTGGTCCAGTTCGGCGGCACCCGGTGGAGCTTTGCCGAACTGCACGAACTGGACTCCTGGGCGCTCCTCGACTCCGCCCGCGAGGGCGAAGTCGGGGCCATGCTCGGCGCGTTCAAGGCCGGGCTCGGCGACCAGTACGAGGACTTCCGCAAGGTCGGGATGCCTCAGTACAAGCTCAAGGCCCTGTTCACGGCCTGGCAGCGGCATTGCGGGCTGAACGAGGACGGCACCCCCATCAGCGACGAGGACGCCGACGACAACGCCGCCTGACAGCCCGGCGGCCGCAGGCGAACCAGTCTGCGGCCGCCGCCCCCGCCCCGCCCCCTCTTCTTCGTGCGCCTGGCCGGTGACCTGGCGCTCGACCCGCACACGAAAGGGGATGAGGGCGCATGTCCACCGTCGGCTACGGCGTACTGCAGATCATCCCGTCCATGCGCGGCATGGACGCCGCGATCCGCCGGCAGCTCGCCGCGCCCGCGGTCCGGCAGGCCGCCACCACCGCCGGACGACAGACCGGCGACAGCTTCGCGTCCGGCCTGTCCGGTGCCGGCAGCAAGGTCAAGAACGCCGGTACCAGCCTGACCACGTTCGTCACCGCACCGGTCGCCGCGCTCGGCATCGGAGTACTGAAGACCGCCGGTGACTTCGAAGCCGGGATGAACAAGGTCAAGGCCGTAAGCGGCGCGACGGGGACCGAGTTCGACCAGCTGCGTGACCAGGCCAAACAGTTGGGCGCGACGACGCAGTTCAGTGCGTCCGAGGCCGCCGACGCCATGGGCTTTCTTGCCATGTCGGGGTTCAAGGCCAAGGACATCACCTCGGCGCTGCCCGGGGTGCTGGACCTGGCCGCGGCCGGCGCGATCGGCCTGGCCGACGCCGCCGACATCGCCTCCAACGTCCTCAGCGGATATGGGTTTCAGGCGGAGGACCTGGGCCGCGTCAACGACATCCTGGCCAAGACGTTCACGTCGACGAACACCGACATGCAGATGCTCGGGGAGTCGTTCAAGTACGTCGGCCCCGTCGCGAAGTCCGCCGGCTTGCAGTTCGAGGAGACCAGCGCGGCGATCGGCCTGCTCGGCAACGCGGGTATCCAGGGCTCCCAGGCCGGTACCACGCTGCGTATGGCCATCGCCCGCCTGGCCAAGCCTCCCAAGGAGGCACAGAAGGCCCTGCAGGCGCTCGGCGTGTCGGTCGTCGACTCCGAGGGCAAGATGCGGCCCCTGGTCGACATTGTCGGACAGCTCGAGAAGACCGGCGCGGACACCGCGCAGATGATGAGCATCTTCGGCGTCGAGGCGGGCCCGGGCATGCAGGCTCTCGTCTCCCAGGGATCCAGCGCCCTGGCCCAGCTGACGAAGGACCTGGAGAACTCCGGCGGGACAGCCGAGCGGATCGCGAAGGTGCAGATGGAGGGCCTCAACGGTTCCCTCAAGGGCCTGCAGTCCGCGGCCGAGGGCCTGGCCCTGGCCATCGCGGACTCCGGGATCCTCGCCTGGGCCACCCAGCTCACCGCCGGTCTGACCGGCCTGGTCTCGAAGCTGTCCGCCGCGGACCCGGCGCTGTTCAGGATCGGGACCGTGGTCGCCCTCGTGGCCGCCACGGCGGGCCCGGCGCTGGCCGCGCTCGGGTTCGGGATCAGCGGCATCGGCACCGCGCTCGGGGCCCTGCTCTCCCCGGTCGGCGCCGTCGTCGCCGGCGTCACGCTCCTCGGCGCGGCAATCGGCATCGCCTACGCCACCAGCCAGCCGTTCCGGGAGTTCGTCAACGGCCTCGTCGGCAGCCTGCGGTCTGGCCTGGTCTGGGCGTTCGACGCCGTGCAGCAGGCCGTCACCACGCGGCTGATGCCCGCCCTCACGGGCCTGTGGGATGCATTCACGACGAAGGTGCTCCCGGCCCTGTCCAGCCTGGCCGCAACCGTCTTGCCGCCGGTGCTGGGCATCTTCCGGGCCCTCGCGGTGACGCTCACCGGTGCCGTCCTGCCCGTCCTGGCGTCCATCGGCGGCGCGCTGCTGTCCTACGTCATCCCGCCCCTGCTGACCGTGACGCAGACCGTGGGCGGCGTGCTGCTCAACGCACTGCTCGGCGTGGTCACCGCGGGCGCCGCCGTCCTGTCCTGGCTACAGGGCATGGGCACCTGGCTCGTGCCTGTCGGCGTCGCGGTCGCCGGGCTCACCCTGGCGCTCACGGCACAGCGCATCCAGGCCACTCTCGTCACCGGGGTGTTCAGCGCCTATAGGACGGCGATCCTCGCGTGGACCGCGGTCCAGCGCGGAGCGACGATCGCCCAGGCCGCGTTCAACGCCGTGACGACCGCCAACCCGATCATGCTGATCATCACGGCGATCGTGGCCCTCGGCGCCGCCCTCGTCGTCGCCTACCAGAAGAGCGAAACGTTCCGGGCCGTGGTCCAGGCCGTGTGGTCGGGGATTCAGACCGGTGCCCTGTTCCTGTGGAACAACGTGCTGAAGCCGGTGTTCGACGGGTTCGTTGCCGTGCTGCAGGCCGTCGCGGCGGCCGCCACCTGGTTGTGGCAGAACGTCCTGTCGCCAGTCTTCGGCTTCATCGGGCAGGCGGCCAAGGTCCTCGGGATCATCCTCGCGATCACCGTGTTCGGGCCGATCATCCTGCTGTTCAAGGCCGTCGCGGCGGTTGCGACCTGGCTTTGGCAGTCCGTCCTCAGCCCGGTGTTCTCGGCGATCGGCGCACTCGCGAAGTGGCTGTGGACCACGGCGTTCAAGCCCGCGTTCGACGCGGTCAAGGCAGCCTTGCAGGTCCTCGGGGCCGCGTTCCAGTGGCTGTACGACAGCGTGATCAAGCCCGTGTTCGCGCGGATCGGCACAGCGGTTTCCCTGTGGTGGAATGGCAACAAGATCATTTTCGCCGCAGTCGTGTCGTTCGTGAGGACCACCCTCGGGCCGGCGTTCAAGTGGCTGTACGACAGCGTGATCAAGCCCGTATGGAACGGGATCAAGACCACGATCAGCACCGTGTGGACGGGTGCCATCAGGCCCGCGTTCGACGCGCTGCGGGCCGCGATCGGCCGGGTGGCCGACGCGTTCCGTATCGCGAAGGACGCCATCGGCAAAGCCTGGGACAAGATCAAGGACGCCACCAAGTCGCCGATCAACTGGGTGCTCAGGGTTGTCTGGAACGAGGGCATCGTCTCGGTCTGGGACAAGATCACCGGGTGGATCCCGGGCGTGCCCAAGCTCGGCAAGCTCAAGATGCTTGCCGCCGGCGGCACGGTGGGCGATGGCTTCGGCCAGCCCGCCACCCCCGGCGTCTACAACCGGCCCACGGCGATCGTCGGCGAAGGCAACCCGGCGCACCCCGAGTTCGTCATCCCGACCGACCCGAAGTTCCGGGGCCGCGCCCTGGCGCTGTGGCGGGCGGCCGGCGGCCAGCTCCTGGCCGACGGCGGCATCATCGGTAGCGCCATCGGCGGGCTGAAAAAGGCCGGAGGTAAGGTCCTCGGCGGCATCAAGGGTGCTGCCGACTTCCTGTCGGACCCGCTCGGGTCGGCCGCCAAGCTCCTCAACCCGCTGCTCGGCAAGGCCAGAGAGCACCTGGGCGGCACGGCGTTCGGGAAGATGGCCCTCGGCCTGCCCACGATGATGATCAAGGGCTTGAAGGACACGGTGAAGAAGGCCGCCGCCAGACTGTTCGGCAGCGGTGGCGGCGGTGCGGGGCCGGTCGGGTCCGGGGTGAAGCGGTGGGCACCGCTCGTCTCCCAGGTCCTGGCCATGCTCGGCGCCCCGGCCTCCGCCCTCGGCGCGGTCCTCACCCGCATGAACATGGAGTCCGGCGGCAACCCGAAGGCCATCAACCTGTGGGACATCAACGCCAAGAACGGCATCCCGTCCAAGGGGCTGATGCAGGTCATCGACCCCACGTTCAACGCCTACGCCGGGCCGATGCGGGGCCGGGGCATCTGGGACCCGCTCGCCAACATCTACGCGGGCCTGAACTACGCGATGCACCGGTACGGGGCCAACTGGACCCGGGTGATGACCCGGCCGGGCGGCTACGACTCCGGCGGGCTGCTGCCGCCCGGGCTGAGCACCGTCTACAACGGCACGAGCAAGCCGGAGCGGGTCCTGACCGATCGGCAGTGGGACGCCATTACCGCGAACACCAACAGCGGTGGCGCCGCCACCAGTTACACGATCAACGCCCGCACCGCTGATTTCACCGTCCGCGACCTGGAGCTGCTGCAGCGCCGCCAGGACGCCCTGGCCAGAGTAGGGAGGCCATGGTAAATGCCCCTGATCACGGCACCGGCCACCACCCCGCCGGACCTCGGAGGGCCCGGCGGGGGCGGCGGAGGTAAACCGGTCCCGTTCCCGGAGATCGGGTTCGCCACCGCCACCTACACCGACCCGTCGGGGACGGTGTGGCCGCTCACCGACACCGAGGCCGGGTGGTTCACCCTCGCCGATGGCGTCACCGGCCTCGGTGCTGCGGAGTACGTGCTGACCAGCGACGCGCAGCCGCGCGGCGGTGCCCGGCTGCGGCACGCCCAGGCGCAGCCGCGCACGATCGTGTGGCCGCTGTACGTGTACGGCGACACGCACATGGAGTTCGTGAAGCGGTGGCGGGCGCTCGCCACCGCGTTCACCCGCACCCTGCGTCCGGGCCCGGACGGGGTCCGGGCGCCGGGGGTGCTGGAGATCTCCCGGCCGGACGGCACCCGCCGCCAGACCCGGGTGTTCTACCAGGAGGGGTTCGAGGGGCAGGGCAAGCAGGGGTACGGGATCACCTCGGACTCCGCGGTGATCACGCTGTGGTGCGAGGACCCGTACTGGACCGATCCCGTCCCCGTCGGCGTGCACCGGGAGACCGGCGTCCTCGACGACTTCCTCGTCCCGTACCCGACGGTGTCAAGCTCACAGGTCCTCGGGGCGACCACCGTGGCCAATCCAGGCGACGTGGTGGTGTGGCCGACGTGGGTGATCACGGGTCCGGCGTCGCTGATCACGTTCACGCACGCCGGGACCGGTGAGGCGTTCAGCCTGAGCCCGGCCGCCGTCGGTCACGGCGCGCTGCTGGAGGGCGAGACCGTCACGGTGTCCACTGACCCGCCCACGGTTCGCGGCCCCGACGGTGCGAACTGGGTCGGTGCCCTGAACTGGCCCTCGGCGGTGCTGTGGGGGCTCGCGCCCGGGCCGAACCAGGTGACGTTCCAGCTCGACGGCTCCGGGCCCGGCTCGGCGGTCGACCTGACGTTCTACCCCCGGCACGAGACCGCCTGACCATGCAGAGAGGGGGTGGTGCTCGGTGGCCGTACAGCTCCTGATCACCAACCGGAACCTGGTCGTGCAGGGAGACCCGCTCACCGGCTGGCGCGACCTCGACGCGACCGCGCGGTTCAACCAGCCCGGGAGCGGCAGCGTGACGCTGACGGCGTATCCGAACGTGATGGCGCAGCTGCAGCCCGGCAACCGGCTGGAGGTGATCCGCGACGGCGCGTATTGGATGGGCGGGCCGATGGAGATCCCGACCGACTACACGTGGTCGATCTCCGACGAAGGAGAGCCGGACCCCGGCCGCGTCACCATCAACTTCAGCGACGACCTCGCCACCGTCGCCGGGTACATCACGTGGCCGGCCCCGGCGAGCGCCTGGACGGCCCAGCCCAACGCGTGGCGGACGCTCGGGCCCGCCACGAGCGAGAGCATCATCCGGCAGCTGGTCACCGAGAACTGTGGCCCGGGCGCGCGCGCCGACCGGCGCATCCCGAACCTCGTCCTCGACGGCGTGACGGGGGCCGGGACGTCGACGAACGTGTCCACCCGGTTCGAACCGCTGCTGGACACCTGCCGCCGCGTCGCGCTCGCCGGTGGCGGCATCGGGTTCCGCACCTGGCGCGACGGCGGGCAGATCCGGTTCGGCTGCTACGCGCCGGCGGACCGTACGGCGACCGCGCGTTTCTCCCAGGGGCTCGGGAACTTGCGCTACCTGGGGTTCAAGCAGTCGGCGCCGACGGTGACGCATGCCCTGGTTGCCGGGTCGGAGCCCGACACCGGGGGACCGGCCAGGAAGTTCGTCGAGGTCGCCGACGCCCCGGCGGCCGGGGCCTGGTGGCGGGTCGAGAAGTACGTTGACAGCTCCGAGGCCGACGACACCAGCGGGGAACTCACCAACGCGGGGAAGGTCGAGCTGGCCGACGGTGCCGCCCCGATCGAGCTGTCGACGATCACGATCGACACCCCCGACCTACGAGCGGGCCGGGACTTCGGGCTCGGTGACCGCGTAACTGTGGCGCTGCCCACCGGCCTTGAGGTCACCGACCTGGTGCGGTCCATTCACCTTCAGGCCAGCCCGGACAGCGGCGAGTACGTCAGCACGCTGATCGGGTCGCCGGAGGCCACCACCGACCCGCAGACCGTGCAGCTCATTCGTACCCTCAGCCGCCGACTCGGCCGGCTCGAAACCAGATAGGAGGACGAGGATTCGTGGCTCAGGAATCGTGGCCGTCCCCGGCCCACAACGGGCGTGCGGTCAACGACGCGGAGTACGAGCAGCTCGCTGCCCGGTTCTCCGACGACGGGGTGTACGGGACCCCGAGAGACGTACCCGTGGTGACGGCCGGAGTCGGGCTGACCGTGGCAATCCGGGCGAACACGATCGCGTCGCTGCGGGGGCACGCCTGGACGTCCGGCACGACCGGCGACTCCCTCACCATCGCCCCGAACAGCAGCGGGTCGGCGCGTACGGACCGGGTGGTCCTGCGGCTCGACCGCACCGACTGGACCGTCCGCGCCGTGGTAAGCCAGGGCACCCCCGGCGCCGGGCTTCCGCCCCTGGTCCAGAGCACCGCCGCGACCGGCGTCTACGAGATCCCGCTGGCGGAGGTCGCCGTGGCCAACGGTGCGACGGCCGTGACGGTCCAGCGCCGCGAGCTGTACGTTGGCACACGGGTTCGGGCGGCCCTCTCCGACGCGCTCCCGCCGACCCCGGCCCGCGGGGACCTGGTCTACCAGGTCGACGCTGCTGTGCTGTCCGTGTGGAACGGGGCCTCCTGGCAGCAGGTATGGGAACCGCGCCGCTCGGTCAACGTCGATGCCACGCTGTCCGGGTGGAGCATCGGGACGCAGTCCGTGCTGGAGGCCAAGGCCGGGACGGTGCACCTGCGCCTCGGCAGCTGGACCCGCACGGCCGGCCGTCTCGACGGATCGACGCAGAGCCGCATGCCGGTCCTGATCCCCGCCCAGTACCGGCACCCCGTGCGCGACCAGTACGTCACCGGGTACGTGTCCGGGCTCCAGGTCTGCCGCCTGACGATCGGGTCCGCCGCGTCCGACCGGCCCGGGCAGGTGTGGCTGACCCAGCACCCCGACATCCCGACCAACACGTCGGTCCTGACCTCCGGAATCTCATGGGTGGTGGCCTGATGGCACGCTTCGACTACGGGCAGGGCATCGCCGACTTCGTGACAACGCCGGCGGACGGCATCTGGATGGTCGCCCCCAATGCCCCGATTACCTTCTGGGACGCCCCCCTCGACGGCGTCCAGCACCTCGACCTCCTCGACGCTGACGGGACCCCGATCACCTCCGTCACCAGCGACGAGCACGGGCAACTCCCGCGCTTCTCCGGCCCCGACGGGGTGGACGGCATGTGGGCGGACGCCGGGGGCGGACGCCGCGCCTGGCTGTACGCGCACACCGGTGGCAAAGGCGAACCCGGCAATCCGGGCGCACACTGGTACTTCGGCAGCAGCCAGCCGGAGGACGCCGGGTTGACGCCGGTGGCGGGCGACCTCTACCTCAACACCGATGACGGCGACCTGTACTTCTACGACGGGGCCACGTGGTCCCTCCAGACGAACCTGCGCGGACCGGCCGGATCGTCCGGGCTCCAGACGGTCAACGGCAAGGGCGCGGACGAAACCGGGAACGTCGACCTGGCTGCGGCCGACCTGGGCGCGATCCCCACCACGGCGGCAGGTTCACCATCCGGTGTCGCGACCCTCGACAGCACCGGCCGGGTACCGGCCGCGCAGCTGCCCGCGACGAGCGGGGGCGGGGTCCAAACCGTCAACGGCAAGGCTCCGGACGGGGCTGGGAACGTCGCCCTGGTCGCCGCCGACGTCAGCGCGGTTGCCATGTCCACGCGGGGCGCGGCGAACGGTGTCGCGACGCTCGACGGCTCGACGCGCCTGCCCGTCGCGCAGATGCCGGCCGCCGTCACCAGGAACACCTGGACCCCGCAGAGCTTGGGGTTTCAGGCGTGGACGTGCGACCCGTACACGGTGGCGAACCCGGTCGCGAAGTTCTTGGCGCCGCAGCGGCTGTATGTGTGCGGCATCAACATCACGGAACCGACGGCGGTCAACAGGGTGGTCATGTTCGCTCGCGGGTACGGCGGCGTCTCGGCCGCACGGTTCGCGGCGGGCATCTACCGCGAGGACGGAACGAAGGTGACCAGCACTGCGTCGCCCGTGAGTCTCGGCGGGGCCGGGCAGACCGCGGGCAGCCCGCCGCAGATGATCAGCAGCCACATCGGGTCGACGGCGATCGCGATGCCGTCGACCGTCACCCTGTCGCCCGGCCGGTACTGGGTGACGTGGGTCCTCACCACGGGGGCCGCGACGGACTACAGCTTCTACCACGTCCAGAACGAAGCGCCGGTCGCCGCCGCGAACTTCTTCTTCGGGACGCCGCCGTTCGCCCGTGCCTGGTACCTCACCTCGCAGTCGAACACCCCGGGCAGCCTCAACCAGGCCGCGGCCGGGGTGCTCACCGACCACGACATTCCGATCATGGCTCTCGCTCTGGCCTGAGATCGCCCGCTACACCGACCGCCCCGCGCCGCACCTGGCCGGGGCTTTCTCTATGCCTGGAGGTACCTATGGCCACCCCCCTGTCCGCCGCCGCCATCCTCACCGCCCTCAAAGCGGAGGGCGTCACCGTGGTCGAGGTCGGCAACTGGCGGACGCACAACCGCCATTCGAAGGGGCCCTGGGGCCCGGTCAACGGCTCGATCGTGCACCACACGGTCACCAAGGGCACGGCGTCCACCGTGGCCATGGTCCGTGACGGGTACGCGTCCCTGCCGGGCCCGCTCTGCCACGGGATGATCGCGAAGGACGGCCGGGTCCACCTGGTTGGCTGGGGCCGCGCGAACCACGCCGGGGGCGGCGACCTCCGCGTCCTGGACCAGGTGATCGCCGAGTCCTACGGGGAGCGGCCGACGCCGCCGACGAAGGGCAACGCGAACGGGGTCGACGGCAACGCCCGGTTCTACGGCTGGGAGTGCGAGAACCTCGGCGACAGCAAGGACCCGTGGCCCAAGGCCCAGTACGACGCCATCGTCCGCGTGCAGGCCGCGATCTGCCGGGCGCACGGCTGGACGGCGAAGTCCGTGATTGGCCATCTGGAGTGGAGCGCCGACAAGATCGACCCGCGCGGCTTCACCATGCCGGACCTCCGGGCCGACGTCGCCGAGCGGCTGCGGCGCCCCGCGAGCTGGAGCCCGGGCCAGACCACTCCGGCGGCCCCGGCGAAGCCGTCCCCGGCCCCGGCCCGGCCGGTCGTCGACCTGGCGAAGCTGGTCGCCGCAGCCCGCCGTGACCCCGCGCAGGCCGGCACACCGGTGAGCTACGCGGGCACTCGGGTCGTCGAAGACGCGCTCGCGGCCGAAGGGCTGCTCGCGAAGAAGTACGCAGACGGGCACTTCGGCAGCGCGACCGTGACCGCGTATGCCGGCTGGCAGCGGCGTCTCGGCTACACCGGCCGGGACGCCGACGGCATACCCGGCAAGACCAGCCTCGCCCGACTGGGCAAGGCCCACGGCTTCGACGTGAAGGGCTGACCGACGATGACGAATCGACTGCTGCTGGACCTCGTCGAGCGCGCGGGCTGGACCGGTGCTCAGGCCGCCCTCGGCCTGGTCGTGGTCGAGCTGGCCGATCTCCCGGCGTGGTGGGCGGCCCCGGCCGCGCTCGCCCTCGCCTCCGCGAAGGGCTGGGTGGCTTCCCGGCTCGGCCGGGAGGGGACGGCGTCCACGCTGCCGGCCACCGCCGACCCGGCGTCGCACAGCCGGGGGGTGTGATGGGCGAAACCGGCGTGCCGGCCGTCGACACGGCGGTGGTGTGGGCGGTCGCCGCGGCGGCGATCGCGGGCGGGGCGGGCCTGGTGTGGCGGGCTACCCGCAGCGCGCGCCGTCTCGCCGTCCGCCTGGACGAGTTCGTGGACGACTGGACCGGGGTGCCCTCACGGCCCGGTGTGCCGGAGCGGCCCGGCGTCATGACCCGCCTTGCCCGCATCGAGCAGCAGGGCGACGAGCACGCCGCCCACCTCGCCCGCATCGACCACGAGCTGCATCCGAACAGCGGGTCGTCGCTCCGGGACGCCGTCGA
The DNA here is from genome assembly GCF_037034285.1 of Streptomyces tyrfis. Lineage (NCBI taxonomy): Bacteria > Bacillati > Actinomycetota > Actinomycetes > Kitasatosporales > Streptomycetaceae > Streptomyces > Streptomyces tyrfis. Next base: position 7,013 of record NZ_JBAGJZ010000020.1, on the reverse strand, counting down.
CCGCGTCGACGCCGCCACGCAGCGCCTCGCAGCAGACAGCCACGACAACTGACCCCACGCCCCGCCGCCCGATCAACCGGGCGGCGGGGCGCTTCGTCGTGCTGGACCGAACGAAGGAAGCCGCCTCCCAGTCAGCGCGGCATCTGTCTGGGAGGGCCACTGCCCAAGCATTTCAAGTGCTTGGGCAGCCAACTAGCCTCTGTCATATGCCAATGCCATTCCTGAGTGAATGCACGGATTCTCCGGACACGAACACGCGACGCGGCCTAGTCTCACCATCAGGTGGTGACGCGTCACCCCATGTACGTCTGCCCCTGGTTCATCAGCAACCAGATCAGGAGGTAGATGCGTGGTGGATGAAGAGGCCAAACCGCCGTGGTGGAAGCGTCGGACCCCGAGTTGGGTCCTCGCTTTGTGCTCGTTCCTGACGAACGCAGCTCGACTTACCCTCGAACTGCTCAGGCACTAGCACGGGATCCGTACTCGGGGTCCACCCACTAGCCGGGGGGCGCGCCTAAGCCTCGATCCACCGACCCGTGCCTTGTGGATAACGTCTCGGAGAACGAAGAAGTGCCTTGTGACCTGCGATGTTGGGAGTTCTTCAGGCTTCCAGCACGCACAATCAGCAAGGCACTTCCGAGATGCAAGTTTCCCACACGCGGGCGGCGGTCTCCGCTGTCTTCGATGACGCGAACCTGATCGCGCATGCCGGGCTGGTTCCGGTGATGCGGCTGGCCGAGCAGTGCGGTCTGTCCCGGCTGGTGAGGGAGAAGGTAAGGCTGACCGGGACGAAGAACGGCGCGGGTGCCTCGGCGGACGCCAAGGTCACCGGCATCGTGGGCGGCATGGCCGCAGCGGCGGACAGCATCGACGACCTCGACGTCCTGCGCCACGGTGCGATGCCGACCGTGTTCGAAGGGGTCCGTGCCCCGGCGGGGACAGATCACTGCTTGTGCGCGCCAGTCACTCACAGCGTGACCGTTCCGGACAGCAACAATCACCTTGCTCAGGAAAGCACAGCACTGAACCGAAGTTGCATGGCGGACACCCGGAAGGGATCGTCTTTAGTAGGGGATTGTCCCAGGAAGGAGACAGCCAATGGCCCTGTCTGACACCCTCACTACCCTCGCTGAGCGGGCCAAGGCTGCGGAAGATCACGCTTCCCAGGCCGCCACCCAAAGCCGCGAGCAGTTGCAAGCCGAGGTTGAAAGAGCCCGCGAAGACGCCCAGGCCCAAGCCGCCAAACTCCAAGAGTCGGCGCGCGGCGCGGAAGCGAAGATCTCGCAGTGGTGGGCCGAGATGCAGCAGAATTGGCGCGACCACACGGCCAAGGTGAGCAGCGACATCGAGGCCCGCAAGCGCGAACACGACACGGCTCGCGCGGCCCGCGAGGCCGACCGGGCTGAGGCGGATGCGGTTGCCGCGGTCGAATTCGCGTTGGCCGCCATCGAAGAGGCGGAGTACACGGTCCTCGATGCGCGGCTGGCCCGCATGGAGGCCGATGACAAGGCTCGATGAAGTCGCCGAGTAGGGCGGGCCACTTCTGGATGCCGGGAGTGGCCCGCCTCCTATGCTACTTACTTTTTCCTCCCCGAGGTGTGCGGACCATCGCCCGATCCACTATGCGGCTGAGAACCGGAAGTGCTGACCGACTCCTTGCTGCCGGACCCCGAAGGAACCTGCAGAACCTTCGTGATTTCTGCCGCCAGGGCATTGGCCAGGGCGGGAGCAAGAGCGTTTGCCAGCGCAGTCGCAAGCGCCTGATTGAAGAGGAGTCGTTCGACTTCTGACATGCGCGTCGGCGTCGACAACGAAGCTGTGGTCATTTCGAGCAGAGCCATTACAACTGGATCTTTCCCGTACTCGCTTGCTGTCTTGTGCGGGAGATCCGTTTCTCGCACCATCTCCTCGAAGAGATCATCGATGAATTCTTGCAATGGGTCTCGGTGTGCTTCGTTTCCAGAATCGGCTGTCATGGTACTTTCCTCAGCGGTCAGGTTGTTCATTGGGCGACAGTCAGCCTGCCCTCCGCCTGTTGGTGCAAGCGGAGGGCAAGCCTTTCTGCCAGAGCATTGACACTCTTTTGGCGGCCTTACCGGTGACTCTTCCCCGGCAACTTCACCGCGTAAGCAGGATGTCGAAGTCAGAGCGGAAAGGCGCCGGGGTGTCAACGGTGCATGAGCGCCGCCAGGAGCAGGGGGTTGATGGGAGGCGCCGGCGGGGGCGGCGGGGGCGGCGGAGCCGCAGCAGGACCAGCCGTGAGCGCCGCCAGCAGCAGCGGGCTGATGGGGCCCTCGCCCTGCTCCTTGCGACCGCGGGCGAGCGCCGCCAGCAGCAGCGGGCTGATGGGAGGCGCGGGCGGAGGCGGCGGAGCCGCAGCAGGACCGCCGAGCGCCGCCAGGAGCAGCGGGTTGATGGGAGGCGCCGGCGGGGGCGGCGGAGCCGCAGCAGGACCAGCCGTGAGCGCCGCCAGCAGCAGCGGGCTGATGGGAGGCGCGGGCGGAGGCGGCGGAGCCGCAGCAGGACCGCCGAGCGCCGCCAGCAGCAGCGGGCTGATGGGGCCCTCGCCCTGCTCCTTGCGACCGCGGGCGAGCGCCGCCAGCAGCAGCGGAGTGATGGGAGGTTCGTGGCGCCCTTCGCGGCGAGACATCAGGGCGGCCAGCATGAGGGGGCTCACGCCACCCTCCTCGCCGACTTCCTGCTCGCGCGTAGGGGATTCTGACACCGCAGTCATAGTGACCCTTTCGGTGTGGCGATATACGGGTTCGTTGGTCAGGGGAACTTCACCCCGACATATTCGCCACCTTCACACCATCTGGCGCTGGGCACACCTTGAAGCCCAGCACTCAACGCCTATGGAGTACCGGCCCAGAGGGCCCACATCTCTTGGCGTCTGACCCTCACCTCGGACGACCACGCGGGTGAAGGTTCGATTATTCTGAGCGGTTGAATGGTCAATCTCAGTATTGATTTTGACGCTACCGTGGCCGCTGACACCTGGCCCGTTGATGGTTCTGATACAGGATGGACCGTGTCAGCGCGGCGCCAATTCCTTACCAGCGACGGGCCGGAACGGCAACTGATGGCGGACAGGCATATTGAGGATGTGATGGCATTGGCCAACCATAGGCCCGTCCACCCGCCCGGCCCTTCATTCATCAGCGTCGCGGACCGGGACGCCACCCAAGCCCCGAAGCGGCGGCTAGCTGCTGCTTCGCCTCGCCTTTGGTCCACGCCTGGTCCACACACACTGATCCACAAGGCGGCAAGGCCGGATCAAGGTTGGGACAGCCCCTATGCAGAAAGGGTGCCCCTCACTGCCTCTAAGCCTCGATCCACCGGTCTGATACTCGGGAGGTGTGTGGCGGGAACGTAAGAGCTGCCTCGTGACCTGTGATGATGGGTTTGTCGAAGGCTTCTTCACGCACGACCGGCGAGGCATCTCGTGGGTGAAAGCGTCCCATGCCGTTTTGGTGGTCTCTGTCTGGTTCGGCGGAGCGAATCGGATCGCGGACGAGGGGCTGTCGTCAGCGATTCCTAATCCCGCGTTTGCTGAGCTGCTCCTGCCCGCACCGCACGGGGAGGGGCGGTTTCGTGCGTCCAGAGTCAGCCCGCCATCTTCCGGCCGTTGCACGGCCTCCCCTCAATGCGTCGCCCGCCCGTACGCTGGCGGAACCGCGACGGCAGACGGAGGGGCACCATGAACCACCCCGTATCAGACCTGAGTACTGGCGAGCGAATCCGGGTCCTACGTGAGTCACGAGGCATGACCCGGCCTGTCCTGGCGGAGCTGTGCGGCCGGGGCCCGGACTGGCTCAAGAAGATCGAGACCGGCGAACGAGAGCTTCGCTCCCACACCCTGCTGCTCAAGCTCGCCGCCGCGCTTCAGGTATCCGACCTGTCGGTCATCACCGGCACTGAGACCGGCCCCTCGCAGCCGGTACCGCTCGGCCGCCTCTCTCACCCTGTCATGCCGGACATCTGGGCTGCGGTCATGACACGGAGCCTCGCGGCTCCGGCCGCGGGGCCCACCTCTCCCGCCGTGCTCCAGGGGCGGGCGGATCAGACGTGGCGGCTGTGGCACGCCTCCGCCCGGAATCGAACCGAGGTCGGGTCCCTGCTCCCCACGCTGATCCGCGACGGCGAGACCGCCGTGCGCACGCTCGATGGCGCCGAGCGCCGGGACGCGCTGGTCGCGCTGTCCGACATCTACCGCCTGACCGGGCAGGCGACCGCGTACATCGCCCCGGCCGAGCTGGCGTGGGTGGTGGCCGACCGCGCGCTGTCAGCTGCACAGGATGCCGACCAGCCCGCGGCCATCGCGGCGAGCGCCTGGAACATGGGCAACATCTTGAGAGAGACGTCATACCCGGAGGAGGCGCTGCGCGTCGTCGACGAAGCCGCCGATCTGATCCGCCCCCACCTCGACGGCGCGCCGGACGACTGGCGCGGCATCTACGGGGCGCTTCAGCTTCACGCCGCGGTGACGGCCGCGCGTGAGGGGAGGGAGGGCGATGCTTGGCGGTACTGGGGGAAGGGCGACCAGGTCGCGAAGTCGCTGCCGGCCAGCTACGTGCATCCGTCCACGGTCTTCGGCCGGGCGAACGTCGACTTCCACGCGGTGTCGGTCGATGTTGACTTGCGCAAGGCTGGGCGCGCGCTCGGTGCCGCCGACGATATCGACCCGGACGCCATGCCGTCCCGCGAGCGGCGGGCCAGACTCTGGGTGGAGGTCGCCCGTGGGCATCTTCAGCGCGGGGACCGCACGGCAGCACTGCACGTCATGAAGCTCGCGCACGAGATCGGAGCCGAGACCGTGGCGTTCACCCCGTCCGCCCGTACGGTCGCATCGGACCTGTGGCGCACAGCACCGCGGGCCCTCCGCGGCGAGGCCAGCCGCCTTGCCGCCGCCGTCGGCATCGCCACTGGGTGAGGGGGACGCCCTGGGACAGGGGGACAATCTGTCCCCCTACCTCCTCCGCGAGCCCTCTACCGTGATCGCCCACCAACCGGTCGACGTAGGGGGCTCCTGCATGTCCGTCACGTCCTGGCACGCCTCACCGCAGCGCGCCGCGATGCCGCACAGCGATCCGAGTACGGGCGAGGTGCGCGTTCCGGTCGCGCTGTACTCCCTCGACGAGCTGCAAGCCGAAGTGCCGCTCGTCTTGTCCAGGGCGGAGGCCGAGGCGCTCCGCGACGCCCTGATCATGCTGCTCACCGGCCCGTCCCTCGTGGTGGCGTGATGTCGTCGATGACGCTCAAGGTGTACGAGGTGGACCGGTACGGGCGGACGCGGGTCATCCGGCCGAAGGCCGAGGTGGTTCCGGCGAAGACCGTGTCCCAGTCGAGTGCGCTCCCGCCGTGTGAGTGCGCCCGGTGCCAGGGTGGGCCGCGGTGACCGCCCGCCCGAGGCCGGTCCCGGACCCTGTGGGCTCCGGCTGGTGCCACTGGCACGCTGGCCCGTCCGGAACCGCGGTGCTGATCGAGGTCGTCGAGCAGGGCTCGGGCCCGGGCCACGCCCGCTACGCGTGCGCCCCGTGCCGGGAGCAACGCGGCCTCCGCCCGTACGGCGAGCAGCGGTGACCGCGCCGGCCACCCGACCGCTCCCGGATCCGGGCTCGCTGACGTGGGACCAGGCCGCGGGCCGGGCCTGCGTCTGGTGCAAGAAGCCCCTCACCACCGGCACGGTCCGGGTCGGGATCATCCGCGACCGGCTCGGCGCCCACATCCTCGACACAGAGGTGTGGACCGGACCCTGCTGCGCGGACGGCGGGGCGGACGCCCCGCAGTCCTGAGACTCCCGCTCCGGTGCCCGGTGGGGGCTCATCACCGGAGCGGGCCCGACCCGGCCTCCCCCGCGCTGCCCGTCACCGCGCGGGGGAGGCCGGCACCACCCCCTCGCCGCGCGCACGGCGAGGCGCGCATCCCCCTGCTGCGGTCGGCGGTGAGGGAGTGCGCACGGCGGCCCCGGCCGAGCACCCACCCCCGTGTGCCAGCCGGGGCCGCCGATCCGCCACGAGCGAGAGGACCCCATGCCCCAGGAGATGACGACGTGGCGGGCGCGCGAGATCGCCCGCCCGCACCAGGGGCCGCCCGGCACCGCCGACCCGATCCGCCGGTTCGTGGCCACGGGCGAGATCGCCCCCGCCCTGCTGGCCGAGCTGTGCGATGCCCAGGATGGCCGCTACATCGAGGGCAACCTGGAGGACTGGGACCGCCTCGACGGCCTGATCGAATACGTGCGGGAGGCGGGCCCCCGCCCGGCCGTGCCCGGGTGGCCCTGGGCCGCACCGTGAACGCGCCCCCGGGGCCGCCTCACCCCACGCGGCATCGCCGGCGACCTCAACACGCAGGCGGTACGCCTCGCACCGGTCAACGCCCTGCTGGACAGAGCTGACCAGCCTGCTCGCGCCTGGCGACGCCCTGCACTGAGGAGGACCCACGCCCTTGACGGCAGCGTGCGTCCTCCAGCAGCTCCAGGTCCCGGCCGATCTCGGCGGTGATGGGGGGCCCTCTTTCTCAGCCGCTGAGCGGCCAGCAGCTTCCGGAGAACTGCTTCCGTCAGGGCCACGGATCACCGGCTATCGGCGGACGATCCTGTCGACGGGGAGTCGTACAGGTCGTACGTCTCGATCCCAAGGTCGGTATTGCAGTGAAGTCGGTGGCTGTTTTGCTGGATGGTGCAATGCAAGTCGCTACCCGTCAGCCCCAGCTGCTCTCCCGGCACGCTGATCTCGTTGCCGTGCTGCGTGCCCTGGAACGGCTTAGGGTCGGTCAACGTATCCTCCCACGGGGACGAGTCCGTCTTCCGCTGCTGCACCGTGTAGGTCCCGTCGATGGGACCGTTGTCATCTTGAGACGTCCATCTGAGAACCTCGCGCATGCCAGAGGCAGCAGGGTCATAACCGTAAAAGGTATGACTGACGATCTTGTGGGTTGGCTGTGCCGGCTGTGCCGGCTGGTTATCTCTGCAGCCGGAAAGAACCACCACGGTCATGGCGATGCCAACAGCA
>NZ_JBAGJZ010000019.1:0-144082 GCF_037034285.1 Streptomyces tyrfis | reverse complement strand
CTAGGGGGCGCGAGCCGCCCGGAACGTCTACTTCTCCGGCGGGGCTTCCCGGCCCTCCGAGCCGCCCCTACCCGCCGCACCGCCCTTCCCCTCCGCGCCGCCCTTCCCCTCCGCGCCGTCCCTCCCCGCCGCGCGGCCGAGTGTGCGGTCGAAGGCGGTCAGCAACAGGTAGAGCACGCCGGCGACGAGCATGACCCAGGCGAGCTGGTGCATGCCGCCGGTGTCGGCGCGTTGCCCGAAGGACGCGGCGGTCGCGGAGGAGGCGATCATCGACCCGATGTAGGCGAAGGTGCGCAGCAGCCCGGCCGAGGAGGCGATGCGTTCGGGATCGGCCTGGAAGTAGACGGAGTTCTGCAGGGCCAGGTTGTTCAGCCCCTGCGGCACACCGAAGGCCAGGGCGACGACGAGCAGCGTCCACAGCGGGCTCTTCCCGGTGAGCGTCAGCATCACCAGACAGGCGACGATCTGTCCGGCCGCGCCGACCAACAGCTTCCCGCGCACGCCCGCGCGCCGCCCGGAGATGATCGAGACACCGATCGCCAGCAGGAACGTGGGGATCTGCACCAGCCCGGCATGGAAGGGTGTCAGCCCGTAGCCCTCTTCGGTCCACTGGCTGAAGCCGAAGAGGAAGGCGTAGGCGACGACGTAGGCGACGAGGGCGCGCCCGTAGGTGGCCAGGAGCGGGGTGTTGCCGCCGAGCACCCGCAGGTCGATGAAGGGGGTGGCGGCCCGCAGCTCCCGTACCGTGAACGCCGTCGCCGCGACGGCGACGATCACCAGCAGGTACCAGTCGCGCAGGTGCAGGTTCATCAGGAACAACAGCAGCGCGACGAGCATCGCGGCGAACAGGCCCATGCCGGGCAGGTCGATCTGGGAGGCCAGGCTCTCGCTCCGCGAAGTCCCGTCCCTGCCAGGTGACTTGGGCAGCCGCCACAGGCCCAGCAGCACGGCCGCGACGGCCAGCGGCACGTTCAGCGCGAAGGTGGCTCGCCAGCCGCCCGCCGCGATCAGCAGACCGCCCAGCAGCGGGCCGATGACGGCGATGGTCTGGTTGGCGACCGCCAGGGCGGTCAGCACCCCGCCGGGACTGTCGCGTCCGGTGCGCTTGGCCTCGCTGCGCAGCAGTGCCATCGCGGCGGGATAACCGGCGCAGGTGCCGAACCCGAGCAGGACGCGCGCGGCGATCAGCACGCCCAGGTTCGGCGCCAGGGCGCCGACGACACCGGCGACGCCGACGAGGCCCGTGCTGAGGAGGAAGAGCCTGCGCGGCCCGAATATGTCGATGAGCCGTCCCACGACCGGCTGCCCCAGCGAGGTGGCCAGGTAGAGGGCGGAGACCAGCCACGCGGTCTGCGAGGACGGCGCGCCCAGGGCCCTGCCGATGGGAACGAGCGCGACGGAGATGATCGTCGAGTTGATCGGGTTCAGGACCGAACCCAATATCATCGCCGGCAGCAGCCGCCGGTCGAAGCCCGGCCGGTCCGTCTCTCTCGTGGCGTCCGCCCTCGTGTCAGTCACGTGTCAGCCGTTCCAGAACGGCCATGGCAGCGATCACGTCCTCGCGTTCCTTCTCCGTGCACTTGGTCTGCAACTGACCGGCGAGCCATTCCGTCCGGGCCTGCCGTCCCTCCTCCACCCGGCGGTGGCCCTCCGCGGTCAGCTCGATCAGCAGGCGCCGCCCGTCGGCCGGGTCGGGGGTCCGCTCCACCAGCCCCTTCGCGGCGAGCGATGCCACCGTCGCCGTGACCGATTGGTGCCGCACTCCCTCGGCGGAGGCCAGCTCACTGGCCGTGACGCGCCCCTTGCCGGACAGGCGGGCCAGGATGGACGCCTGGCTCAAGGTGATGTCCTCGACCTCGGAGGCGTTCAGGATGCGGCGGCGCAGGCGGCTGATGACCGCGCGGACGTCACGCGACGCCTGAACCGCCGAGGGCGACAGGCTCGGGTTCTCACTCATGCCCGCCACGCTAATTTCCACAGGCTTAGCTGTCCAGTCTCACCTGTACAGTGCAGGCTGCGCGAATGATCGTCGCCCGGCATGGAACGCCGATGGATCCGGTCGTCGACACCGGTCGTCGACGCCACCAGCCATCGGCATTGGTCATCGGCGTCGGCCGTCGGCGCGGCTCGGCACCCGTCATCGGCGTCGGCCGTCGGCGCGGCTCGGCACCCGTCATCGGCGTCGGCCGTCGGCACGGCGCGGCACCCGTCATCGGCGTCGGCCGTCGATGCGGCGCGGCATCAGTCGTCGCCGATGCCGGTCGGAGCGATCGCCTCCCCGGAATGCCGAGGCCTCGGGACCGGCGCCGCTCGCGGCCGGGCCGTTCACCCCGCGCATAATTCACCCGCAGCGCAAAGCGGCCGGCGCGGCTCGGCCGCCGACTAGCGTGACGGCATGGAACTCGTCCCGCTCACCCCCTCCGTGTGGCAACTGCCCTTTCCCGTCGGCCATGTTCACCTCGTCCGCCTGCCGGACGGGTACGCCCTGATCGACACCGGCGTGCCCGGATCGGCCCCGGCGATCCTCGACGCCCTCGGCCGGATCGGCGGGCGTCCCGGGGACATACGGCAGATCGTGCTGACCCACTCCCACATCGACCACATGGGCTCGGCCGGGGACCTCGTCGCGGCCACGGGCGCCCAGGTCCTGGCCGGCGCCCTGGACGCGCCGTTCATCCGCGGCGCCGCGCCCGAGCCGGAGCCCGTCCACACCGCCACGGAAAAGGCCCTGCACGAGGAGATCACGGCGGGCCTCGCCGACGCGGGCCTGCCCGCGCTGAGGCATGTGCCGGTGGACGTCGAGCTGGGCGAGGGCGATGTTCTCGACGGCTGGGCCGAACCCGTCCACGTCCTGCACATCCCGGGACACACCCCCGGCAGCATCGCACTCCACCTCCCGTCGAGCGGTGTGCTGTTCCCCGGAGACACCGTCGCCACCGTGGACGGCCGGGCGGTCCTCGGCCCGTTCAACGTGGACAGGCTTCAGGCCGTCGCCTCCTTCCGGCGGCTGGCCGCGCTGGACGTGGAAACGGTCTGCGTGCCCCACGGCCTGCCGCTGACCGAGAACGCCGGCGCCGCGCTCCGGGCGGCCACGCCGGAGACCGACTGGGCGTGACCGTCGCTGCCCACCGCCGGCTCCCGTCGTCAAACGGGCACGCCGACGACACGGCGGGCAACCAGAATTGACCTTTTGTCATCGGCTGACCACTTCACGGCCTTGCGGTGTGTTGCGGCACATATCGATCCTGGAGCGCATCCATCGCGCTGCCGAAAGGAACCGCACCATGACACACCGTAAGGTCTATCTGGCGGTGGGCAGGACGAACACCCGGATCTACCGCTTCGACCCCATCGACGGGGACACCCGACCGGCGAAGAACGTGCTGGCGTACAAAGCCGGTTACACCGCCATGGGCGCGCAGTACCGGGGCGACGACAAGGAACCGCTGCTCTTCGCCGTCAGCGGCAACCGGCTGGTCACCATCGATGTGGAGGCCGGCACGGTCTCGGACGCGCCCGTCGACGGGCTGCCGAGCGGACTGACCTGGTACGACGGAGACATGGACCCGGACGGGAAGTCGCTGCTCGTCGCGGGCGACCCCGGGGCGCCCAGCTACACGATCGACGTGGTGGCCCGGACGGCGACCGCGGGCCACCATCCGGGCTCCGGGCGGTGGGACGACTTCGCCCATCACCCGAAGGACGGTCGGCTGATCTCGGTCGAGGGCGACAACGGCGATCTGCTCCACATCGATCCCCGGAAGGACCCGATGAGGACCGTGCTGAAGCGGAGGGTGTTCCCGCCCGCCGAGGCCAGCCGGTCCGGCGGCTCCCGGAGGTCGTACTCGGCCACGTTCTTCGACTCCGTCGGCCTCTTCTACGCCGTCGACTCGGCGGGCAACGTCAACCGTCTCGACCTGACCGGCGACACCGTGCCCGACCGGGCCGAGCGGATCGGTCACGGGAAGATCCCCGTCGACGGCCTGGAGGTGATGAACGGGGCGGGGCGCATCACGCCGATGCCGATCGCACCCAGCTACGACGAGATCGTCGTGACCAAGAAGCTCAACGGCTCGTGGCAGAACTACGACCCCCAGGGACGGGTGTACAGCTACGAGCTGACCATCACGGCCGTCGACAAGGCCGACCGGCGGGGCAAGGCGACGTCCAGGTTCCGGATCTCGTTCGACCTGCGGGCCGCACACGGGGCGAAGGCCGTGGCGTCCGGCGTTGACGTCACGTACGCGGACGGCAAGGTGTACATCGACTCCCAGGCCGATCAGCTCCTGGAGGCGGGGAGCTCGCGGCCGATCGCCGTGCAGATCACCGTGCCGGGCGATCCCGCGACGCTGCCGGCCGAATACCCGCTCGACGGGCTGAGGGCCACCCGGCTGGCCTGACGGAGCCCCCGGACCACCGCTGCCGCCACCGCCACCGCCGCCGAGACCACGTCGGGGCGGGCCACGCGGTCGCGGTGGTCCGGCGGCGGCCCCGCCCGGCCCCGACGCCGTCCCCCGAATCCCGGCCGCCGACCCGTGACCGCCCTGGCCGCCCTGGCCCCTTGCCGCCCTGGCCCCTTGCCGCCCTGGCCCCTTGGCCCCTTGGCCCCTTGGCCCCTTGTCGCCTCGGCCCGTTGGCCCGCCGCCGGCCCGCGTTGTCGGAGGCGTCTGCTGCAATACCCCGTATGACTGCGCCCGACATCGCCCGCCGGCTTCCCGGCATCGCCGCCCTGCGCGACCTGTGCCGCTCGATGGCCATGGTCGAAGCGATCCTCGAACCCGACCTCCCGTACCGCCGGCACGGCTTCGACGCGCACTGGTCGAAGACCCGGCAGCTGGCGTGGATGGCCAGCGGAGGGGGCGACGAGTACTCGGTGGTCTTCTCGTCCGACGGCGTCTACATCCGCGGGTTCGACCACGAATCGCCCCTGAGCCCCTGGGCGGGGAACGGGACTCCGTGGCCGGGTGTGCTCGACTCGGTGCCGGAGGTGTTCCGCCCCCTGGTCGAAGAGCCGTCCTTCGCCACGGACGGGGTTCCGAAGGTCACCGTCTGCCTGTGGCGGGAGAGCGGGGACCCGGAGTGGCGGACGGGGCGGATCGATTTCGGCGGAGCCCGTCGCGACGACGTCGACGGCGCGCGCTACCTGTTCGGCTTCCTGACCGACGGGAACCCGGAGAGGTATCGGGACTGGGCCCAGGACTACTACGGGAAGCCGGTGGACCTCGACGCCGTACGCCATGTCCACGCGCTGCGCCCGCTGACGCCCGAGGTGGTGTCCGCGCTGAACCCGGAGGTGACGCCGGCCCAGCTGCGGGCCGCCGTCGAGGCCATCGGCTATCCGCGGGCCTCGGCCGGCCGGAGTGCGTGAGGACCGGCCGACGGCCGACCGGGCGTCCGGGGACGGCGGCCGGAGGCGCTGCGGGCGGAGGGTTCGCGTGCGTCGAGCCTCCGCCGCGGCGCGTGCACGAAGAGCGGCCGAGGGCCCGTCCTCGAACGGGCGTCGCGTGGCGGGCGACGGTTCGAGGACGGGCCCTCGGGTGAAGAGACGGGCTCTCAGCGCTTGGTGCTGCTGTTGAACAGTGAGCGCGACCAGACGTAGCCGACCAGGGCGATGCCCGCGCACCAGGCGAGCGAGATCCAGCCGTTGTCGCCGATCGGGGAGCCGGAGAGCAGACCACGCAGGGTCTCGGTCATCGGCGTGAACGGCTGGTACTGGGCGAACCAGCGCAGGCCCGGCGACATCGAGTCGGCCGGCACGAACGCCGAGCCGAGGAACGGCAGGAACTGGATCAGCAGCGGCTTGTTGCTCGCCGACTCCACGGTCTTGGACATCAGGCCGAGCGCGGCCGACAGCCAGGTCACCGAGAACGCGATGGCCGCGAGGAGGCCGACGGCGGCCAGCCACTCCAGCGGGTTCGCCTCCGGCCGGAAGCCGACGGCGACCGCGACCGCGACGACCAGGACGACGCACACCATCGTCTGGATGACGCTGCCGATGACATGGCCCGTCATGAACGAGGAGCGCGTGATGTTCATGGTGCGGAAGCGGTTGACGATGCCCTCGGTCATGTCGGAGCAGATCGCGATCGAGGTCGACATCGAGCCGGCGGCCACCCCCATGACGATGACGCCGGGGGTCAGATAGTTCAGGTACTCGTCCCGGCCGCCGCCCATCCCGGCGCCGATCGAGTCCCCGAAGGCGTACACGAACAGCAGCAGCATCAGGATCGGGGTCATGGCCGCGCCGAATCCCACCGCCGGATAGCGGAGGGCGTGCTTGAGGTTGCGCCGCAGCATCGTCATCGAGTCGTGCACGGCGTAGGTGAGGGTGCTCATCGCAGGGTCTCCTTGACGTGAAGCGGGGTGGTGGCGGCGCCGGTCCTGGTGGTGCCGTCGCCGGTGAGGGCGAGGAACACGTCGTCGAGGTCGGGGGTGTGCACGGAGAGGTCGGCGGCCCGGATCCCGGCGGCGTCGAGCCGGTCGAGCAGACCGCGCAGGGAGTCCAGCCCGCCGTCGCCCGCCACGCGCAGGGCGAGGTTCTCCTCGTCGCGGGCGGCCCCGGGGAACGCGGCGACCGCGCGCTCGTACTCGGCGGGGTCGGTGAACCGCAGCCGTACATGGCTGCCGGGGATCCGCGCCTTGAGCTCGTCGGCGGAGCCCTCGGCGACGATCCGGCCGCCGTCGAGCACGGCGATCCGGTCGGCCAACTGATCGGCCTCCTCCAGGTACTGGGTGGTGAGGAAGACCGTGGTGCCGCCCGCGACCAGCGAGCGCACCATGTCCCACATGGTGCGGCGGCTGCGCGGGTCGAGACCCGTCGTCGGCTCGTCCAGGAAGATCACCTGCGGGTCGCCGACCAGTGTCATGGCGATGTCGAGCCGGCGCCGCATGCCGCCGGAGAAGGTCGCGGCCCGCTTGCCGGCGACGTCCGCGATCCCGAACCGTTCCAGCAACTCCCGGGCGCGGGAACGGCCTTCGCGCCTGCCGAGGCGCAGCAGATCGGCCATGAGGAGCAGGTTCTCCTCGGCGGTGAGCAGGTCGTCGAGCGCGGCGAACTGCCCGGTGACGCCGATCGCGACCCGTACCCCGTCCGGCGCGGTGGCGACGTCGTGGCCCGCGACCCGGGCCTGCCCGCCGTCGGCGGCGATGAGCGTGGACAGGATCTGCACGGTGGTGGTCTTGCCCGCACCGTTCGGTCCGAGCAGGGCGAACACGGATCCGGCCGGGATGTGCAGATCGATGCCGTCGAGGACGGTCTTGTCGCCGTACGACTTGCGCAGGCCGACGGTGGAGACGGCGGCGGGCGGCTGCGCATCGGCACGTCTTGGTGTGGGCATGACAGAAGAAGGCATGGGGTCCTCCCGTTCGAAGGCTGAAGACAGTGACTGAGAAGCGGGTGAGGCGGGGCGGCGCGGGTCGGGCGGGGCCGCCGGGCTCAGGGCCCGGGCGCGGCGGACGTCGATGTCGCCGTGACGGACCCGGGCGCGGCGGACGGGGTGGGCCGACGCCCAGCCCGGGCGCGTATGGGAGTGGGCGACGCTCAGGCCCGGGCGCGGCGAATGTCGATGTTGCCGTGGCGGGTCCGGGCGCGGACCTCGACGGTGTCCTCGGTCTTCTCCGGGCCCTCGGAGGCGGTGAGCGTGTTGCGCACCTGCCCCAGGCCGGAGCTGACGTCGAGCCAGGCCGCGGTGCCCTCGCGCACGCCGACCTCGATGGAACCGTTGGAGGTCTCCAACTGGACGTTCCCGGAGGCGACTTCGGCGACGCGCAGGGCGCCGTGGGCGGTGGTGGCGGTGACCGAGCTCTCGGCGCACCCGATGGTGATGTCACCGTTGGCGCCGCTCACCCGCAGGTCCCCGATCGCGGTGCCGACGGTCGTGGCGCCGTGCGAGTTCTTCAGGACGGCGGGGCCGTCGACGGTGCCGACGCTCAGGCTGCCGGAGCTGGTGGTGATCTCGGCCAGGCCCTCGACCCGGTCGACGGTGATCGAGCCGTGGGCGGCGTTCAGCTGGAGCGGCCCGGTCGTGTCGAGGCGCACGTCGCCGGTCGAGGTCTTCACCCGGACCTCGCCGAGCCGCCCCTCGCCGAGCACCTGGGCCCAGGCGCCGGTCACGTCGACGCGTGAGCCCGTGGGCAGTTCGACCGTCACGTCGACGGTGCCGGTGCGCCCGACGAAGTAGCGCTGCTTGGGCGTCCGGACGGTCAGGACGCCGCTCGCGTACGTGACCTCGGTCTGTTCGGCCGACCGCACGTCCTGGTCCCGCTCGGGGTCGCGGGGCCGGACCTCGACGACCGTGTCGAGGCGGTCGCCCGCGGTGAACTGGACGGAGCCGGCGGACACGTGGGCGGTGGCGTTGATCGGCTCAGGGGTCTCGAAAGAAGGCATGGCTGTTCCGTCCTCATGGGTCTCGTGGGCGTCCCCGCTGGTGGGACGTGGTGTGAGTGAAGAAGGGCGGGCGTGGGCGCGGTCAGCGCACCCAGCCCGTGAAGCTCTGTCCGATGGTGCGGGCCTTCTCCGGCGTACGCGGCTGCGCGCCGCCGCCGACCGCGGCCGACACGGCCCGTACCAGCCACGCGTTGACCGACAGGCCCTCGCGGCTCGCGGACTCCTCGGCGCGCGCCTTGAGGTGGGCCGGCAGGCGCAGGTTGACGCGGGCGGTGCCGCCCTCGTCGCCATCGGCGGGCGACTGCGGCGGGAGCGGTTCGACGGGCGCGACGGCCGCCTCCACGGGAACGCCGGCGGCGGGCGGGGGCGTCACCACGAAGTCGGGGTCCAGCCCGCGCAGCCGTACGTCGACCGAGCCGGGGGCGAGCTCGCGGGTGATCTCGTCCATCGCGGCGGAGAGCACGTTGAGCATGGTCAGACGAGTCGCCGACTCCAGAGGAGCGGTCAGCCGCTCGGCCAGCTCGCGGGCGTCCTTCCCACCAGCTTCGGCGGCCACCGCAAGCTCGCGGCGAAGGGTTTCGACATACGGCGTGAGGTCCATGACGTCATCATGGCACCACGATGGCACCATACGCAAGCCCGATTGGCACCCAGCATGGCGCGAACGCGGCCGCAACCGACCACAGCCAACTTGAGCTGCGAAAACACAGAGAAGGCGACCCGCGCCATCGGGACGCCATACCCAGTTACGCACCCCCAGAGGAGAGAAAGAACGCCGGATGGCGCAGGCTGACACCGAGATGGCACCACATGACACCGGATGGCACCGCTTGACGCCGCCACGGCACCATGGCACCACGGCACCACGCAGCACCATCTGACGCCCCCAGTGCCATCTGACGCCACCCAGTGCCATCTGGCACCACCTGACACCGCACGGCACCACCTGACGCGGCGCGGTGTCGTAAACAGAGCGGCACTCCGCGGCGGCCGGCCGACCACCGCGCCCTTCGACCCGTTCCGACGGGGCCCACCGAGAACGACCGCACTCGGCCATTCATGACCGATAGTCGCCTTCCGGTGACACACCGATCTCCCCGGTTGGTTTCATGGACCGGCCGCACGAGGAGGCGCGGCAGCCGGGGAGGGGTGGGAATGCCGTGGGGCAGCGGATATGCGGACACCGGCGGGCGCGCCGACACCACGGGTCGCCGACGCCCGGGACGGGCCGGTGAGTAGCCGCCGTCCGGTACGGCGGCGTACGGCTCGGCCGCGCCGACGCCAACGCCGACGCGGACACCCCGCACAGGTCAGCGGCGGTGCCGTTCTGGCGCTCGCCCTCGTCTCGCTGTGGGCCGTCAGTCGGTTGGCGCACTGGGTCGCCGGGCACTTCTGGGTCGTACCGCTCGTCCTCGGGCTCGCCGCCGCAGGGGCCGTTGTGTGGTGGCGGGAGCGGCTCCGACGTGTCCGCCAGCGGCGGACGGCCGCCCGGGCCCTGCGTTACCCGATGGCGCGCCTCGACCAACTGCACCACCGTGACTTCGAGTTCGCGGTACGGGATCTGATGTACCGCGACGGCTGCACCGACGCGGTCCAGGTCGGTGGCGCCGGGGACAACGGCGCCGACGTCAAGGCCACCGACCCCTACGGCCGGCGGTGGGTCATCCAGTGCAAGCACCGCCGCGCCGGACTGGCCGGGGCCGCCGTCGGAACGCCCGATCTCCAGGTCCTCAACGGCACAGGTCGGCCCGTGCACGGGGGTGACGTCATCGTCCTGGTCACCAACGGCCGCTTCTCCAAACCCGCCCTGGACTTCGCCAGGTCACAGCGCCTGCACCTGGTGGACCGGTCCACGCTGGCCACCTGGGCCGGCGGCGGACGTCCCCTGTGGGAGCTGCTGCGCGCCGTGCCGCCTCCCCGGAGCCCGGGGACGTCGACCTGACGACGCGGGGCGTCCCCTGCCCCGCCGCCGTCAGGGGCATGACGCCCGGATGGCGACCCGCCCGCCCGGGAACGGAACGGACGGACCGGCGTACGACCGCTCGGCAGACGGCAGACAGCAGACGGCGGACGGCCGGACGGCCGGACGGCCGGGCGGACGGTACCGCCCGGCCGTGTGGGAGTTCCGCTCCTCGCTCAGCCGCTCAAGGAACGGGTCAGAAGACGAACGGCCCCGGGGACTGAGCGGTTGTCGCGTTGCAGGTCGCGGTGATGCCCATGACCACGACCTTGAGGGACTTGGCCTGCAGACTGTCCCCCGAGGCGACGGTCCCGCTGAGCGGGCCCGTGGACACGGGGCTGCCGGCCGGAATGGTGGGGTTGGAGCTGCCGGTGAACGTCACCGTGCTCGTGCCCTTGGTGAGCGTGAGCGTCGATTTCACGGAGTTGGCCCCGACCTGGATGGGGGCGGTGATGGCGGAGGTCGAGACGTTGATGGTCGCGGCCGTGCCGTTCTGGGTGGCGGTGAGGGTCGCGCTGCCCGAACCGTAGATGCCGCAGTCGAAGGAGATGGTGGCGGTGGTGGGGCTGACCGCGCCGGCCGTGGGGGCCAGCGCGAGCGTGCCCGCGGCGAGGGCGGAACAGACGCCTATCCGCCGTATGCCATGCCTCATGGTGGTTGACCCTTCGTGTGGGGGGATCGCCGGCGCGAGTTCGCCGTGCCGCGCCGGGAACATCGCCTGCCCCTGACGCTTCGTCAGGGGCCCTGGCTCCCCCATTGAGGCACGACCCCCTTGAGACGACAAGGCACACCGCCATGATTTTTGACATGCTCCGACCAATCACCTGGCGCGGCCGATGACCGGGAGGCCTCGGTTCAGCGCGAGCGGCGAGGACTGGCGGGTACCTGATGCACTCGGGCACGCTCAGCGACGAGCGGGACGCCGAAAGGGGGCTCGCTCGATGTGCCACCGCTGGGTGGGCCTGGACGCGCCGCTCCCCGACGTACGCGCAGCGCTGCGGCTGTGGTCATCGCAGCGCCGGCGGCCGTCTCGTCGGACAGGCGGGCGGCAATCCTGTCACGGTCAGGACGCTCCGCCGTAGAGCGACCGGAAGTGCACCAGCGTCTGATGGTCCGGGTCGGATTCCGTCAGCGTGTGGTCGTCCTCGATGACACCGTTCTCATCCCACTGCTTCGCCCACAGCGCGATGCCGTACTCGTACTCGCCGTCCTCCGCGAGTTGCCCGTTCCTGTACCACTCCCGAGCCCGTCCGTGCAGCGCCCCCCGTGCGAACGTCGAGTCCACCATGGGCTGCCCAGACGGGTACCACTCCTTCGTCGGCCCCCACCGCAGGCCCTCCCGGTAGGTCGCCTCGGACCTGAGGGCGCCGCCCTTCTCCGTGAACGCGACCCCGGTGAAGGGCACGTCGTCCAGGTAGTGGAGACCGTCGTCTCCGAAGCCCACCCGGTCCGCCGGGACTCGATCCATGGAGATCTCCTAGCCTTCTTGCCTGTCTTGCCCGTGTGGTTCGACGGGCGCACCCTGTCGGCCGGCCGGTCCGCAAGTTCCGCCCGTTGCCGGTGACTTGTGATATCCGCTCCGATCCGATTCTGCCAAATCGCGAGGGTCGCCCAAGGAGCGCTGTCGGGCACGGCGGCATCTGTTCGGGAAGCCGGAGCACGGGTGCGGCGTCACCCGGGGACAACCGGACCACAGCAAGCCCCCCGCCTCTTCGTGCGAGTTCTAAGGCTTGTTCAGGTAGGTGAGGACGGCGCGGACACGGCGGTTGGTGTCGTCGTCGTCGGAGATGCCGAGTTTGCCGAACATGGAGGTGGTGTACTTGCCGATGGCGCTCTCGCTGAGGAAGAGGCGGCGGCCGATGGCCTGGTTCGACAGCCCCTCGGCCATGAGGGCCAGCACGGAGTGCTCCCGTTCGGTGAGCCGCCCGAGTCCCCGGTCCGGGGAGCTGTTGGACAGCAGTTTCGCGATGACGGCCGGGTCCATGGCGGTCCCGCCGCCCGCGACGCGTTCCAGGGCTCCGATGAACTGGTCGGCGTCGAACACGCTCTCCTTGAGGAGGTAGCCGACGCCTCCGGAGCCATCGGCCAGCAGCTCCCGGGCGTACAACTGCTCGACGTGCTGGGAGAGGATGAGGACCGGCAGCCCGGGTATCTCGCCCCGGGCGACGAGGGCCGCCCGCAGGCCCTCGTCCGACTGGTCCGGCGGCATGCGGACGTCGACGACGGACACGTCCGGGCGCCACGTCCGCAGCGCGTCGAGCGTCTCGGGTCCGGTGGTCGCCGTCGCCACCACCTGGTGTCCGTACGCCTCGATCAGGCGGACCATCCCGTCGCGCAGGAGGTAGAGGTCTTCGGCTACAACGATTCGCATGGCACCGCCATCCTGACACGGGTCGGGCCGCCCGGCGGGCTGCTGATCTCCACCGTCCCGTCGAAGACCGCGAGGCGGCGGCGCAGGCCCGCGAGCCCGCCGCCCGCCCGCGCGTCCGCCCCGCCCCGGCCGTCGTCCTCCACCTCGACGACGAGGCCGGCCCCGCCCCCGGCGAGGCGGACGCGCACCCGCGACGCATGGGCATGGCGGACCGCGTTGGTCAGCAGTTCGGCGACGCCGAAGTAGACGGCCGACTCGATCGGCGGGTCCAGCGTCGGCCGGGCGTCGGCGCTGACGGCCACGTCGAGCGGGATGTCCAGGGCGAGGGCGCGCACCGCGTCGACGAGCCCTCGCTCGTTCAGCACCGGGGGACTGATCCCCCGGATCAGCTCACGGAGTTCGGCCAGCGAGGCGGTGGCGCCGGTCCGGGCGTCCCGCATCAGCGCCTTGGCCCGCTCCGGGTCGGTCTCCATCAGCTTCTCCGCGGTCGCCAGGGAGAGCCCGAGCGCGACCAGGCGGGCCTGCGCCCCGTCGTGCAGGTCCCTCTCGATCCGGCGGATCTCGGCGGCCTGCGCGATCGTCGTGTCCGCGCGCTGGGCGGTGAGCTCGTCCACCCGGTCCGCCAGCGCCATCGCGGGAGACGGGCGCAGGAAGCGGACGGCCACCGGCTCGACGAGCCGCCAGGCGTACGGGGCCCCGGCGACGGCCACGACCAGGCCGAGCAGCCCGACGAACCGCGCGGCGAACCCCGGCCGACCGAGCCCGAGGATCGCCGCCGCCGCCCCGGCCGGAGGGAGGGAGGCGACCAGCCCCGCGGTGAGCGGCGCGATCCCGGTGAACCGCAGGTCGCGCCAGTTGGCGGGGTCCGTCCACCGGACCCGCCACTTCTGGTCCAGGAGGGCGTCGCGCCGGGTGCGCTCGTAGGAGAAGCCGTTCCACCAGTACCCGGTGGACATCCGCGTCACCGGCCCGGCCTGCCGGTATCCGGCGGGAACGACGGTGGCCGTCCACCTCGCGACGAGGAAGCGCACCATCCGGCAGACCGGCCGGGACAGGACGAGCGTGCCCACGGACACCAGCACGAACGGCGCCGTCCACGACCACGGGTTTCCCGCTCCCCACCACATCCCCAGCGCCACGGCGGCGGCCCACACGGCCGGGACCAGCATGGTGACGCCCGCCACGACGCACGCCCGCACGAAGCCCACGCCGACGCGTGCCGCCCACGAACCCAGCTCTCTCATTCTTCTTCCTTCGCCTGCCGTTCGGTGCCTCCACTCTGCACCGCGCGGAGCCCGCCGCTGCCCCGGTCGGCCGGGGAGTGGGGCTACCCCCACCCATCGGTGTGCCCAGACCGATACCGCTTCGGCCAAGCGCTCCGTAGCGTCGCTGAGCATGGAAACCGACACACACACCACGGCCGAGGCGGCACTCCCCGACGACCCCCGTGTCCAAAGGGCGTTCGACACGGCGAGAAGCAGCGTCAAGGTGTACGGCACGTTGAGCGCCGTCGCACTCCTGACGGTCGTCGCGGTGTCGTTCAGCAGTCACACGGTGAACACGTTCATGTGGGTACGGGCCGTCCTGCTGCCCGTGGTCGCCGTGCTGATCCACCGGATGACCGTCTCCGCTTCCCGGGGATCCCGGGGGGCCTTCGAGCGCGTGAGCACCCTCGCCGTCATCATGCCGATCGCGATCATCGGCGTCGACCTGATCCCGGGCGTCTGCCCGCCGTGGTACGCCGTGATGCAGGTCGTCTGCATGCTGCCCGTCATCCGCCTCGCGTTCATCACCCGCGGCTCCGCGCTGCGCGCCGCCTTCCGCAAGGGGGTCCTCAAGGGGCGCTGACCGGGCTCGGGCGCCGCTCCGTGCGACCCCGCGCCGACGCCCGGTCGAGCAGGACCGGATCGGGAGACCGTCCCCCGTCCCGGAGGCCCGCCGGGCTCCGCGGGGCCTCGGCCGGCGGGGAGCCGTCCTGCTCGGCCTGTCCGACGACGGCACGGGCGGACGTCGCCAGTTCGAAGACGAGGCCCAGGCGCGTCGTTCCCCACGCGGATGCCACGTCGGAGTACGCGCGCATGGTCACGGGCATCAAGAGCATCGCCGCCGTATCCTCCTGGCTCGGCGAGAGGGTGAGCAGCGACCACTGCTCCTGTTCGGTGCGATCGTTACCATCGGCGGGATGGTGAACAATGCGATGACTGACCTGCGCCTGCGGGATTCGCCCACGATCGAGCACATCGACCTCAAGGCCCTCGACGGATACCGCTTCTCGGACGGCGGAGGGTTCCCCGCCTCGTATCGCGCGTTCGTCCGCCGCGCCGGGTGGGGACGCGTCTTCGGGCTGTGGCTGGTCTATCCCCCTGTCCTGCCGGGATACGCCGACGGCTGGCAGGGCCGAGGCGCCGAGCTGACGCGGCGTTTCCGCGCGAGCTATCGAGAGGGCGAGAGCGAGGCGTTCGACTGGATGGTGGAACCCGACGGCCGCTGGTCCCTGGCCCCCTCCTTGGAGGTCTTCGCGTGGAGCGAGAACGGCGACGCCCTGTTGTGGGACAGCGCGTCCCGTAGCGCGGAGGGCGAGTTCCCCGTCTGGGAGTCGCGCTCCTTCAACTCCCTGCACTACCTCGGAGCGGACCTCTCCGCGGCGCTGCGGCTGGTGCGCGCACGCTCCGTCGATGTCCTGAGGCCCCGCCCGTTCGATGTGGATCCGCTTCCCGCCGCCCGCCTCGCGTGAGTCGCTGCTGACGGTCCGTCCGGGAACGCGGGCGGGTCGCCCCGGACCGTTGCGCACCGCCGGCCGGTCGCACCCGGTCGCACCGCCGGCCGGTCGGCGGTGCGACCGGCCAGGCAGGACCGCAACCCCGCCTCCCCCGTCGTCCGGGCGGGCGTTTGGAGCTGCGGCTGAGGGCTGGGCTGTCCCTCAGGTCACTCGCAGAACACCTTCACCTTGGCTTCGGGATCGTCGACGTCGATGTCAACGTCGGCGAGCTGCTCGATGAGCTCCTCGAGGTGCTGCGGCTTGAGGGCGGTGAGGTCGATCGGCACCTGGGACCTGCTCAGCTCCGCGTTGACCTTGGTGAGCGCCTGCGGAGGGATGAGGCTGGTCAGCCGGACCCCGGCGCGCAGCAGCTGCAACGGGATCCGGACGTTGACCCGGCTCGGCCCGTCGCCACCGGGCTCGTCCGCCGAGTTCACCACCACCCGCAGGTACTTGGGCCGGGGCTTGGGCTGGGACGCGGCCCCCGGCGACGGCTCGGGCCGTTGCCGTTCGAGGGCGCCGATGAGCCGTTCGGCCTCGTCCGCGGTGATCTTGCCCTCGGCCAGCATCTCCAGGATCTGGCGGCGCTGTTCGTTCATGGCTGCTCTCCCTCTCCGAATCATCTGACGCTTACCAGTACGGCCGTTCGGCCCTGCTCGATCTCGAACCGGGTGCCGGGCAGGGCCCACAGCAGCCGCCCGACGCCCCGCAGCGCACCCACCGGGCTGACCCGGCTGACGAGGCACGCGACCAGTCCGGCCGCCACCGCGAGCAGCAGCAGCGGCGACAGCACCAGCAGCACCGGCAGGACGGGGACGTACAGCCTCAGCCGACGACCGTCCGAGCAGCGGTGACGCACCGTCACCAGAGACGCGATCACCGGGGCCTCTCCAGCTCGGCCAGCGCCTCCTGGGCGCTGATCTCCCCCCGCCGCAGACGGTCCACGACGTCGGCGCCGCTGGGCTCCGGATCGGTGTCGACGAAGTCGAGCTGCTCCGAGATCCGGTTCAGCCGGGACTTGACCGTCGGATAGCTCACCCCGAAGATCCGCTCCATCTCCTTGATCGAGCCGTGCGACCGCACGAACGCGGCGACGAACACCTGGTCCTCGACGCCGAGCCGGGCCAACTGCGGCGGCTCGAACTGCCCCTCGATCGCGACCCCGCTGTCCGCGAGCCGGGCCCGCTCGACCACGAACGGCCGCCCCTGCGTCAGGTCTGTCAGTTCCTGCCAGTCCACCCTCGGCTCCCTTGCTCTCGGCGAAGCGTCCGCCATTCATTTATACCTTGAGATTTTTGAGATGGCAACGACTCAACCTTAATTTTCTCAAGTTGATCTTGAAGGGAGTCAGCCGCGTGAGCCTCCTGCACGTTCACCGGCCCGTGCGGCACGCCGCACGGGCGGCACGCCGCACGCGGCGCACACCCCGGTCGGTCCGCCCGGGCCCTGACCGGCACCTGACCGGCACCGCCGGCCGACGCCCGGAACACAGGAACGAAAAGACATCGGACCCGGGGGGCGGGGCCCCCCGGGTCCGATGCCGTGAAAGAAACCAGGAGAAAACCGGGGCCGGATCACCAGGAGGATTCAGCCCTCGGCACGGGAGGGTTCAGTTCGCGGCCGGAAGAATTCAGTCCCCGGTGTTGGTGGCCCAGACCGGACGCCTGTCCTTGTCGTAGACGACGACATTGCCGTCGTCCTGCACGGCGAGATAGGCGCCCTTGTGCCAGGTGCCGGAGGCCCAGAGGGCGCGCCCGCCACGGTCGTACAGAACGAAGTTCCCGTCCGTCTGCATGACTGCGTGGTCGCCGTTGGGGTAGGCGCCGGGGGCCTGCCACACCGGTCGGCTGTCCTTGTAGAGAACGAAGTTGCCGTCCTCCTGGACCCGCAGAACGGCCCGGCCGTTGCCCGAGGTCCAGGCCTGGTTCTTGCGCAGGGTCGCGGTCGGGCGGATCAACGTGTCGGACGTGGGGCGCGCGCCGGCCGCCTGGGCGGAACGGGACGCGCCGGGCGCGGACACGGCCGCCTGGGCGGGGGCCGCGAGCATGCCCCCGACCGCGAGGACCGCGGTCGCGACGGCGAGGGGCGGGAAGGCGCGGAGCTTCATGGATTTCCCTTCATCAGGCCAGAATGCCCTGCGGTTCAGAGCCACTGATGAAACTCCCACATATCCCCGACGGAAAACCCTTCCGCGAGAATCAGGAATTATTAGGGATTGCCGAAATCCATATCAATCAATATCGGTGCGGGAAATTCTGCGTGTCCGGAGGTCCGGCCGGACACCGGGTGTTCCGCCAGGACGTCTCGCGGAACGCCCGGCGGAACACCCGGCCGGCTACGAGTGGGTACGCGCCGGGGCCGTCGCCGTGCCCCGCTGCGAACGCGGCGTCTTCTCGCCCGCCTTGTTGGGCTGGATGGTCCTCGGGTCGACGGCCTCGCCCGGGGCGCCCTGCCGGTAGACGCCGTCGGGGTCGGAGTCGCGGTCATGGGGCAGCAGGAAGAACACGCGACGCCGGTAGAGACCGCTGTCCGGGTCGGCCTCGGCGGCGGCGTCGAGTTCGACGTAGCCGATCATGCGCCCGTCGCGGGCGTAACGGGGTCTGCTGCGCCGGCGGGGGGTCTTGTCCAGGGCCTGGCGGACGTAATCGAGGTGATCGGTGTCTTCCAGCCACACCACGTGCGCTTCGTGGGTGAGGTCGCCGTCGGTCAGTAGCGAGCTCATGGCCACGACCTTTCCTTCGTCCGCGTGCACCGGTCCGGGTGGTGCCTGATGGGTGTACCGCTGTTCCGCTGCGGTGTCCGGGATGTCGTTCCCGGTACGGGGGCGTGCGCCCGGTGGGCCGTGCTCCCATCGTAGAGGGGGCCGCGGCGCGGGCGCAGGGGGCGGCGTCCCGGCGGGTGGGCGGACGGGAGGGCGCGAATGTCGTTCACTGTTCGGCTGCCAGGGCGAGGTTGGGGTAGAACTTGCGGCCGTTGGATTTGATCATGTCGGCCGGCGAGGCCAGACCGACCTCCTGACGGACCCGGGTGGCGAAGGTGCGGGCGGTGGCGGGGCGGATGCCCTCGCTGGTGGTGCACCAGGTGCTGTAGGAGGCGTAGAGCAGACCCTGCTCGACGCGGAGCTCCGGCCGTTCCGGGTCGTGGATGCAGCACTCGGTCAGAAAGCGGCCGATGTGGTCCTCGGTGTTGGCGTACGCGGTGGTGGCGATACGGACCCGGTCCGGGCCGGCGAGGGTGTCCCGGGTGGCGAGGTAGCGGCGGGCGCCCTCGGTGAGCCAGTGCAGGATGCCGGGGCCCTCGTCGACGACGAGTTCGACGGCGAGATTGTCGATCTTCCGTTCGTCGGGAACGATCCGCTCGAAGGGCAGCAGGCGGATGCGACGCCAGAACGCGAAGCCTCCGGTGGACACCTCGGGCCGGTGGTTGCCGAGCAGCCACAGGTGATGGGTGGGGGTGAAGGAGAAATAGTCCTGCCGCATCCGGCGGGCCTTGATCTTGTCGCCGCCGGTGAGCAGGCGCACCCGGGCCTCGTCGAAGCGGTCGTTCGGCTTGAGCTCGCTGCACACGATCAGACGGCGGCCGTGGAGTTCGGTGAGTTCGGTGGAGTGCTCGGAGAACGCCCCGCGGTCCATCAGGAAGCCGGGCGGGGCGGCGTCGGCGTAGTCGCCGAGGATCTGGATCATCACGTCGAGAAGGACCGACTTGCCGTTCTTGCCCTGGCCGTGGAGGAACGGCAGGACCTGCGCGCCGACGTCCCCGGTGATCGAGTAGCCCAGCAGCAGATGCAGGAAGTCGATCATCTCCTGGCCCTCGGCGTCGTCGCCGAAGGTATCCGCGAGAAACCGGTGCCACCGGGGCGTGGGCATGTGCCGGGGGGCGACGCTGGTGGCGCGGGAGTGGAAGTCGCGGGTGGGGTCGGGCTTGCGCAGGCGGCCGGTCTTGAGGTCGACGATGCCCTCGGGCGTGCACAGGGCGTAGGGGTCGCCGTCGAGGGTGTCGGGGTCGACGGAGAGGTCCGGGGACGCCTTGGCCTGGGTCAGGAGGGCCTTCATGCCGGTGGTCGACAGGGTGCGCTTCTTGTGGAGGCGCAGTTCCCGGTCCCCGTAGATCCCCCGGGGGTCCGTGTCCGGCATCTCCTCGGCCATCTCGCCGGCCGCCCACAGGGCCGCCTTCTCGCCGCCGGACCGCTTCCAGCGGTAGCCGTCCCAGGAGTACCAGCCCAGGCCCTCCACATGCCGGAACTGGTCGCGGTAGAGGCGGGCGAACAGCTTCGCGTTGCCGCGGTCGGTCAGTGTGCCGGGCAGCTGTCCCGGGGGCGGCCAGGCCGCCGGGGACAGGGCCGTTCCGGGAACGGACTGGGCCGGCAGGGCGGCCGCGGGGGGCGGGGACGCCGCAGGGGCCGGGGCGGGCTCTTCCCGGGCTTCGAGGTCGAGCATCTGCTGAGCGGCGGCAGTGGCGTCGAAGCGCGTGCTCTCGGCGCTGCTCATGAACGTCCTTCGGGATGGAGCGGTCGGGTGGCCCCGGCTGCGAGACCGTCGTGGATGATCTTCTCGTTACGGGCTTGCTGCCAGGGACGGGCCCGGTGGGCGGCGGCGGCGAGCAGTTCGCGGACGTCGTCCTCCGGGAGATGGCCCGCGGCGGCCAGTCCTCCGGCGGTGAACGCGGCGCGGTTGAGTTTCTCGGTGAAGCCGGCTCCTTCCGGCGTCGCCGCGCAGCGGGTGACCTCGTCGACGAGCGGGGCCAGGACCCGGTGCGCGGACTTCGGACGGCGGCTGCGCCGCGCCCCGGGCACGGTGGGGACCCGGGGGGCGGCCGCGCGCCCTGAGGGGGCGTGTGAGGGCTTCGGGGCCGCAGGGGGCACGACATGGCCGGTGCGGGCCAGTTCGGCCGCGAGCCAGGACGGCAGCGGCGCAGGGGTGCGGGCGGCCCCCAGGGGCTCGTAGAAGCCCTGGGAGGTGCGGGTCGTCGGCGCGACGATGTAACCGCCCTCGGCCCGTACGTCGACCTGCCAGGCCAGCGCGACCTTGGGGCTGGAGCCGGCCGAGGAGCGGTAGCGGGTCCCGGGGTCCGGGTTCCGGTACCAGATGTGCAGCCCGCCCGAGGGGGTCCGTACGCGCAGGGTGCTCTCGTCCTCGGCGGGGGCGCCCTGTCCCCGGTAGGCGGCGAGCAGCGCCATCGTGTCGAACCCGGACGCCAGGCCGGCGAGGTCGACGGACTCGTGGATCGGGATTCCCGGCAGCAGGCGGCTGCGGTCCGGGACGGGCGCGGAGTGGGCGTCGATGTCGATGACGACCAGGTCGGCGGGGCCGCACGCCACCCCCACACCGGAACGAGGGCTGTCGGTCCACCACTTCTCGATGCGCCGGGGGTCGGTGGTCGCGGCGTGGAAGCCGTGGCAGGGCCGTCCGGCCGGGAGGCAGGGACAGGTGCGCGGGTCGTGGTGCCGGTCCCGGCACTCGGGGCAGTTCCCGGCCGGGGTCTTCCGGCCGGGGGCCAGGGGGTGGACGGGCCAGCCCTTGCCCGCGCACCAGCGGGCGACGGACATCGAGGGCACTTGCCGGGCAGGGGGAGCTCCGGGGCTCGTCTCACCGTGGCGCCGCACGCAGTCGTCCTTGTCCGTCCGGTCGTAAAAGGCTTCAGTCCCTGTCTCTGACGCCGCTGGTCACATGGCCTCTCGGCCCGTCGACAGGGACTGAAGGGACTGTCATTCGGAATGAGTGTAGGCATGTCCCCCTTGCCGGTCCCGGCATCTTCGCCGCGTGCCGTTATCCGATTCTGAGTCCCTTGAGTCCCTTCGGTCCCTCCTCGAGCCCTCGGTATGCCCGACAAAGTCGCGCTATATGCCACTTTTACGCAAGGGTGTCGAGCCCCCGTCGAGGGGCGTGTCCATGACCTGGAGCGAGGGGAAACAGAGAAAAATCCCGGGGCGGAGGGGGGAGGACGGCTGCTCGGGGACTGAAGCCAGGGACCAGGGACCGAGCCGGGAGGGCTTGGTCCCTGCCTTCAGTCCCTGGGCATTTCCGCAGGTCAGAGGGGTAGTCGACCCCCTGACAGGGACTGAAGGGACTCAAATCTCTAATTATGAGCCAGCTGAGTAATGAGTAGTACAAGATGTATGCGTGCGCGCATACGCACGCACGTAGTGAGCTTATAACTAGGAATTTGAGTCCCTTCAGTCCCTGTTTTGAGGGGTGAAACCTCTCTGACCTGGTCTTTTCTCAGGGACTGAAGCTCAGGGACCGAACAGGGACCAGCCACTGCCCGGGTCCCTGACGCCCGGCATGTCCGGACTCGGTCCCCTCCGCGCCGCCCGCCGTCCCGCAGGAACCGCCGCTCCCGCGCGTCCGCCGGTCCAGTCCCTGCCGTCGGGCCCCGGCCGTCTCGGTCCCTCCGCAGGGACCGGCCGCGGGCCTCCGCCGTCGCCGTGGCTTCCCCTCCCCGCCTCAGGCCGTCCTCCCCACCGTCCCAGTCCCCCCGCCCGCCTACGGGCCATACGGGCCATCAAGTGCTGCTGTTCGACGGATGAGGCAGTCGGATCCGGTTCGGCCGCCGCCCGGCTGGGACTCTCCTTGTGGTGGGGCACCGGGACCCCCTGCTCGATGCCCCACCACCTCAGGGGGGCAGGAAGCCCGGTACGCGGCGCTTTCGCCGCCCCACGTCCGCCGTTCATCCGTGTGGTCGCAGGAAGGACCCTCGACGTGCCCGAACCCGTCGTCCTCGTCACCGGCGCGCTCACCGGCATCGGCCGCGCCACCGCTTTCGCCTACGCCCGTCGGGGCGCGAGCCTCGTCGTCTCAGGCCGCCACGAGGACGTGGGCGAGCGTCTGGCCGGGGAACTCTCCGCGCTCGGGGCCCCGACCGAGTTCGTACGGGCGGACGTCCGCTTCGACACCGAGGTCGAGGATCTCGTCGACCGTGCCGTCGAGCGGTTCGGGCGGCTCGACGTCGCCTTCAACAACGCCGGCACGGAGGGAAAGCCCGGCCCCGTCACCGAGGTGACCGAGGAGGGCTATCAGGCCACCTTCGACACCAACGTCAGAGGAACGCTGCTGTGCCTGAAGCATGAGTTCCGGGTCATGAGGGACCAGGGCGGCGGCAGCATCGTCAACGTCAGCTCCACCTTCGGCCTGATGGGCTACCCCGAGGCCACCGTGTACGCCGGAAGCAAGCACGCCGTCGTCGGCATCACCAAGGCGGCCGCGCTGGAAGGGGCCGCCCACGGCATCCGGGTCAACGCGGTCGCGCCCGGCTACACCCGGACCGCCATGTACGAGCGGTTCACCGGCGACGACGCGTCGCGCGACGCGGTCGACGCGGTCCTGCCCATGCACCGGGCGGGCGCACCGGAGGAGATCGCCGAGGTCGTCCAGTTCCTGGCGTCGGACCGGGCGAGCTACGTCACCGGGCACGTCCTCCCGGTCGACGGCGGCCTGCTGGCGGGCGGACCTCTGTTCCCGAACTCCTGAGAACGCCGGTGCCCGTCCCCGCCGACGGGCGGGAACGGGCACCGGTGTCGGGCCGCCGTCTCGTGCGGCCCCTGTTCCGACTACGGCTGTTGCTCACGGGCTTCGGCTACGCCTTCGCGAGCGGCTGGGTGAAGCGCAGCAGGTTCCCAGCCGGGTCGCGGAACGCGCAGTCGCGAACGCCGTAGTGCTGGTCCATGGGCTCCTGCAGCACGTCGCCGCCCGCGCGGCTGATCCGCTCGAAGGTGGCGTCGCAGTCGTCCGTCGCGAAGATGACCCCGCGCAGCAGGCCCTTGGCCATCAGTTCCGCCATGGCCTGCCGGTCGGCCGGAGAGGCGTTCGGGTCCGCGAGCGGCGGCTCCAGGACGATGTCGACGTCGGGCTGGGAGGGCGCTCCGACCGTCACCCAGCGCATCCCCTCGAACGCGACGTCGTTGCGTACCTCGAGGCCGAGCACATCGCGGTAGAAGGAGAGCGCCTTGTCGTGGTCGTCGACGGCGATGAAGCACTGCGAGAGCGTGATGTTCATGCCGTTCACGCTACGGCCGGGGGCTCGGGGCGCGCTTCTCCGATCCTGACCGGTCGTGTGTGGATCTTCGCCATGCACGCCGGAACGGCGGCCGCGTGATCATGTCTCCGGGCCCGGTAGCTGCTCGGGTTCTCCCCGACCAGCTGGGTGAAGCGGGTGCTGAACGACCCCAGTGACGTACAGCCGACCGCGAAGCAGACCTCGGTCACCGAGAGATCGCCGCGCCGCAGCAGCGCCTTGGCCCGCTCGATACGGCGGGTCATGAGATAGCTGTACGGTGTCTCGCCGAAGGCGGCGCGGAAGCTGCGGGAGAAGTGGCCCGGCGACATCAGGGCCCCCCGCGCCAGCGCCGGGACGTCCAGCGGCTCGGCGTAGTCGCGGTCCATCCGGTCGCGGGCCCGCCGCAACCGGACGAGGTCGTCGAGGTCAGGGGCTCTCATCCGGCCAGTCTCGCACAGCGCCTCGCGCCGTTCCGTGGTCGCTCCGGGGCGGCGCGGAGCGGTCTCCGGAGCGACCCGGGGAGTCCGGCGGAGGGCCGTTCCTTCGCCCCTGCGCCGCCGCAAAGAGAAAGAAAAAAAGACATACTGCCTGGGTGCCGGTCGGGCCGCATCGGGCGACAACGGCGGGGCTCGCGGAGTCGGCTCCGCGCGACAGATGGGGAGACGATCGGCATGGCCGAGAGGACGGATCCGATGGACGGCGGGGCGCCCGCGCCGCACGTGGCCGACAGCCACGACCTGATCCGGGTGCACGGCGCCCGTGAGAACAACCTCAAGGACGTCAGCATCGTGATCCCGAAGCGCCGGCTGACGGTGTTCACCGGCGTCTCCGGCTCGGGCAAGAGCTCCCTGGTGTTCGACACGGTCGCCGCGGAGTCGCAGCGGCTGATCAACGAGACGTACAGCGCCTTCGTGCAGGGCTTCATGCCGACGACGGCGCGTCCCGAGGTCGACGTGCTCGAAGGGCTGACCACCGCGATCGTCGTCGACCAGCAGCGCATGGGGGCCGACCCCCGTTCCACCGTCGGCACGGCCACCGACGCCAACGCGATATTGCGCATCCTCTTCAGTCGGCTCGGGCAGCCGCACATCGGCTCGCCCAACGCGTTCTCCTTCAATGTGCCGTCGGTCCGGGCGAGCGGGGCGATCACGGTGGAACGCGGCGGGAAGAAGGCCGAGAAGGTCACCTTCACGCGCACCGGCGGCATGTGCCCGCGCTGTGAGGGCCGGGGCTCGGTCACCGCTCTCGATCCCGCCCAGCTCTACGACGACACCAAGTCCCTCCACGAGGGCGCGCTCACCGTCCCCGGCTACAAGACGGGTGGCTGGAACTATCGGCTCTACACCGAGTCGGGCCTGTTCGATCCCGACCGGCCGATCCGCGACTTCACGGAGAAGGAGCTGCGCGACTTCCTGCACCACGAGCCGACCCGGATGAAGATCGCGGGCATCAACATGACGTACGAGGGGCTGATTCCGCGCATCCAGAAGTCGATGCTCTCCAAGGACCGGGAGGCGATGCAGCCGCACATCCGGGAGTTCGTGGACCGGGCGGTCGCCTTCACCGCCTGCCCGGACTGCGACGGCACCCGGCTCAGCGAGGCGGCCCGGTCGTCGAAGATCAAGGGCATCAGCATCGCGGACGCCTGCGCGATGCAGATCAGCGACCTGGCCGACTGGGTCCGTTCCCTCGACGAACCGTCAGCGGCGCCGCTGTTGGGGACGCTGCGGCAGACGCTCGACTCGTTCGTGGAGATCGGCCTCGGCTACCTCTCGCTGGACCGGCCGTCGGGCACCCTGTCGGGCGGCGAGGCGCAGCGCGTCAAGATGATCCGGCACCTCGGCTCCTCGCTCACCGACACCACCTACGTCTTCGACGAGCCCACCACCGGCCTGCACCCCCATGACATCAGCCGGATGAACGACCTGCTGCTGCGGCTGCGGGACAAGGGCAACACCGTGCTCGTCGTGGAACACAAGCCGCAGACGATCGCGATCGCCGACCATGTCGTCGACCTCGGCCCGGGCGCCGGCGCGGAGGGCGGCACCGTCTGCTTCGAGGGCACCGTCGAGGGGCTGCGGGCCGCCGGCACCGTCACCGGCCGCCACCTCGGCGACCGGGCCGCCCTCAAGAAGAGGGTGCGCGAACCCCGTGGGGCGCTGGAGATCCGCGGCGCGACGACACACAACCTGCGGAACGTCGACGTGGACATCCCGCTCGGGGTGCTCGTCGTGGTCACCGGCGTCGCCGGGTCCGGCAAGAGCTCCCTCATGCACGGCTCGCTGCTCCGGCAGGCGGGGGCCGCCGACGCGGGCGTGGTGTCGGTCGGCCAGGACCCGATCCGCGGCTCCCGGCGGAGCAACCCGGCGACGTACACCGGGCTGCTCGACCCGATCCGCAAGGCATTCGCCAAGGCGAACGGAGTGAAGCCGGCGTTGTTCAGCGCCAACTCCGAGGGCGCCTGCCCCGCCTGCAAGGGCGCGGGGGTCGTCTACACCGACCTGGCGATGATGGCGGGCGTCGCCGTCCCCTGCGAGGAGTGCGAGGGGAAGCGGTTCGAGGCGTCGGTGCTGGACCACCGGCTCGGCGGCCGCGACATCAGCGAGGTGCTGGCCATGTCGGTGACCGAGGCCGAGGAGTTCTTCGGCGACGGCGAGGCCCGCACCCCGGCCGCGCACCGCGTCCTCGGCCGCCTCGCCGATGTCGGGCTCGGCTATCTGACCCTCGGGCAGCCGCTCACCACGCTCTCCGGCGGGGAACGGCAACGCCTCAAGCTGGCCGTCCACATGGCCGAGAAGGGTGGCGTCTACATCCTCGACGAGCCGACCACCGGCCTCCACCTCGCCGACGTCGAGCAGCTGCTCGGCCTGCTCGACCGGCTCGTGGACTCCGGCAAGTCGGTCGTCGTCATCGAGCACCACCCGGCGGTCATGGCCCACGCAGACTGGATCATCGACCTCGGTCCCGGCGCGGGGCACGACGGCGGCCGGATCGTCTTCGAGGGCGCCCCCGCCGACCTGGTGACCGCCCGCTCCACCCTGACCGGCGAGCACCTGGCGGACTACGTCGGCGTCTGAGCCGATGCGTGCGCGGGCGGGCGGGGCCCGCGCACGCACGCCGCCGTCGGCATCGGCGTCCCGGTCGATGCCCTTCGCAGCCTCCGTCCCGCCTCCGCCCGTTGGGCGCGGAACGCGGGACGCGCGGGCCCGTACTCAGGCCGAGGGCAGCGCCGCTCCCCGGCCGGTCGGGAGCACGGACGGCTCGGCGGCCTGGGACCGGACGGTCTTGCAGCCCTCGGCGCCGGCCTCCACGGTCCTCGGGTCCACGGCCTCCGACGGGGCCCCGAACTTGTACAGGCCCTCCGGGGCGCTGTCCCGGTCGTGGGGGGCGACCCAGAAGACCCGCCGCAGATACGTTCCCGAGGCACGGGACGGCTTGGCGTCGGAGCCCAGGACCGCGTACCCGACGAGGCGTCCGTCGCGGTGGAAGGGCGGCGCGGACCGTCTCCCGCGCACGCGGTCGAGCGCCTGGCGGACGTAGTCGAGCTCGTCGATGTCGGGTGCGACCCAGACGATGTCGATCTCGTGGGTCAGGTCCTCCGGCCCGATCAAGGCACTCACGTTGTCTCCTCCGTGCCGTCCTCCGCCAGCAGCCCAATGCCGGGGTAGTACTTCCTTGAGTTCGAGGTTGCCATCTCGGACGGGGACCGCATACCCAGAGCCTCCCGTACCCGGGCGGCGAAGGTCCGGGAGCTGACCGGCTTGGCCACCTCGGGCTCCCCGTCGCACCAGCTCTGGTAGGCGAGGTAGAGCGTCTTCTGCTCGGCTCTGAGCCCCGGTTCGATGACGCACGCCTCCTTCAGGAAACGTCCCAAGTGATCTTCCGTCTCCGCGTACGCGTCCGTTGCCAGGCGTACGCGTTCCGGCCCCGACAGCTCTTTTTCGCCACCAAGATACCGACGGGCGCCGTCGATCAGCCAGGCCAGAATGCCCGGCCCCTCCTCGCTGACCAGCACATCGGCCAGATTGTCGATTTTCCGGTCATCGGGGACGACCTTCTCGAACGGGACGAGCCGCATGCGCCGCCAGAAGGCGAAGCCGCCGGTGCCGACCTCAGGTTTGTGGTTGCCCAGCAGCCAGAGCTTGTGGGTCGGGGTGAAGCTGAAGAAGTCCTGCCGCATCCGGCGGGCCTTGATGCGGTCGCCGCCGGTGAGCAGCTTCACCCGGGCCTCGTCGAAGCGGTCCCCCGCCTTGAGCTCGCTGCACACGATGACGCGCCGGCCGTGGAGTTCGGCGAGGTCGGTGGGGTGGCCGTCGAAGGGCTTGGCCATGAGGAAGCCGGGCGGGGCGGCGTCCGCGTAGTCGCCGAGCAGCTTGACCAGGGTGTCCAGCAGGACGCTCTTGCCGTTCTTGCCGAGCCCGTGGAGGAAGATCAGCACCTGCGCGCCGACGTCGCCCGTGATCGAGTAACCCAGCAGCAGATGAAGGAAGTCGATCATCTCCAGGCCCTCGGCGTCGTCGCCGAAGGTGTCCCGCAGGAAGCGGTCCCACTTGGGGATGGGCATCCGCAGCGGCGCCACCGACGTGGCCCGCGAGTGCAGGTGCCGCAGCGGATCGGGCGTGGTGGAGACGCCGGTGCGCAGGTCGACGATGCCGCCGGGGGTGCACAGCGCGTACGGGTCGGCGTCGAGCAGCGCGGCGTCCAGGAGCATCCCGTCGGCGGCCTGGGCCTGCGCGAGCATCGCCTTGATGCCCGCGGTGGACAGGGCCCGGCTGCGGGCCCGCTTCATCTCGGAGGCGGTGAAGTCCTCCTGGTCGTCCACCCGGGCCAGCTTCTTGGCCATGTCCCCGGCGGCCCATATGACGCGGTCGTGATCGTCCGGCACCCAGCGGTAGGTGTCCCACTTGTACCAGCCGAGGCCGTTGACGTGCCGGTACTCACGCGCGTACAGGTACGCGAACGCCTCCGCGAGCCCGCGGTCGGAGAGCGAGTCGAGGACCAGCCCGTTCGGCGTGGGGCGGAACGGGGCGTCGGCGTACGGCCCCTGGGCGGCGCCCTGTGGCGGCACTTCCGGGCCCTGGGCCGGATCCTGGGACCGGGAGTGGGCGAGGATCTGCTGGGCGACAGCCGCCGCGTCGAAGTCGAACACCCCTTGTATCGGTGAGCTCATGAGCGGCCTCCCGGGACGAGCGGACGCCGCAGGCCCGCGGCGAACCCGCTGTCGATGATCTGCGCCGAACGACGTCGTTGCCCCGGTCGCACGCGCTCCGCGACCTCTTCGAGCACGGTCCGGGTCCGGGCCTCCTCGACGGCCCCGGCCGCACAGAGCCCTCCCGCGGTGTACGCGGCCCGGTTCAGCTTGTCGCCGAAGCCCGCGCCGGACGCCGTGGCGGCGCACCCCAGCACCGGGCTCAGGACGGTCTCCAGCGCGCGACGCGCGGCGGCGTTCCCCCATCCCGCGGACAGAACGGCGGCGAGGGCCGGGTCAAGACGCATGGAAGGCCGTGTACGGGCTTCTCGCGGCCTTTCCCGGTGCCCGGTGCGTTCCAGTTCATCTCGGAGCCAGGAGGGCAGCAGAGCGGGCCTGACGCAGTTTCCGACGCGCTCGTACGTCCCGGCCTCCGTGCGGGTGCCCGGGGCGACGATGTACCCGCCGACGCCGCGGACGTCGACCTGCCAGGCGAGACCGCGTCCGCCGCTGCCGACCGAGGACCGCAGCGGGTGGCCCGGCCCGGCCTCGTACCAGATGTGCAGCCCTCCCGAGGGCGTGCGCACCCTGAGCGTGTTCTCGTCCCGCGCCGGGTCGGGCTGTCCGCGCAGGGCCGCGAGAAGCGCCAGCGAGTGGAAGCCGTTGCCGAGTCCGGTGAGTTCGACCGTCTCGGGGATCCCGATGCCGGGGAGCACCTCGTGGCGCAGCGGGAGGGACCGGCCGTGCGCGTCGACGTCGAGCACCACCAGCCCAGCGGGCCCGCAGGCGACCCCCACGCCGAAGCCCGGCCTCGCGTCCCACCAGGCCGACACCCGTGCGGGGTCCGTCGTGGCCGCGAGGAGCCCGTGGCACCAGCGTCCCTCGGCCAGGCACGGACAGTCGCTGACGCGGTGTCCCGGACGCCTGCAGGACGCGCAGTTCGCGGCCGGAGTCTTCCGCAGCGGGGCCAGGGGGTGCACGGGCCAGCCGGAGGCCGCGCACCAGCGGGCGACGGCGACCGACGACGGGTACGTACGCGGCTCCAAGATCACGGGGCCTTCGGGTGAGCGCGGCGCTGAGAACGGGCCCGGGCCTGCCGGTCGCTGCGCGGAATCCTCTGGTGAGGGCGCATGTACTACTCCGTTCAGCGACTGAAGCGACTCAAGTTCTCAAGTGCGGAGATCACAGGCTAGCGGAGGAGGGGCCGCGAAGGGGACATCCCCCGGCACTCCCCTGACAGTCTCCCGACCTCGGGGCATAACCGGAAGAAAGCTATCCAGAACGGCGGGGGCCGGTACCGGGGTTGCACCCCGCCCCCGAGGCCGGGCGGAACACCACCGGCGGCGGCGGGCCGGTGGAGGGCCCGGCCCGTCGCCCGCCCCGCACGGCCCGGCGCCGGCGTTCAGCCGTCGCCCTTCGGCCGTTCCACCCTTCCCGCTTCAGTCGCTCCCGCCCTTCGGTCGCTGCCCCGTCAGTCGCTGAGTCGCTGCGAGAAGGAGGTCCGGACGGGGCTTCGACCCGGGTGTGAAACCTCTTCAAACCATCGGTAATCACCCCATATCGCCGAGGGTGCGCAGCGACTCAGCGACTGAGCGACTGACGGAAAGCGACTGTGAGTCTTCTTCAGTACTGGCTTCGGTGCTGAAGAAAACCGCAGGTCAAGGTGGGTGAAGGGGTCAAAACAGCGACTGAAGCGACTGAACTTTCCTATCTATGACGCACACGCGCGCACACATGAATGTCTTCATATGCACCGAACTTCAGTCGCTTCAGTCGCTAATCGGGTGGTCAAAACTTGCTGACCTGCGCTTTTATGCAGCGACTGAGGAGCGACTGAACAGCGACGCAGGGGCTTTTCCAGTCGCTGGTCTTCAGTCGCTGAGTCTCTCGGGGGCTGTGTGCGGCCTCGGGCAGCGACCGAAGCCCCGTTCGCTGGAAGTCGCTTCAGTCGCTGCCGGCCCTGCGGGCGGTCCGGGCTGGCCGACCAGGCGGGCCGACTGGCGGGCGGTCCAGGCGGGCCGACTGCGCGGGAGGAACCGGGCCGAGCCATTCCCCAGGTCGCACAGAAGTCGCTGACCGCGACGCTTCGATGAACTTCGCGTTCGCGAACCTCTCAGTGCTCTCGGGGGCCAGGGAGCGCCTGCCCGTGAAAGCCTGCCGGGCCTCGAACGCCAGGAGAACGTCAGAACGTGGAGGGTTCCGGCAGGTTGGGATGTCTGCTGGAACCCTCCACGCTCAAGATCGAGCGCCCGGCCCCGAGGCGGGCGGAGATCAGCGGCTCAGCGGGGTCTCCTGCCGCAACAGACCCTCGATGAGGTCGGCGGCCCGTGCGGTGCCGCCCTCGGCCCGGGCGTCGGCGCTCAGCGTCGCCGAGCGGCGGGCCACCTCGGGGTCGGTCACGAGTTCGTCCAGGGCCGCCCGCAGGTTCTCCGCGGTGGCGTCCGGGGTGTCGATCCGGCGGGCCACGCCCAGTTCCACGAGCCGGTCGGCGTTCATGAACTGATCGGCAGCTTGCGGAACGGCGATCATCGGTACGCCCGCCAGCAGCCCTTCACCGCAGCCGCCCATGCCCGCGTGGGTGACGAACGCGTCCGCCTTCTCCAGGATGGCCCGTTGGGGCACCCAGGAGCGCACGTCGACGTTGGACGGGACGCTGCCGAGTTCCCGAGGGTCGGTGTGCTTGCCGATCTGGAGTACGACATGCCAGCCGGGCAGGTCGCCGAAGGCCGCCAGGCACTGGCGGTAGAACTCCGGCTGCCGGGTGAACGCCGAACCCAGGGAGATCAGCAGCACCTTGTCCGCGCCGGCCGGACGGGTCCACGTCTCCCTGCTCCCCCGCGTGTCGAAGCAGGGCCCGACGAACGTCACCGTGCTCATGTCGACCTGATCGGCATGCGGTTGCATGGCCCGGGTGATCAGCGCCAGGGTGCGCGCGGGGCGTCCGGGGAAGACGTCCACGTCGGTGGTGGACGCCCCGCAGTCGGTGAGCCACCGCGCGAACTTCGCCCGGTACGCGTCCGCGCCGGGCAGCCGCCACAGGTGTGCTGCGACGTCCTGGTCGTAGCCGTTCCAGGCCACGAAGGTCGGGGACAGCTGTATGAGGGAGCGGCCCTGTGTCTCGGCGAGGGCGCGCGCGGCGTAGGCGCCGATGTCGTACAGGTAGAGGTCCGCCGGGTCCGGGTCGTAGGCGGCGCGCAACTGCGGCAGCGCCTGGATGGCGTCGTCGAGGAAGAGCCCCATGGCGGCGATGGGGTCCTCGGGCCAGTCGTTGTCGGCGACCGGCAGCACGGAGGAGCAGGGGACGAGTTCTGCGCCGGTGGCCGCGACCAGGTCGGCCACCGCCGGGTCGTTGGCGTAGGTCACCCGATGTCCGCGGGCCACCAGCTCACGGATGACCTCAAGGCTGGGCAGGACATGGCTGACGGCGGGGATGCCGACCATCGCGATATGGGCACGGCGACGGGTCATGGAAGATCACTCATTTCAGGTCTACGGCGAACGGGACACGACAAGCCGGCGCACCGCCGACACCGTCGTCCGGACAGGCTCGGACGCGGGGCGGGGCGCGCGAGGGGGCCGGGGCGCTGCCCGGACCGTGTCAGCCGTAGATCTGAAGGAAATGCATGGCCGTGACCCTAGCCGCCTCAAGGCGCTCGCGCACCGGAATTAACCGCGGCGGAGTCCCGGGGTGCGGCCCCGCGGTCGCGCCACCGCGCCGCGGGACGGAGGCCGGCTGGCCACGTCACCTGGCGCGGCCAGCCGGCCGTCGTAGCCGTCGTAGCCGTTCTGGACGTCGGGCCCGACGGCGAGATCGGCGAGGCACTCCCCCACCGACCGACCGTCACGCCGACGTATTGGCTCCGAGTACCCGTACGGTCCCGCCGAGCCTAATAGTTAAATGGTCAACAACTTCTGTGGGAGCGGTTGAGAGCGAGAACCCGGGCTCCGGATTCCTGGCCCGAAACCCCCCTCAGAGGCGGGTGGACGGCGCGAAATCCGTCGGCGGTCCGACTCCCCGGGACGGTTCGGCGTGGATACGGGCATGCCGAGTTCCGGGAAATCGTCGGCCTCCGCCGACCGGATCCGGTGATCAGAGCCTTGATCCGCACCTCTCCCCCACCGCCGGATCTGGGCTTCCTGAAGAGCCCGTCGGTGGGCGGATCCGGCCGATGCACCCCGAGGCGGGCGCATGCGGAATGAGCTCCCTGAGCGGAGCTTCTCGGCCGATGGCGCAACGGCCCGGGCGCCGCCTCAGGGCCCCTCCCCCGGTGGTCGCATGCGTGTGTTCCGTCGGCTTCGGCCTGACGCGCGCTCAGGGGCCCCGTCGGCAGGGGCGCGTACGCGGAGGGCCATGGGCGGCGAGGGCAGGGCTCCTCCGGCCGGGGCGGATCCCGTTCGCCGGATTGTGCGGCCACAGGTCGCCAGGCGCACCCGGGCCGTATCGCCTGGAGAACGCGCCTCGGGGCACGGCCTCGATGCGGAGCCGGGGGTTCGATCACGGCGGATGGCACCGAGGACGCCGTCGGCGGCGGTGCGAGAGGCGGGACGCGGAGGCGGCGGCGTCCGCCGGAGGTGTTCTGACGTCACGCGGATGCCAGTTCCCGCATCCCCCGGGCGCGGCTGATCTGATTCCGGCTCGACCTGTGCCGCCTTGTCCTCCGCCGACATCGATCCGGAGCGACTCGTGCTCGGGGGCTTCTCGACGGGCGCGTTCGTGCAATGGCGACGTCGGGGCGTGGGCGTGCCCGGGTTCGTTTCTCTTAGTGAAGTGATCGGGAGGGAAGGAAGAGGCACATCGATGCTGGTGCCAAGTCGAGATTACGTGCGTGCCGGCTGCCTGCCGGCAGCAGCTGCCACCGCTCCCCTGCCCTCGCCTCGGACGATCGCTGATCGGGCACGTGGATCGCCGGATCGGAGTGTGTGGATCGGGCGAGGAAGGGAGTTCATGCTCGTCGGTGCGGAAGGTCTGAGGATGCCGGGATGTCTGTGAGGGGCGCGACTCTTCCGGCCCAGGGGGCCTTGACCGACGTGTGATGAGGAGGGGGCGACGAGCTCTGCGGTGGAACCCGTGTGAGGCTCCGCTTGTCGACCCCGTCCGTTCATGTGATACGAGCGGATAGGGGGGTGGGCGTTGAGTGCGATGAGGGAGGACAGGTTGAGGAATGCGAAGGGTCGGCCTCGGTCTGCGCTCGTCTCGCGCATCGTTGCTCCGAGAGCGGCGCGGGCTCACTTGGACGATCCGGCGGGTCACCGTGGGAATCCCAGGAGCTTGTAGTCATGGAGTGTTCTGGGATGTTGCAGTGTGGACCTGAGGGCGATGGAGGGTTTCATGGGATTCGGCGCGACAGTTCCGCTGCGTTGTCAGAGAGCCACCGGCACGGAAGAGATGGGGTGTGGAGATCTGTTCTGGTGTCGCGATCTCTCCTCATCGATCGGCTCGCCTCACTTGCCGATGGTGTTCTGAAAGCGGACTCGGAGGCGTAGGATGAGGCCATCTTGTTTGGCTGAAAAAGGGGCCCTGACCTGCGAAAACAAACATCACTGCAAACATGGACGCAAGCTTGGACGCACACAAGGAGTCACGCTGTATGAGGAGTGTTGCTGGCAACGCTTCGGAGTACCTGGGAGTCAATGTGGTCCCAGGTGCTTCTCCTCATCTGGCAGTGTGCCTTGGTGCTAAGGGGTTCGAAGGTTTCCTGGTGGGCATTCACCAGTGCTGTGACAACGGTGGAGTGGTAGGTCGGTTTGCAGGTCCGGTTGTGTGCCGGACTGCTGGCCTGGGTGCTCGCGCAGCCGTCGACGAACGTGCGGGCAGGGATGCAGGGGGGCGATCCGGCCTTCTTGGCGGCCTGCGCGTTCATGAGGCGACCAGTGAATCGCCGGGTTTGGTCCTGTGTTCGTCGGTGGGCTTGCTGGAAGGCGGAGTCAGTCGCATGAGTGGCAGCGAACGTGGAAGTGGGTGTTCCTGTCTGGAGACATGCGGGACGGCTCGTTCGTGCGGAGGCTTCCTGGCAGGTGGACTGTCGGGCAGAGGCGGAGGCAGGCCCGGGTGTCGGCGCGAGGACCCGCGAGCCTGTCAGGCTGTCGGTACGGGGGCGGGCATGCCTCGCCGTGGCGGTGGTGGTGAGCACGTGGGCCGGTGGCCGGGCCGGCGGGCGGGGTTGCCGGTGTACGGGTGTGGTGGCCGATGGGGCGATTGGCCCCTCGGTCGGTCCATGAGCGGGACGGCCGGTGGAACCGCAGGCCGGTCGGTCGGTTTGCCGGATCATGCGAGGGGCGGCAGAAGGGCCGACAGGGTGGCAAGTGGCGCTGCGCGTGCGATGCCGGGTGTGGGGGCGGGTGAAGCGGCCGGTCGGGCGACCAGCCAGCTGGTGCATGGGGGAGTCGGCTCGCGGGCCGACGTGATGTCAGGCGCGTCGGCTGGCCTGCCGACTGGTTGGATGATCAAGGTGTGAGAGCATGGGCCGAAGGACAGGTTCGCCGCCCCCGAAGCAGGCATGTCGGTAGGGATGGTGAACGGCGGGCGCGGCGGCAAGCCGGGAACCAGGCGCGTCCACCCGTTTCCCTACGGCCCGCCCGGTCGGCCCGCATCCCTGATGCGAAGTCGGCCGCACCGCGTGTTGGCTGACGGGCTCTGAGGTTTTCCTGATAGCGTGTGCTGCACTTTGTTCTACAACGGCGTTGGAGGTGACCGGTCTTGTGGAGATTCCAAGAGGGGTCACCGCATATCGATCCATCACTCGGCACACGGTGTGGCCAGTGGGTTGATGGGCGTCTGGAGCAACGTGCGGAAACGCAGTGTCACTTATGGGAGAGACAACTCCGAAGGTGCCGCTGACCTGGTGGTACGAAGGCCCCGGGGGCCGTTTCGCGGTCGGATTGCCGCTTCCGGGCCCTACTCGGCACCGTCATGGAGCGTTTCGGAGCGCAGGATCGTTCTGAGCGAAGTTTCGGCCGTACATAACAGTTCAAATCGGGCATACAGCGCCCTCTTTCCGGGCCTGAACCAGAGTGAGAGGACCCATGTCCAGTCCGTTCGCAGCACCTGACATCCGCGCACAGCTACCGGCGATCCCCTGGGCCTCGCTGTCGCACATCTTCATGTTCGGCAACGGCAAGGGAGGTGTCGGCAAGTCCTCCGTCTCCGCCAACGCCGCCGGCAAGGCAGCACGCAGTGGGCTGCGGACGCTCATCATCGACTGCAACGCCCAGGGCAACATCGCCCGCGAGCTCGGCTACAAGAAGGCCGAGTGGAACGACGGGGGAGCGGGGCTGCTCGAATCCCTCCGGACGGGCACGCCGCTGAACCCCCGCGAGAACGTGCGCGAGAACCTCGACGTCGTCATGGGCGGTCCGGCGCTCGGCGACGAGTTCGGCATCTTCTTCCACACGCTGCTCGCCAAGGAGGGCCCGCACGCCTATCTGCGGCTGCTGATGTGCCTGCTGCCCATCGCGCACAGGTACCAGATCATCGTTCTCGACACGCCCCCCGAGAACCCCTCCCTGCAACGGCTCGCCCTCTCCGCCGCGCGGTGGCTGATCATCCCGGTGAAGAGCGACGGCGGCGCCGAGGACGGCCTCGCACAGATCGGCCTCGAATTCTCGTACGTCAAGTTCGTCAGCCAGATCAACCCGCACATCGCGCTTCTCGGCGTGCTGCTGTTCGACACCGGCCGTACGTACACCGGGATCCACGCCGATGTGCGGCGTCAGGTCCACAAGGTGCTCGGGCCGGAAGCCCACATGTTCAAGCACCTGATCGGGCACACCGAGTCGGTGGCACGGCTGGTGCGCAAGCGGGGGATGCTCGTGGCCGAGCTGGCCGAGCGACGGGCCGGCGGGGACCGGAGCATTCCGGAGACCGTCGGCGGTCTGGCCGCCGACTATGAAGGCTTCACCGAAGAAATGTTCGCTCGAGCTCTTGAGCTGAGGAAGGAAACCGTGGCATGACACCGCCGAAGGGCAAGAAGCGCGTGGACGAGGACGATGAGCAGAACATGTCCGACGAAGGCGTCGGCAATCTGTTCAGCGGGGGAGGGGCGCCCTCCAGCGCGTTGGCGGGGTGGGCGAGCGCGCCCGCGGTGCAGCCGGCCGTCGCCCCCGTCCAGCCCGCCCCGGTCGTGGAGCCCGCACGTCCGG
The DNA here is from genome assembly GCF_037034285.1 of Streptomyces tyrfis. Lineage (NCBI taxonomy): Bacteria > Bacillati > Actinomycetota > Actinomycetes > Kitasatosporales > Streptomycetaceae > Streptomyces > Streptomyces tyrfis. The sequence goes on along the minus strand of NZ_JBAGJZ010000019.1, from coordinate 107,288 downwards.
TGTCGGTGATTCCGCAGCCCGCACGGGAGGTCGTCGAGGAGCCCGCTCCGATCGACGACGCGGACACCGCCAAGCCGGTCGGCTTCTACGTCTCCACGAACGTCGCGAACCGGTTCCGCAAGCACCGCAAGCAGACCGACCTCACCCACACGCAGATCGTTCTTCTCGCCGTTGAGGCGGCCGTGGAGAAGGGGGTCGCGCAGGTGGTCGAGGACGCGCGCCGGGCTCCCAAGTTCCAGTCGAAGCTGTTCGCGGTCAAGGCCGACGACACGGACCTGCGCGGCCTCGGCCCCGTCCAGTTGCAGTACAAGCCGACCAAGGCGCAGCGCGGGATCATCAACGGGCTCGTCGCCGAGTCCGGGCTCCCGGACCACACGAAGTTCCTCGCGATCGTCCTGGACCAGTTCCTGCCGGGGCGCCGGGACGTGTGAGTCGGCCGCAGGGCCCTGTCGCGCGGCGGCGGGGCCCTGCGGTGGTGTCATCGCAGCCGGTAGCAGGTGGCCTTGTGCTGCCGGGTGACGGCGAGGATGCGGCGCAGGTCGTCGGTGTCCTGCTGCGCCGCCGTGTCCAGGGCCAGGAACGCCCGTGCGCAGCCCAGCGCGCGTAGCTCGGCCAGTCCCGCCAGGACGAGGGCGAGACCCACGCCGATGCCCCGTGAGGCCGGGGCGACGGAGGTGTCGACGATGCGGCCCCCGGGCCCGTGCGCCTGGGCGAGGACATGGCCGACGACGTGGCCGTCGGTCTCCATGAGCAGGGCTACGGCGTTGCCCCGCGCCGCCTGTTCGCGGATCTGGGCCAGCCGCCGGGCGAACGTGCTGGAGTCCATGGTTCTGGTGCCCGCGGCCTGCGTCCTGCGACGCACGGCGTGCAGGGCCCTCAGATCGGCCGTCCCGATCGGTCTGATCCGGCCGCCCTGCGGAAGCATCAGCGGCAGGGGGGCCACGGACAGGTCGATCTCGCACCGCGTCAGGGTGTGCTGCGGTACGAAGCCGGCGCGTTTCAGGGTTCGGGGGAGGACGGTGTCGCCGCGAAGGACGCCGCTCACGGTGACCGTGAGCGGGCGGCCGCGCTGCTGCCCCAACTCGGCCGCCCGCCACAGGACACGCGTGACGAGGTACCGGGCGATCTCCTCGCTGCTCGCCCCCGGCAGGATGGTGATCGCGCTGTCGACGGCACCGTCGTCCCGGGTGGTGAGACCCGCCCACGCGACGACGTCCCCGTCGGGCGTGGTGAGGCACCAGCCGTCCCGGTCCCGGTCGTGTCCCGGGTGCTGGGTCTCCAGGAGGATGTCGGCACGGGTGCACGTGGCGTCGCCGGTGCAGGTGCTCTCGTACGCACGCACCAGACGCACGAGGTCGTCCACCGCGACGTCCGCGGTTCCTCGTACGGCGAGATGGGCGGGCAGGCTCATGACGTAGGTCCCTTCTGCGGATGCGGGCGGACGAGCGAACGCACGGGCGGACGAGCGGGGGAGGGGCCCGGAAGGTGCTGCGGCCACTTGCCACAGTCGTCTCGTACGGGGAACGGGGCTGGACCTTGTCGCGTTCTGGATGCTACTGGCCGGACCGCACGCGTCGTTCTCCGAGAGTGCTCACCGCCGGCGGGCCGTCCCCGGGCGCGGGGAGCATCCCTCGACGCCGGCCAACCACCGGCGTACGCGGGTTTCGGAGCGTGCCCCGGCACACGTCGACGGATGTCGCCCGGGCGGCCGCCGAGGCGGCCCGCGCGCACGGTCGCCGTGCGGACCTGCCCGTGTCCGTGCGGACATGCCGGTGGATGTGCCGGAACCGCGTCGTGGCGGACTGTACGGTGGCGGTCACGGCGGCCGGGGGCATTCGACGAAGGCCGGGGCACTGGGGGAAACCGGGGCGCTGCGTGTACGGGACGCAGTCCGGACCGGTCGCCGCCGGGGTTGGGTCGCTGTCCCGCGTGAAGGAATAGTCGCAGGTCAGCAGCGTTTTTGGAGTCTGTCAGCGACTGAAGCGACCGAAGTTTCCATAACGGTGACGCACTCCTGCGCGCATGAGTGTTCCCCTATGTCGAATCTTCAGTCGCTTCAGTCGCTGTGCTGCCCCGTGCCGTGTTGGGCCGTGCTGCCCCGTGCCGTGTTGCGCCGTGCCGTGTTGTGTTGTGCCGGATCGTCTTCGAGCCGCAACGTCTCTTCGGCCCCGTACGGCGCTTGTCCGCCCCGTGCGGCCCGTTTCACCGTGCGTGCGGCCCCCGGGGACGGGACTGCCCGTCGACGCCCGTCAGCGGGCGTCAGAGGCCGGTGCAGCCGCCGTCGACGGGCATCGCCGTGCCGGTGACGAAGGACGAACGGTCGCTGCAGAGCCACGCCGCCGCCTGTGCCACCTCCAGCGGGGCCGCCATGCGCTTCTGCGCGGTCCGCGTGGCGAACTCGTGCTCCAGCTCCGGGTTGGCGGAGACGACCTCGTCCATCATCTCGGTGCGCGTGCTGCCGACGACGAGCGCGTTGACGCGGATTCCCCGCTCGCCGTACTCCAGGGCGGCGGCCTTCGTCAGGCCGATGACGGCGTGCTTGGCCGCGACATAGGGCGCGGACGCGCCGGTGGCCCGCAGGCCCGCGACGCTGGAGGTGTTCACGATGGCGCCGCCCGTGCCGGACTTCAGCATCACCGGTATCTGCTCACGCAGGCAGTTCCAGACGCCCCGCACATTGACGTCCATCGTGTGCTCGTAGACCTCCTCGCTCAACTGGTCCAGGTCGGTGCCGGCCGTGGCGTAGCCCGCGTTGTTGAAGGCCGCGTGCAGGCCGCCGAACTCCGCGACCGCGGTGTGCACCGCGCAGGCCACGTCCTCGACCCGCGCCACGTCCCCCGCCACGCCGACGGCTCCGCCGCCCGTCCGCGCGATGTCCCGGACCACCTCGTCCAGCCGCTCGGCTCTGCGCGCCATCAGCACGACCGCCGCTCCTTCGGCGGCGAACAAGCGGGCCGCGGCCGCTCCGATGCCGCTGGAGGCGCCCGTGACCATCACGACCTTGCCGTGCAGCATTCCCTGTTCGGTGCCCATCGTTTCGACTCCCCTGTACGCGCCCTGGCCCACGGCGCGCGTCGTGTGTCACCGGGTGGCGGGACGGGCCAAGTCCCGTTTCATGCCGGACGGCCTCCGGCTCGGACGGCCTCCGGCTCGGACGGCCTCCGGCTCGGACGTGCCGGGCCCGGGCGGGCCCTGGGATTGCCGTCCGTCAGCCGCGCCAGACCGTGCCGGCGGCGGCCTCCTCGTCCAACAGCGCGAGCAGCCCCTCGTCGATGGCGTCGAGCGAGCCGACGACATGGCGCGCGCCCGCCTCCCGCATCAACTCCCTTTGGAAACCGTGCTCGAAGGAGCTGGGGTGGCCGATGAAGGGCATGTTCAGCGACCTCGCGGCCTCCGCGACCCGGGCGACGTCGTCGATGACGAGCACCTGGTCGTGGTCCAGCCCGAAGAACTCGGTGGCGATCTCATGGATGCCGGGGCGGAAGGCGTCGGTGCAGATGTAGCCGGGCCCGTCGAACAGGCCGGCGTGCTCTCCGAGGAACGTGTCGAAGTGCTCCTTTCCCAACCCGCCGTAGCACACCGTCCGCAGTCCCAGGGCCCGCGCCCTGGACACCAGTTCGATGGCTCCCGGCGTGATGCGGACCGGGTGGGAGGCGAGGAACGATGCCCGTTCCTCGAAGTACAGGGCCATGATGTCGCCGGAGTCGGGCTCCGGGGCGGGGGAGTGGACGGCAGTGACGGTGGGGGCGGGGGCGACGGTGGGGGCGGACCCCGCGGCGCGGTCCGGCGCACGGCCGAGGATCGACGCGATCTCACGGGCCGCGATGTGCCGTGGCTGAGAGAAGATGCGGCGTTCCACGTCCGCCGTGTAGTCGGCGCCGCGGCGGGTGAGGAAACCGTGGATCACGGGGCTGAAGGTGTCGTTGAGCAGAACGCCGTCGATGTTCAGCGCAGCCAGGCGGATCTGCCGGATCTGCCGGTTTTTCGTGACCATGACACTCCTGTGCAGTCGGCGAGGAAAGGGAGAAGTGCCTTGCTGGAGCGGGGGTTGAGTGCAGCGGTGGTGAGCGCAAGGGGGTGAGTGCAGCGGTGGCGATGAGCGTGTGAACGGCCCCCCCCCGCACGCCCCGTCCGGTTCAGTTCGGTGCGGGAAGGAGCTGCTTCAGCCGTTCCGGGCCCACCTGCGTCCGCATGATGACGGTGGGGACGGCGATACCCGGCAGCAGCAGGTGCCACATGCGCGTGACCCGGTCCCCGAGGTCCTTCCGTCCGCTGGCGACCGTGGCGACGGTCTGCATGCCCGTGCACGACTCGACGACGAACTCCGCGACGGCTTGCGGCTCGACGCCGGGCTGGAGCTCGCCCCGCTCGGCCGCCGCCGCCAGGCAGTCGACCATGATCTCCGTCCACGCCCGGTACGGGCTGGGGTCCTGCATGCCGAAGGTCGCCTGCTCACCGGTCAGCCGCACACCGGCGCGCAGCATCGGATCCGTCTGGAGCTGGTACGACCAGATCAGGGTGGTGTCGACCAGGCGCTGGAGGCCGGTCGACTCCAGCCACGGGACGATCGTCTCGGACTGGGCGTTCATCAGCGCCCGTGCCAGTGCCTCCTTGGACTCGAAGTGGTGGTACATGGCACCCGAGGTGACTCCGGCGCGCTTCAGGATCCGGTTGATGCTCGCGCCGGCGAAGCCGAACTCGTCGAACACTTCGGCAGCCGCTCGCAGGATCGACTCGCGGGTCTGTACCGCCCGCTCCTGCCTCGGCCTACTCATCGCCACCTCCGTACCTCCGTAAAAAAAAGAGAACGGTCGTTATCGTATAGGCCGTCTCTCCGTCCCGGAAGGGAAACAAGAGGAACCCCGTGTTCTCGCCATGGCCGAATACTCACTCTTGTGAGGGGCTTGCGTTCATGTCAAGACGCCCTCGCGGCAGGGTGCTGACCTGCGGATAGGCGAGAAAGATGGCATGGTCGCGGCGAGTTGAAGACTTCGAGCGGGAGTGGGCCACCGGATGTGCTAGGTGGCTTTGCTCCGCATACGGCATGAGTTGCCGCGATCATGGCATTCATCGGGATACGCCGAGTCCGGCAGCAGAACGGAGTACCGGCTTTCCGCGCGAAAACCCGTCTCAGGGCTGTCCCGTAATCCCTGGCGGGCGTGCGACGACAGCTGCGGCGCCTCGCGGCGTTGTCGGAACGCCCGCATACGTCCCGTATGCGGGCGCCCCTCCGCCTTGCGACGCACCACATCTGACGCCGCGCGCTGATCCACCACGGATTACGGGACAGCCCTTCGGCGCAATGATCTCTCTGGTGGGCGGCGGCGTTCAGGAGGGGAGCAGGGCCGCGGAATGGGCGTTGTACGCGTCCGCCAGCTCCTCCGCCAGTACGGACTCCGTCCTCGCGCCGAACGCGACGCAGTGGACGGCGCAGCCGATCACCCATCGTTCGTCCGTGACGTGGACGAGGGAGACGCGCCAGACCTCGCCCTCGCACAAGGACATGGGGTCCTCGGCGGCGTCCCGGATCGTCGTGAGCGCGCCGCCGATGTCGGGTACGGAGGACAGGACCTCGACCGCGGGGGCCGGCGGATCCGCGGGGCGCGCCACCGGCTCCGGGTCGTAGAGATAGGCGGAGCACAGCTCGTCGTGCCGTCGGTGCACCTCCCCGACGGCCGCTTCCAGGGCCTCGAAGTCGAGCTCCCCGTGGATCACCCAGGCCAGTACGCAGTGGGCCGGGAGGTCGTCCGCGGCGAGCAGATGGAACGTCAGGAACTCCGCCTGCTCGGGGGTGAGCGGTGTGCCGTCCATCGGCCCGACCGGTGTGCCGGGGCGCGGGTGCGTGGCGCGTCCGGTCAGGTGGCCGAGCCGGCCGGACGGTCCCCGGGCGTCCCGGCAGAGGGTCGCCGTCGGGCCGGCCGGGGTCGACCGGACCCGGTCTCCGGGCGTCGGCGGAAGGTGCGGGGATCGCACCGCCATCGGCAGCTCACCCAGTGGAACGGCGATCGAGTGCTGTGCGTCGCGTCGTCTGTCCCGCATGCTTCCTCCTCGTACCGCCCGGGCTGAAGCTGTTCCGGCTTGGCAAGGGCTGCTTTCCAAGCGCTTGGCAAGAGGTTGCCATGGGGCGGAGGGGCTTGGCGACAACCGTGGGAGACTCCCGACGACCGTGGCAAGTCGTCTTCGTGACAGCGGGGCGGTGGTCAGGAGACCGTCTTCTCCCCGCGCTGGGCAAGCGTCTCCGCGAGGAGTTTCCAGATGTCCGCGGTCAGCTCGATGTTGGAGGACTGCTGGGCCTCCTGCGCGAGGGCGCGCATCCGGTCGAGTCCGACGTCCGGGCGGCCGCCCAGGATCAGAAGGCGGCTGTCGAGGATCTCCAGCCGGACCCGGTCCCGGTAGGTCAGCCGCGGACCGGCTTCCCGCACCTCGTCCAGCAGCGCGCGGGCCTCGTCCAACTTGCCTTCCTGAAAGGCCAGTTCGGCCCTGAGCGCGGTTACTTCCTGGGCGAGCGAGGGGATCCCCATGTACACCAGGGCGCCGTCGGCCTGCTCGATGCAGCGCCTCGCGGTCCCCAGGTCCGGCGGGGTCCTGCGCAGGTGCAGCTTGGTCGCCGCGATCCGCAGACGCAGCCACAGCCGCAGGTCGGTCGCGCGGTCGAAGCTGTCCAGGGCGGTGTGCAGCAGCTTCTCCGCCGCGGCGTCGTCGCCCTGGTGCACCCGTACCGCGGCGGCGGTCCAGCGTGCCTCGGCCCACAGCGCGTCCGGCGGGCCCTCGGTCAGTTCGGTCAGCTCGTCGGCGTGCTGCCTGGCGCGGGTGAGGTGTCCCGTCTCCGCCTCCACCGAGGCGAGGGCCAGCAGGACGTTGGCCATGTCGCGGGCGGGGAGGCGGTGTTCGCGTGCCAGCCGGTGCGCGGCCGCGGCGGCGTCGGTGGCGGGGGCCGTGTCGCCGCTGGCGCGTAAGCAGCGGGCGAGCTGGGTGAGGCCGCGGGCCTGAAGGGCGGGAACGGCCAGTTCCTCGCCCAGCCGCACCATCTCCTCCAGGTACAGCCGCTCCCGGGCGTGGTCGTTGTGCCGCCGCCTCCAGTGCGCCAGCACCCACAGCGCCTGCCAGCGCAGCGCGTCGCGGTTGCGGGACCCACTGAGGGCCCGGTCCAGGGTCTCCAGGTTCTCCTCGGTCCCGGCCGAGGCCACGTGGGCCAGCGCCTGGGGCAGGGTGTCGACGGGCGCTTCCTCGAACACGGAGGGGTGCACGCCGAGTTGGCGGGCCAGATGGTCCACGGCGCGGTCGGTGGGTTGCCGGGCGCCCGATTCGAGGCGGGAGAGGTAGCCGGTGGACATCCCGTCGCCCGCGAGTGCGGCTTGGGACAGCCCCCTCTCAAGCCTCAGCTGTCTGAGCCGACGCCCGAACAACGGCTGCTCCAACATGAATGACACCAGCTCCTGAACCCGCGTGAGACAACACGTGACGCCGTCCGTCCAGGGGCGACGCCCACCACCCCTGGGGCCGCGTGGGAGGCGGTGGGCAAAGTATTGCCGAAAATCTTCGGGCGCGCAGCAGGCCCGGCAAGTTCCATGTCTTCTCTCAGATTGCCAAGGCGTTGGAAACGTGTGTCAAGGTGGTGGGAAGACATTGCCAGAGTCCGGCGAGCTGGTTAGCTTCCTGAATTGAAAAGAGATCAGCGAACGGTGAATGAGCCGGTCGTTCCGCTTCCCGTTTCCCCCACAAGGAGTCGGTCATGCGACGTCTTGCACTGCACGCCTTTCTCGGCATCTCCGCACTTGCGGGATTCGTCGCGACGATCACGCGCGACATCGGCTGGCCCGGGGCCGGTGCATAAGGGAAAGAAATTCCGTCGGAACCTGGTTTTCCGTTCATTCTGCACGGTCCGCGCGCCCGATGTGGCGTGTTCTCTCTCCGATGTTCTTCCGTGGCCTCTTCCTCGACTTCTTACGCGGACTTCTTCGCCGGGGTCGTCTCCCGGTTCCGTCTTCTCGGTACGGGCGGCCGTCCGCCGTCGGATGCCAGCCCGTGCGCGGTTCCTTCCCCTGTTTCCGCGCATGGGCCGACATCGGTCGGCGAGCTTGATTCAAGAGGCGTCCGGAATGAATTCCTGAATCACGGAGCGTTGATTTCTCTTGCCCGGCGGGGCGGGCTCCCCGGCGGTGACAGGCTTCCCGGTGGCGGGAACGGGCCGGGGCCGGGCCGGTGAACGAGCCGGGCGAGTGACCGTACGGGTCGGTGAACGGGCCGGGCCGGAGCCGGCGAGGGCTTCCGGCCGGGGTGGCGTCCGCCGGGCGGGTGCAGGCGGGGCGGACGCTCGCGGCCATGGGCGCGGCCGCGGCCGCGAGTGCGGGTCAGACCCTGGTCAGATCGGTCATGCCGGTCGTCGCGGTGAACACCGCCACGTCGTTCTGGTGGGCCTCGATCCGTACGCCCCGGTCCGCGCCCTCCGGCGCGGCGGCGGTCGCGGCCGACTCGATCCAGCACGGGGAGTCGAACTCCACGTACTGGTGGAAGCGGATGTCCATGCAGGTCGGGGCCTCGGTGCCGGGGTCGGTGGAGAGCGTGTGGCCGGCCTGCCGGATCGCCTCCAGGAGCAGCATGCCGGGCACATGGTCGACGGGGTGGTCGAACAGGACGGGGTGCGAGGTGTCGACGCGCAGCCGCCAGCGGTCCTCGCGCGCGGCGGGGGTGAGGACGACGTCCTGGGCGCGACCGCGGCCGACCGCTGCGGCGCGGGCCGGGGCCGTGGGGGCCGGGGCCGCGCCGTAGACGCGGGGTATGTCACCGCGGCCCTGGCGCAGTCGCTGGTAGACGGCGGGGGGATGGATGCCGAACCGGGTCGACGCCACCGCCAGCGGCGTCCCGTCCCGGATCGCCTCGACCTCCATGCGCATCGAGGCCGGGACCGAGCCCTTGCGTCTGATCTTCGCGCAGTGGAGATGGAGTTCGACCTCCGCCGGGGTCGCCGCGACGCGCATCGCCCGGGGATTCACCTGGTACCGGAAGTGCGACCAGCTGAGCTGGTGCCCGAAGGGAACCCCGTACGCGGCGTGGGTGAGCAGGGGGAAGGTCTGCCGCACCGTTTCGCAGAGCAGCAGGGGGTCGTGAAAGCCGAGCTCGGAAGCGTAGAAACTGTGGCTGCGCGGCCACTGGGCGATGACGACGAAGTGATCGTCATCCAATTTGTGCCAGCTGGTCAGGAACACCTCCGCGAGCGCCGCACGGTGCACGTACTCCTTGGCGACCGTGGTGGTCAGAGCGGGACGCGGTACGGCGGGACGTTCAGACGTGATGAGCATGCCACTCCCCTGGGGCGTGCTGACGTGGAACCTGCGGCCGCCGGGGCCGTCGAGGTGTTCAGTAAAATAAAGGGTGTTCGTTTTGTTTGTCGAGAGCGACGTGAAATTATGTTCTTGAACAGGGCTTCGGCAACGGGGTGATCGGAGCGGGAGTCGCATTTCGATCTTGCCTTGCGCGTGGATTTCCTCGCGAGTGCGACGAGCGCTTCTTTACGGGCGCCGGTGGCAGGCGGCTCCTTGTTTGAGGCATGAAGATCTTCCGTTGGATTTCGCGTGGCCGCCTGCACCAGGTGAACTGTTCGCCGCGGCCGGCCGCCATGGACTGCGGACCGGACACGGCGGGCTGCTCACTGCCGACGAATTCGAAGTGACGATTCAGAGAACGGGCGTTCCGTTTCCGGTTGCCCGGGAGGGCACCGAGCGGTGGTGTTCCGTCCGGCCGTCCGGGCAGACGGGCGGGCAGGCGGGCGGCGGGCAGGCGGGCGCCGACGCCTGACACGACGGTTCTCCTCAGACGGCTTCGTCGAGGGCCGATACGCCCGCGAGGGCCAGGCGCCAGACCCGTTCCAGGGACTCGGTGGCGTCGCGCACCTCCATCGAGGCGTTCAGCTGGGCTTCGGAGCCGGCCGTCAGGTATTCCACGAGTCTGGTGACGTCGTCCGGGAGCGCGCCTTCCCGCAGTTCGCCGTCGCGGGCCGCCCTGGCCAGCAGCTCGTGCACGGTGGGGAGCCAGATCTCCGACCACTCGTCGAACGCCTGCCGTTCCCGTGCCAGACGCACGGCGGACCGTACCAGCGGCTCCTTCTCGATCAGCCGGGTCAGCTCAAGCGTCAGTCTGACGACCGCGCGCAGCGCGGAACCCTGCTCGCCGCCGAGTCTGTCCAGCGCGGCCGCCACCCGTTCCCGGCCGCCGCCGCAGACCGCTTCGGCCAGTTCGGCCTTCGAGGCGAAATGGAAGGAAAGGGCGCCCATGGAGATGTTGGCGGCCCTGCTGATGCGGGCCAGACTCGTGCGCTCGTAGCCGTCCTGGGCGAACTGTTCGGCTGCCGCGCGCACGAGGGCGGCCCGGGTCCGTACGGCCCTCTCTTGTTTGACCATGTTTTCTCCGAAGTCGCTGGTGGACGGGGGTGCGGCAGCGCGGCTCGCGCCCCGTGCCGCGGCTTCCGCGTCGTCAAGCCGTACGCCCGCGAAGGGCCAGCCTGATGCGGCGGTGCGAGAACTACAACGCGGAGTTGCTGAAGACGTATCGGGTTTCGGCCGGGCCGTGCCGGAAGGTCGGAGAGGGAAGCGGGGGTTCTCGGGGTATCGGGGGGATCTGCGGTTCTTGAGGGTTCGGCGGTCCTCGGGGCGGAGGTCGGGGGAGCGGGGCTTCCCCGCTCCCCTCCTCGCTCCGGTCGTTCCCGTCGCCCGGCCGCCTTCGTCGCTCCGGTGGTTCCCGTGGTTCCGGTCGGTTCGGTGGGCCGGGCAAAAAAAATCATAGGGTTCACTATGTCAGATCGTTAGTCGGCGACTCCGGGGCGCAACATCCTTTGAGGGGCTCTCCGGTCACGTCGACAGGGCTTCCCCGCGCTTGAGTACCGCCTTTGACCAGGCAATTCACTCATCATCGGGGATTCTTCCCGTCCGGCTGATCCGGTGGCGGGAATCATGATCGAGGGTTCGGCGGACTTGGCGAAGTCGCGAAGTCGGCTCCAGGGGCTCATAAAACAAAGAGGTCGTTCGCTATTGTTTCTCTGTGCTCGTCGCGGTCATCGGCTGTCGCAGGGAGGGAACGTCATGGTCACGAGTGCCACCACGCGGTCACGCACCTCGGTGCCTGTGTTCGCCGACACCGTCTTCGAGAATCTGCCGCGAACCGACCAGCGCAGGTGGGCTCATGTGTACTTGCAGAGCCTGCTGACCACGACGGGGAAGAAGTCGGTACGCCGACTCGCCGCCACCGCCTCGCAGTCGCCCACCGCCTCCCAGTCGCTCCACCAGTTCATCAACGCCAGCCCCTGGGACTGGGCCCCGGTCCGGGAGGAGCTGTCCCGCTGGACCGCCCGGCGCATGACGCCGCTGGCCTACGCCATCGACCTCGCGGTCATCCGCAAGCGCGGCGAGCACTCCTGCGGGGTCCACCGCCGTTTCGTCCCCGCGACGGGACGCTCCGTCACCTGCCAGGTCGGCATAGGCGCGTTCCTCACCGACCAGGATCTGGCGGTGCCGGTCGACTGGCGGCTGATGCTGCCGGGAGCCTGGGCCAAGGACCCGGACCGGCGGCGCCGCACCCGGATACCGGACGACATCGGCCAACGCCCCCTGGAACAGCACGTGCTCGACCTGGTCGACCATCTGCTCCCCGTGACCGCCCCGGCCCCCGTGCCCGTACTGGCGGATCTGAGCGCCGAACCCGGTGCGGGCGGCCTGGTACGGGGCCTGGCCCAGCGCAACCGGGACTTCGTCGTCGCGGTGCCCGGGAATCTGCCCGTGGTGGCGGGCCGCCATCTGCGGCTCACGCCGCACAGCGCCGTCGGCGACTCCGGTCTGGTGCTCACCGCGCGGAGCCTGTTCGAGATCGAGACGGGCGGCCTGGCGCGCATCGAGACGATCGCCCCCGGGCCCGGGGCGCCCCGCCCGACCACCGTCCTCACCGGTTTCGTCGCCCTGCCCGGGACGGCCCCCGCCCCCGGGGTGCTGCCGCGCCGCACCTACCGCCTGTTCGCCTTACGGGATCAGGCCCGTCGGCCCGCACAACTGTGGTTGACCAACCTGACGCACAGCCGGGTGGACTCGCTGCTGGAGATCACCCGGCTGCAGAGCCGTACGACGGAGACCGTGCAGCGGCTGGAGGAGGACTTCGGGCTCGCGGACTTCGAGGGCCGCTCCTTCCCGGGCTGGCACCACCATATGACCCTGGTCTCGGCCGCCTTCGCCTACAGCCGGCTCAGCGGGTCCGGATCGGGGCCCGGAGGCGGATTCGGGTCCGCGTCCGAGCCCGACGCTCCGGCACCCGTCGTCTGAACACCAGTCCGTCATTCGAACGTCTGCCTGTCGATCGAACGCCCACCGCCTGAAGGCCCGTCCATCATCCGAACGTCCGTCGACCGAACGTTCGTCGGCTGAATGCCCGCCGTCTGATGGCCCGCCGGTGTCCGCACAGCCGTCCGCCGGCGGAGCGCCGTCCGTCGGCGGAGCCGAAGCGTTCTACCGTACGCCCGGGGCGGGGCTCGTGCCCGCCGGCCGGACGCCGTCCGAGAGGGACGGGCTCCCGGCTCGTTCCCCTAAGGGCTGTCCCGTAATCCGTGGTGGATCAGCGTGCGGCGTCAGATGTGGCGCCGCACGCCCGCCACGGATTACGGGACAGCCCTTAGCGCCCGGATGACGCGAGCCAGGTCGTCCGGGGCGGCCGCGAGGCGTACCGGCGTGCCCGCGTCGTCGAGTTCGGCGACGTGCCAGCTTCTGGAGACGGTGTCGCCGTCGCCGCCCCGGACCCGCCGTACGCCCCGCAGGGTGAGCCGCTCCACCGGGATCCGAATCGCCGCGAACCTGCCCGGCCCGGAATGGGGCGTCACCGCGGGCGAGTCGCCGCCCAGGACGATGTGGGTGCCGAAACCGTGCGGGTTGTAGTCGGTTTCGTCCAGGAAGCGGGCGGCCACGAAGACCTCCTCGTCGCCGGAGGCCGCGGCCCCCTCGGTTCCGTGAACGCCGCCCTCGCTTCCGGCGCTTCCGGCGCTTCCGGCACTCCCGGTACCGCCGGTGACGTCGGGTGTACGGAGACGGGTGGCGCGCCAGGCCCAGGCGAAGAGGGCGAGGGAGACCAGGGCGCCGGCCGCCGCCCACCCGATCGTCGAGGCGGACTCGAACGGCGACACCGGGTGGAGGCAGCAGAGCGGCAGCAGCCACAACGCGGTGACGCCGAGCGGGGCGGCGAACGGAAGGGCCGACGGAAGCACGTCGTCGTCGGGCAGCGCGCGCCCGCGCAGACGCAGCAGCAGCTGGGCCGCGGGAAATCCGGCGGTGAGGAGGCACCCGGCCGCGAGGGCGGTCAGGTCCCCGGCGTCGGGCAGGTGCTCGCGCCACACATGACGCTCCCCGGCGACCTGCGTCACCCTGCCGCGCCACAGGGTCAGTTCGACCCTCTCGCCGGGCTCGAACGCGGCGGCGTCCTCCCGGGACATCTCAAGCCGTGCCGACGGCCGGTCGTCGGCGAAGTACAGTCGGCCGATCTTCCTGCCCGGCCCCTTCGCGACCCGCTCGATCACGGCGGTCGTGGTGGACAGGCATGCGGAGCGCTGCGCCGCGGGCGTCGTCGCGGTGCACGGCTCGGCCGCCCGCCACGCCCGCGCGTCGGACGCCGTGCCCGGTACGGCCCACAGGACCGCGCCCGCGACCCCGAGCAGCACCACGCAGGCGGCCAGGGACCCGGCCCAGCCGCGTCCCGCGGTGTGGGCGGAGACGACGGGCAGGTGGTCCGACCGGGGCTCTCCATGACGGCGGTGCAGCGCGCGGAGCGCCTCGACCGTCGCGGCGAAGTCCGGGTCGCCGTACCAGGTGCTCTGCGGCAGGGGCAGAAGCCGCTTGTGCCCGTCGCGCAGCACCAGGACGACACGGCAGGTCTCGTGCCTGCGGGAGGCGTGCCGGCGTCGTACGCGCAGCTCGGCGACCTCGGACCACGGCACGCTCCGGCGGCGCAGCAGCGACCTGGAACGCACTCCGTACGCGTCGGCGATCGCCTCCGAGGTGACCACGCGGAGTGCCACGCCACACACCAGCAGAGACAACGCGCCGACGCCGAGCCAGGGACTCGGACCCCGGTACCACGCGTGGCCGGCCGTCAGGATCACGCCGAGCGCCCCAAGCCCGACGAGGACCCACAGGGCGCGTTGCTGGGGAGGACGGCAGACCACGTCCTGAACATCGCTCATGCGCGGATTGTGCCGCCGGCCGGGCGGCCGCCACTTGTCCGGGATCCGGCAGTGTTGTGCCCCGGCACATTGCCGACTTGATACGGGGTGCGTTCGAGGCGGGCGGGGGTCCGTGCGGGCGGGCCGGGTTCCGGGCGGGCGGGCCGAGTCGCGAGTACGGCCCGCCCGCCCGGGACGGCGTCAGGCGCGCTTGGAGCGGCGGCGGGCCGCCACGACCAGGCCGGTGCCCGCGGCGAGCACCACGGCGGTGCCGATGACCAGCGGAACCGTGCCGCTGCTGCCCGTGGAGGCAAGGTCGCCGCCACCGGCGCCGGGCGTCGTGCTCTCCGACGGGGCGGGCGTGTCCGGCGTGGCGGGCTGGGACGCTTCAGCGGTCGGCGTGCCGCTCGCCGGAGGCGTGGTCGCGGGGGTCGACGGGGTGTTCTCCGGAGACGGGGTCGTCTCGGGGGTGCCGCTCGGCGACGGCGTGGCGGGCGGAGTCGTGCCGGGCTCCGGCAGGCAGCCGGTGAACGGGTAGTGGTGCGTCTCCGCCCCGCCCGAGCCGTGCAGCGAGGCCACCCACACCGAGCCGTTGATCGGCGCGGCGGTGCCCAGTTCCAGGTGCGCCTTGGGAGCCAGCACGCTGCCGGGCCAGGCGGCCTTGCTGCTCTTGGTGATCGTCTCGGCCTCGGGGAAGTTCCAGAGGAGCTTGGCGCGGATCTTGCCGCCGGCGGCGCTCTGGAGCTTGTCGTCCAGGACGTAGTTCTGGCCGTCGGACAGGAAGAAGCCGGTGGTGCCCGCGTTCGCCATGTTGTACGTCGTGCCGCTGACGTTGACGATCGTGGTCGAGCCGGCCGGGACCTTGATGTAGATCTCCTTGGCCTGCTCCAGCTGCGCGGCGGTCACGTTGAAGACGTTGCGGGCGCTGTCGCCGCCTTCCAGGGTGAGCTTGCCGCCGTCCGGCGTCACCGTGGCACCGGCGGTCGTCGCCTGGCCGGCCAGCGCGGTGGAGTGGGAACGCAGCTTGGCGAACTCCCCCTCGAAGTCGATCAGGTCGGCCTTCTGGCTGAACGAGCCGGCGTGCAGGCTGACGGAGTTCTTGCCGGCCTTGCCGCCGACGACCGCGTTGCCCTTCATCACCACGGTGGCGGACGACCCGTTGATCAGGTCGCCGCGGACGACGAGCGAGGCCCGGCCGGGCAGGGCGTCGACCTCTGCCGCCGTCAGCTCGTTGGCGACGCTGAAGCCGGCGCTGAAGTCGGCGTTGCCGCCGACGGCCACCGCGCCCTCCGCATCGGGGGAGTGGACGTCGTTGCCGAGGACGAACTCGCCGTACTTGCCCGCGATGCCGAAGGCGTCGGTGGTGCATCCGGCCGAATCGACGGGTGCGGCCAGGGCGACCGGGGCGGCCGTGAGGCCGAGGACGAGTGCTCCGCCGAGCACGGTGGCCGCGGCGGTTGCGGATATGCGCATGGGACTTGGTTCTCCCGCAGAGACGATTGAGAAGATTCCGTGGAGGCTTTGCCCATAGTTTTCACAGAATGCAGTATTGGTCAAGACCAATGCGTGAAGTGCTGATGAAGTACCAGAAAACGGATATTTATGACCTATTGGTGTTCAAGGGGGCGAGGTGCCGGGGGGATCGGTTGGTGTCAAGTCCCGGTCCGGGGGCGGTGGTTCGCCTCGTCGGCCCCTGGTCGTCCGGGGTGCGGCCGGGGCGCCGGTCGGTCGATGCCCCGGCCGCACCCGCGTCGATGAGCTCCGCGCTCACCTGAAATCCCGTCACGCACGGTCACCGGGTGCCGTTCACCGGTCACCGGATGCCGGGTGGTTCGCGACGGTCGGCGGGCAGGCTTTACGACTGTCCCGCCAACGCGGGTTCGCGGGGCATCTCCTTTCGGCAGTGGGGGCAGTGTGTCGCGGCCGTCGCAGGGGCGGCGGGAGCCGTCGCGGGCCGACCGCCGGGAAGCGGGCCGGTGTCGGGGGACGGGCCGGTGTCCACGGAACCGGTGTGGGCGGAGGGGCCGACGTCGGCGGCGGGGCCGGTGTCGGCGGACGGTTCGAAGCCGGCCTTCACGGCGCGCCGTTCCTTCCAGAGGTGGAACACGGAGATGGCCATGATGGTGGTGCCGACGGCGTTCGCCACGAAGTGCCACCAGACGCGGTACGTCACCAGGCCCGCGCCGGGTTCGAGAAGCCCGAACCAGGTGGACAGGCCGATGGCGCGGCTCGCGCCGAGTGCGACCGACACGGTCAGGACGATGTGCTCGATGCCGTGGATGCCCTGCATCCACACGCCCATCCTGGCCCACTTGCGGGACTTGAGCTGCCCGGTCGCGCGGTGGGTGATCTGCATGATGCCGACCAGTCCGGCGAGGAACATGAAGTTGCCGACGAGGTGCAGG
Source organism: Streptomyces tyrfis (assembly GCF_037034285.1). NCBI lineage: Bacteria > Bacillati > Actinomycetota > Actinomycetes > Kitasatosporales > Streptomycetaceae > Streptomyces > Streptomyces tyrfis. The sequence continues at coordinate 90,698 of NZ_JBAGJZ010000019.1, read as the reverse complement.
ATCTCCATGCCCAGCGACGGCTTCGTCATGTCGATCCGGCCCATGCCCCGGGCCAGGCTGTCGCCCCAGGGCGTCATCCAGGCCGGGGAGTTCGGATGGGCGATCCAGTAGCCGGCCTGGGCCACGTGCTCCTGGAAATGGCCCAGCTGACCGATGACGCCCAGCCCGACCAGGGCGACGGACAGCCGGTACGCCCACGGGCGCACCGGTCCGCGGTTGGCGTAGGCGAGAACGCCGACGGCCGCCCACATCGCCGCCGCCCAGAGGACGAAGATCACGGCGCCCGCCGTGTCCACCGAGGTCACCGCGGTACTCATGCCGGGCATGCCTGACATGCCCGGCATACCATTGTGGTCCATAGAAGCCTCCTTGAGGGGGAGTGCCCGACGCTAGAAAAGCGCCGACCGCGTCCACTACTCCTTCCGTGCGGGGTTCGCGGGGGCGGCCGGAGCGGCGCGGAGGCCGGTTCGTGGGGGCGGCGGGAGATCCGTCAACGGCCGTGCTGGGACGCCGACTTCACGAAGTCGCAGCTTCGGCGACGCCACGAACGGCTTGGTCCTGTCATGCAACCCGCACGCGGTTATCGTGGGCCCATGCTGAGACACACCTACGAGGGGCAGGACTGCTCCCTCGCCCGGACGCTCGAAGTGGTCGGTGAGCGCTGGACCCTTCTCATCGTCCGGTCGGCGCTCCTCGGCATCAAGCGGTTCGACGGCTTCCTGGAGAGCCTCGACATCGCGCGCAACGTCCTCACCAGCCGACTGGCCAAGCTCGTCGACCTCGGCCTGATGGAGCGGGTCCCCTACCAGGACAAGCCGGTCCGGCACGAGTACGTCCTCACGCCCACCGGCCGCGATCTGACCTGCTCCGTCATCGCGCTCATGCAGTGGGGCGACCGCAATCTGCCGCACGAGATGGGGCCGCCCCGGCGCGCCGACCACATCGGCTGCGACGGCACGGTGCGGGCCGAGATGCGCTGCACCGGGTGCGGGCGCGTCGTCGGCGACACGGAGGTCGACGTACGCCGCCTGCGCTGAGAGGGCCCCGGCCGCTGCTCGCCCCGTTGCCTCGTCGGCCGCCCGGCCCCGGCCCCCGGCCCCGACCCGCCTTGCCCCACGCGTACGCGAACCCGCCCCGTTCCACGCGTACGCGAACCCGCTCCCGTTCCACGCGTACGCGAGCCCTCGCCGCTCCGCGGGTACGCGTTCCCCGCCCGTTCCGCGCATGTGCTGAACCCGTGCCGGGCGGGCCCCTCGGCACACCTGAAGATGCCCCCCGTCTCCCTCCCATCTCACGATGAGGCCCCGCCGCCCATGGGGGGCGGCCCGTAGCTGGAGGCGTCGATGGCATCCGCGTGGGGAGCGTTGCGCAGACTGATCCTGGCCCCGTCCCTGGAGGAAGTGGGCTTCGCCGCAAGGGGGTTCGAGATCGAGCCCACGGACGGCGCCCGGCGGCTGGAGGCTGTGCCGCAGGCGGTGGTGTGCGGTTTCGAGTGGGGCATCGCGGACCGCGACCTCGCGGAGACCGAGCGCCGGCTGTCCATGGTCGATCAGGACCTCCGGGGCTTCGCGTACGAGGGCGCGACCATGGCATCCGCCGTCCGGGACGCGATGGGCCCGCGCGGCGGGGGCCGTACCAGGGCGCTGCTGGAGGGCGGCGGCAGGCCGCACATCTTCCTCAACTACATCGGCGTCGGCTTCGCCATGGCCCGCCTGCCCAGGCCGCTCTGGAAGAAGACGCTGCCCGCGCTGACCGACCCCGATCTGTACCCCGCCATGAGCTGGCTGGCGGTCGACGGCTACGGCTTCGACCTCGCCTACTTCCACACCTCGCGCTGGGTGGGTGAACAGCGGGTCCCCGAACCGTACGCGTTCGAGGGCGACGCCGGCTACTTCCCGCGCGCCGTCGACCAGGGCGTCGGGCGCGCGCTGTGGTTCATCCACGGCGGCCGCACCGACCGTGTCGCCGCCGCGGTGGGCCGGTTCGCGGAGGCCCGGCGGGCCGACCTGTGGAGCGGTGTCGGGCTCGCCGCCACCTTCGCCGGCGGCTCCGACCCCGCGTCCCTCACCGCCCTGCGCGAGGACAGCGCCGAACACGCGGCACACCTGGCCCAGGGCTCCGCCTTCGCCGCCAAGGGCCGTCACCGCGCCGGGTTCGTGCCCGAGCACACCCGGCAGGCGGCGCACGCCTTCACGGGGCTCGACGTGGAATCCGTCGCCCGGCTCGCCGACGACTGCGCCCCCGGCGGTACGACGACCGGGAACGGCCCAGCTTATGAGACATGGCGAAGGAATATGCGCGAGCGGGTCTTCGCGGACGCTCTTTGAGTAGTCGTCGATGCTGTTTGAGCACATCTGAAGTAGACGCGTCTCGGGGCGACTTCGCTACATTCAAAAGCAACTCCTGAGAAATGAGGGAGATCCATAAGAGGGGCGGTTGGCTGAATTGTCCAGAACATTTCGAGCACTGCGGCGCCGGGTGCTCACGCCCAATATTTCCGCGACCAGTATGGAAGTGCGTGGGTTCCACCGGAAGAATCCGGAGGCCCAGGAACTGCTGGAGACAATCGGCCGGACCTTCCTCCAGGGATACGGGTACGCCGTCGAGGCGCGGTCGGTCGAGGAGGCCGAGGAGTGGCTCGCCGGCGTCCCCCGCGCCTTCCGCGGGTTCGCCTACGAGGGCGCCGGCATGGGCGCGGTCGTCCTGGACGCGCTGCCGGGCCGCGGGGGCCGGCTGGCGGGGCTGCTGGCCGGCGAGGGCGCCGACCACGTCTACATGGTCTACGTCGGGATCGGCTGGGCGATGGCCCGCCTCCCGAAGTTCCTGTGGCCGGACGTGACCCGCACCGATCCGCTGCTGCGCTGGCTCGTCCTCGACGGGTACGGCTTCCACCAGGCGTACTTCCACACCGGCCGGTACGTCCACGACCCCGCCCGCCACCACCCCTTCAGCTGGGCGAACGGCCCCGCCTCGTACACGCCGCGCGCCATCGACCAGGGCATCGGGCGGGCGCTGTGGTTCGTCGCCGGCACCGATCCCGACCGGGCCGCCGACCTCGTCGCCGCCTACCCGGCCCACCGGCACGCCGACCTGTACGGCGGCGTCGGGCTCGCCGCCACGTACGCCGGGGGAGCGGACCGGGGGGAGCTGGAGCACCTCGCGCTGCGCGCCGGAGAGCACCGGCTCGCCCTCGGCCAGGGCGCGGCGTTCGCCGCCGAGGCGCGCGAGAAGGCCGGGACCACCATCGCCCACACCCACCTCGCCACCGACGTCCTGTGCGGCACGACCCCGCAGCGCGCCGCCCGGGTCTGCACCGATCTGATGCCCCGTGACCCGGTGGACCGGGGCGGGATCCCCGCCTTCGAGTCCTGGCGGCAGGACATCGCGACCGCGGTGGCGGAGCAGCGGAGGAAAAACGCGACGACCGCAGCGGAAAAGCCGCGGAGAAAAGATTCTGAGACAACCGACCACGCGCTCACCACGAAAGGTTCCGGCCAGTGAAGGAAAGAAATAATTGGGTACGCCGAAACGTCCCAGGAATTGTCGCCTTTGCTCTCATGGTGGGCGTGTTCGCTGGAGTCCGTCTGCCGTCCGTCTCCGCCGAGGAAAAGCGGGAGGTGGCATCCGGTTTTGCTTTCGAGCCGATGTCCATCGCCGCGCCGCCCGGATATCCGGTGCAGACCGTCCGTAAGGTCAACAAGGCGTACAAGCACATCGAGGCATGGATCTCGTCCGTCGGCTCGGGCATCGCCATGAACGACATCGACGGCGACGGCCTCGCCGACGACCTGTGCGTCACCGACCCCCGGATCGACCAGGTCTATGTGACCCCAGCCCCGACCCGTCCCGGCCGCTACGAGCCGTTCGTGCTCGACCCGGCGCCGCTGCCCAAGAGCACCACCATGGCCCCGATGGGCTGCGTCCCCGGGGACTTCAACGAGGACGGCGCGACGGATCTGCTCGTCTACTACTGGGGCCGCACCCCGGTGCTCTTCCTCGCGAACGGGACCACCGGCGAGGCCGCCGACCGGACCACGGGCGAGGCCGGCGGCGCGCGCACGCTGTCCGCCGCCTCGTTCACCCCCACCGAGCTGGTGCCCAACAAGGGCGGGGCCGAGTACGACGGGCCGCTGTGGAACTCCAACGCCGCGACCGTCGCGGACTTCGACGGCGACGGCCACGACGACATCTTCATCGGCAACTACTTCCCCGACAGCCCCGTCCTCGACCCGGACAAGGACGGCGGCGTCACCATGAACGAGTCCCTGTCCCACGCCAAGAACGGCGGCGGCGGCCACTTCTTCCGCTGGACCGAGAACGGCTACGTGATGACGGGCGACGACACCCTGCCCGGCGGCGTGCGCGGCGGCTGGACCCTCGGCGCCGCCGCCACCGACCTCGACGGCGACCACCTGCCCGAGCTGTTCCTGGCCCATGACTTCGGCACCTCCGGGCTGCTGCACAACACCTCCCGCCCCGGGAAGATCCAGTTCACCGAGGTCAAGGCCGTGCACAGCCCGCTGGTTCCCAAGTCCAAGGAGCTGGGCCGCAGTTCCTTCAAGGGCATGGGCATCGACTTCGGCGACCTGGACAACGACGGCCTGTACGACATGTTCGTCAGCAACATCACCACGTCGTTCGGCATCCAGGAGAGCAACTTCGCCTTCTTCGACACCGCCGGTGACAAGAAGGGCGTGCGGGAGGCGTTCGAGGACGGCGAGGCGCCCTTCCACGACAAGTCCGCCGACCTCGGCCTCGCCTGGTCCGGGTGGGGCTGGGACGCCAAGACCGGCGACTTCGACAACAGCGGCGAACTCCAGATCGCCCAGGCCACCGGCTTCGTCAAGGGCAAGACCAACCGCTGGCCCCAGCTCCAGGAGCTGGCCACCGCCAACGACCAGCTCGTAAGGCACCCCGGCGCCTGGCCGCACGTCCGCGAGGGCGACGACCTGGCCGGCGACCAGACCCTGCGCTTCTTCGCCAAGGGCCGGGACGGCGGCTATGTGAACATCGCCGGGGAGCTCGGCATGGCCGTTCCCATCCCGACGCGCGGCATCGCCACCGGTGACGCCGACGGCGACGGGCGGCTCGACATGGCCGTGGCCCGCCAGTGGGGCGAGCCCGTCTTCTACCGCAACGTGGCCGAGAACCCCGGTCACTTCCTCGGGCTCAAGCTCACCCGCCCCTCGGGCTCCCCCGTCGTCGACGCCCAGGTCACCGTCACCCTGCCGGACGGCAGCAAGCGCGTCGGCCGCGTCGACGGCGGCGGCGGGCACTCCGGGAAGCGCAGCTTCGACGTGCACATCGGACTGGGCGACGTCGCCGGCCCGGTGAAGACCGCACTCAGCTGGCGCGACCGCTCCGGAGCCGTACACGAACAGGAACTGCGACTGAGCACCGGCTGGCACCGCCTCCAGCTCGGTACCGAGGCCAAGGAGAAGTGACCGTGTCCGTACCGCAGGCCGCACAGGCCGCCCCCGCACCGGCCGGCGCCGCCCCCGCCGGCGGCGCCACCCCGCCCCGCCACGACCCGAAGGTCGTGACCGCGCTGCGCCGGTTCGCCATCTCGATCTCGGTGCTCAACGTCTTCGGCTACACCGTGCTGGGCTTCGAACAGCCCTGGCTGTGGCCCTTCATCGCCCTGATCACCGCCTACACGCTGGAGATCTCCCTCGAAGCGATCAGCGCCCACTTCGAGGGGCGCACCGCCCGCTTCCGCGGCAACGGCAGGCGCGGCCTGATCGAGTTCCTCTTCCCCGCGCACATCACCGCCCTCGCGGTGAACATGCTGACCTACGTCAACGACAAGGTGTGGGTCATGGTGTTCGGCGTCATCGTCGCCGTCGGCGCCAAGTGGGTGCTGCGCGCCCCGGTCCGCGGCCGGATGCGCCACTACATGAACCCGTCCAACTTCGGCATCGCCGTCATCCTCGTCCTCTTCCCGTGGGCGAGCATCGCGCCGCCGTACCACTTCACGGAGTACGTCGACGGCCCGATCGACTGGCTCGTCCCGGCGATCATCCTGACCCTCGGCACCATGCTCAACGCCAAGCTCACCAACCGCATGTGGCTGATCGGCGCATGGGTGATCGGCTACGCGCTCCAGGCCGTCGTCCGCGGCATCCTCTTCGACACCTCCATCCCCGCGGCGCTCGGCATGATGACCGGTGTGGCGTTCGTGCTCTTCACGAACTACATGGTCACCGACCCCGGCACCTCGCCGTCCAAGCCCGTCGCCCAGGTCGCCTTCGGCGGCGGCGTCGCCGCGGCCTACGGGGTCCTCACCGCCGTCCACATCGCGTACGGCATCTTCTTCGCCACCGCGATCGTCTGCCTCATCCGCGGCGGCTACCACTGGGCGGTCCACTTCAACGCCAAGCGCACCGCCGCCGCGAAGGCATCCGTCAGCGTCGCCCCGGCCCAGGGCCCGGCCGCCGCCGACCCCGTCGACCGGGAAAAGGTCGTGGTCACCGCATGAACAGAATCGCCATCGTCGGCATGGCCTGCCGATACCCCGACGCCACCAGCCCCGCCGAACTCTGGGACAACGCGGTGGCCGGACGGCGCGCCTTCCGCCGGCTGCCCGACGCCCGCATGCGCCTGGACGACTACTGGGACGCCGACCCGGCCGCCCCCGACCGCTTCTACGCCCGCACCGCGGCCGTGCTGGAGGGGTACGAGTTCGACCGGGTCGGCCACCGGATCGCCGGCAGCACCTACCGCTCCACCGACCTCACCCACTGGCTCGCCCTGGACACCGCCGCCCGGGCCCTCGCCGACGCCGGATTCCCGGTCGGCGAGGGACTGCCCCGGGAACGCACCGGGGTCGTCGTCGGCAACACCCTCACCGGGGAGTTCGCCCGCGCCAACGTCATGCGGCTGCGCTGGCCCTACGTGCGGCGGGTGATGGCCGCCGCGCTCCGGGGACAGGACTGGGACGAGGGCCGTGTCGCGGACTTCCTGGCCGACGTCGAGACCGCGTACAAAAGCCCCTTCCCCGACATCGACGAGGACTCCCTCGCCGGCGGCCTGTCCAACACCATCGCCGGCCGGATCTGCAACCACTTCGACCTGAACGGCGGCGGCTACACCGTCGACGGGGCGTGCTCCTCCTCGCTGCTGTCCGTCACCACCGCCGCGACCTCGCTGCTCGGCGGCGATCTGGACGTGGCCGTCGCGGGCGGGGTCGACCTGTCCATCGACCCGTTCGAGATCATCGGCTTCGCGAAGACGGGCGCCCTCGCACGCAAGGAGATGCGCCTGTACGACCGGGGCTCCAACGGCTTCTGGCCCGGCGAGGGCTGCGGCATGGTCGTGCTCATGCGGGAGGAGGACGCGCTCGCCGGCAACCACCGCGTCTACGCGACGATCGCCGGCTGGGGCATCTCCTCCGACGGCCAGGGCGGCATCACCCGGCCCGAGATCGGCGGATACCGGCTCGCCCTGCGCCGCGCCTACGAACGCGCCGGGTTCGGCATCGACACCGTCCCGCTGTTCGAGGGCCACGGCACCGGCACCGCCGTCGGCGACGCCACCGAACTCGGCGCCCTGACGCAGGAGCGGGCCGCCGCCGGTTCCGGAGGCCTTGCGGCCATCAGCTCCATCAAGGGCATGATCGGCCACACCAAGGCCGCCGCCGGGGTCGCCGGGCTCATCAAGGCGGCCATGGCCGTCGACACCCGCACCCTGCCGCCGGCCATCGGCTGCGTGGACCCGCACGAACTGCTCACCGCGGACGACGCGAACCTGCGCGTCCTGCGCAAGGCCGAGACCTGGCCCGACGCCCCCCGCCGGGCTGGCGTCACCGCCATGGGCTTCGGCGGCATCAACACCCATGTCGTCCTCGACGAACCCGCCGCCCGGCGGCGCACCGCCCCCAACCGCCGCCTGGCCAACCTCGCCCACTCGCTCCAGGACAGCGAACTCCTGCTGTTCGACGCGCCCACCGCACCGGACCTGCGGGCCCGGCTGCTGGAGGTCGCCGAGTTCGCCGGCCGGGTCTCCTACGCCCAGCTCGCGGACCTCGCCGCCACCCTGCGCGGCGAGCTGCGCGGCGCCGCCCACCGCGCGGCGGCCGTCGTCACCTCGCCCGAGGACGCCGAACGGCAACTGCGCCGACTGGCCGGGGAACTGGAGAACGGCGCCACCACCCGCCTCCCCGCCGACGGCCGCGCCTTCCTCGGGCACGCCACGACCCGCGGCCGGATCGGGTTCCTCTTCCCCGGCCAGGGCTCCGGACGCACCACCGGCGGCGGCGCGCTGGCCCGCCGCTTCCCGGAGGTGGCCGAGGTCCACACCGCGGCGGCACTGCCCGCCGACGGCGACATGGTCGCCACCGACATCGCCCAGCCGCGCATCGTCACCGGCTCCACGGCGGGGCTGCGCGCCCTGGACCTGCTCGGCATCGAGGCCACCGTCGCCCTGGGACACAGCCTCGGCGAACTCTCCGCCCTGCACTGGGCCGGATCGTTCGACGAGCGCACCCTGCTGGAGGCCGCCCGGGTACGGGGGGCCGCGATGGCCGAGCACAGCGCCTCGGGCACCATGGCGTCGCTGACCGCGACCGCCGCCCGCGCCGCCGAACTGGTCGACGGCCTGGCCGTCGTCGTCGCCGGCCACAACGGGCCGGAGCGGACCGTCGTCGCCGGCCCGGTGGCCGACATCGAGGAGACCGGCCGCCGCGCCGACGCGGCGGGCATCGGCTTCACCCGGCTCGCGGTCTCCCACGCCTTCCACTCCCCGCTGGTCGCCCCCGCCGCCGAGTCCTTCGGCGCGTGGCTGGCCGACGCGCCCCTCGTGCCGCCGCGCGGCCGGGTCGTCTCCACCGTCACCGGGACGGAACTCGACGGCGCCACCGACCCCAAGGCCCTGCTGCGCCGCCAGATCACCGACCCCGTGCTGTTCACCCAGGCCGTCCGGGCCGCGGCCGCGGACGTCGACCTGTTCGTCGAGGTCGGGCCGGGCCGGGTCCTCACCTCACTGGCCACCGCCGCCACCGGCGTCCCCGCCGTCGCCCTGGACACCGACGACGAGTCGCTGCGCGGGCTGCTGCGGGTCGTCGCCGCCGCGTTCGTGCTGAACGCGCCGGTCGCGCATGAACGCCTCTTCCACGAGCGGCTGATCCGGCCGCTGAAGGTCGGCGAGGAGTTCTCCTTCCTCACCAGCCCGTGCGAGCAGGCGCCGGAGATCACCCTTCCGGCCGCCCGGCCGTCGGACGCGCCCGGGACCACGGGCGGGCCCGCCACGCGCCCGGCCCCCGGCGCCGCCGCTTCGGCCGCCGCCGGATCCGCCACAGGGTCCGCGACCGCCGCCGTGAACGGCACGGGCGGCCTCGCCACCATCACCGCGGCGCCCCCCGTCACCGAGGGGGCCGGCGCCCTCGACGTGCTGCGCGCCCTCGTGGCCGAGCGCGCCGAACTGCCCGCCGACCTCGTCGACGACAGCACCCATCTCCTCGACGACCTCCACATGAGCTCCATCACCGTCGGCCAGATCGTCAACCAGGCGGCCACCGGCCTCGGCATCGCCGCCTCCCGCATCCCCACCAACTTCGCCACCGCCACGGTCGGTCAACTCGCCGAGACCCTCGACGCGTTGACCGGATCCGGGGACACCGGCGCGCCGGCCGACCTGGTCACCGGCGCCGCCCCCTGGGCCCGCCCGTTCGCCGTGGACCTCGACGAGGCCGCCCCGCCCCGGGACACCGGCGGCGCGGACGGCCCGGCCGGCGCCTGGGAGCTGTACGCCCCCGGCGACACCGCCCACGCCGAGCCGCTGCGCCGGGCCCTCGAAGCGGCGGGGACCGGCTCCGGGGTACTGGTGTGCCTGCCGGACGCCTGCACCCGGGCGGACGTCGACACCGCGCTCAGCGCGGCCAAGGCGGCCGTCGCCGGCGACCGCGACCGCAGGTTCGTCCTCGTCCAGCACGGGCGGGGCGCCGCCGGGCTCGCCAAGACCCTCCACCTGGAAGCCCCCCATCTGCGCACCACCGTCGTCCACACCCCGCCCGGGCCCGAGCTCGTCGAACGCGTCGTGGCCGAGGTCAGGGCCACCACCCGGTTCACCGAGGCGCACTACGACGGGCAGGGCACGCGCCGGGTGCCCACCCTGCGCGCCCTGCCCGTCGCACCCCGGCGCACCGACCGCCCGCTGGACGCCTCGGACGTCCTGCTGGTGACCGGCGGCGGCAAGGGCATCTCGGCCGAATGCGCCCTGGCCGTCGCCCTGGACAGCGGGGCCGGGCTGGCCGTGCTGGGCCGCTCCGACCCCGCCGCCGACCGGGAACTCGCCGACAACCTCGAACGGATGGCCGACAGCGGCGTCACCGTCCACTACGCGCGGGCCGACGTCACCGACGCCGGCCAGGTCGAACGCGCCGTCGCGGAACTCACCGGCGCCCTCGGACCCATCACCGCCCTGATGCACGGCGCGGGCCGCAACGTGCCCGCCGCGCTGACCGCGCTCGACGCCGACGCGTTCCGCGACACCTTCGCCCCCAAGGTCGACGGGCTGCGCAACGTGCTCGACGCCCTCGACCCCGGCCGGCTCAAGCTGCTGGTCGCCTTCGGCAGCATCATCGGCCGCGCCGGGCTGCGCGGCGAGGCCCACTACGCCACCGCCAACGAATGGCTCGCGGACCTCGCCGAGGACGTCGCCCGGACCCACCCGCACATCCGGGTGCGCTGCATGGAGTGGTCCGTGTGGTCCGGCGTCGGCATGGGCGAGCGGCTCTCGGTCGTCGAGACCCTGACCCGCGAGGGCATCGTCCCCGTCTCGCCGGACCAGGGCGTGGAGATCCTGCTGCGCCTGGTCTCCGACCCGGACGCGCCCGTCACCACCGTCATCAGCGGCCGCACCGAGGGCATCGGCACCGTGCGGCGCGACCTGCCCGCCCTGCCGCTGCTGCGCTTCATCGGCAACCCGCTGGTCCGCTACCACGGCGTCGAACTCGTCACGGAGGTCGAACTCAACGCCGGCACGGACCCGTACCTCGCCGACCACCTCCTCGACGGCAACCTCCTCATGCCGGCCGTCCTCGGCATGGAGGCGATGACCCAGGTCGCGTCCGCGCTGCTGGGCACGGACACCACACCGGTCATCGAGGACGCCGCGTTCCTGCGGCCCGTCGTCGTCCCCCCGGACGGCAGCACCCGCATCCGGATCGCCGCGACCGTCACCGCGCCCGGCACGGCAGCCGTCGCCGTCCACGTCGAGGACACCGGATTCGCCGCCGAGCACTTCCGGGCGCGGCTGGTCTTCCCGGACACCCCGGACGCCCCGGTCGCCGACGGGGCGCCGCACCAGGTCGAGGCCGACGTGCCGCCCGTCGCCCTGGACCCGGCGACGGACCTGTACGGCGGCGTGCTGTTCCAGGGCGCCCGCTTCCAGCGCCTGCGCCGCTTCCACCGGGCCGCCGCCCGGCACGTGGACGCCGACGTGGCCGTCCGGACCGGGCCCGGCGACTGGTTCGCGGGGTTCCTCCCCGGCACCCTGCTGCTGGCCGACCCGGGCATGCGCGACGCCCTCATGCACGGCAACCAGGTGTGCGTTCCCGACGCCACGCTGCTGCCGTCCGGGGTGGAGCGCATCCAGCCGCTCGCCGCCCGCGGCGACCTGCCCGGGGCGCTGCGCTACAGCGCCGTCGAACGCTCCCGGGACGGCGACGTCTACGTCTACGACATCGTGGTCCGCGACGCCGACGGCACACCGGTGGAACGCTGGGACGGGCTCACCCTGCACGCCGTGCGCAAGACCGACGGGGCGGGCCCCTGGGTGGCCCCGCTGCTGGGCCCGTACCTGGAGCGCGCCCTGGAGGAGGTCACCGGGGCGCGGGTGGCCGTCGCCGTGCACCCGCACGGCGGGCAGCCCGCCGGATCGGTCGGGGAACGCCGCGCCCACACCCGGATCGCGGCCGCCCAGGCCGCCGGGGCGCCCGTGACCGTGCGCCACCGCCCCGACGGGCGGCCGGAGCTGGACTCCGGGCGGCGCCTGTCGGCCTCGCACGGCCTCGGGGTGACCCTGGCCGCCGTCGCGGACACCGCGGTCGCCTGCGACATCGAGGCGGTCTGCATGCGCACCGCCGAGGAGTGGGACGCCCTGCTGGGCGAGCACGCCGCCGCGGCCGCACTGGTCGCCCGGCAGACCGGCGAGGCCCCGGACACCGCGGCCACCCGGGTGTGGAGCGCCGCCGAATGCCTCAGGAAGGCGGGCATCCTCTCCGGCGCCCGGCTGACGGTCGAGCCCGGCCGCAAGGACGCCTGGGTGGTGCTCGCCGCCGGCGGCCTGCGGATCGCGACCTTCGTCACCGCGCTGCGCAACGCCCTGGAACCGGCCGTCTTCGCCTTCCTGACGCTTCCCGAGACGCACGACGAAGGGCGGTCCTAGACCATGTCGGAAGACTACTTCGAGTACCAGCACACCGTGGGGTTCGAGGACACCAACCTCGTCGGCAACGTGTACTACGTCAACTACCTGCGCTGGCAGGGGCGTTGCCGGGAACTGTTCCTCAAGCGGAAGGCTCCCGAGGTCCTCGCGGACATCCAGGACGACCTGAAGCTGTTCACCCTGAAGGTCGACTGCGAGTTCTTCGCCGAGATCACCGCCTTCGACGAGCTCTCCATCCGGATGCGGCTGTCCGAACTCGGCCAGACCCAGCTGGAGTTCACCTTCGACTACGTCAAGGTGGCCGGGGACGGCGGGGAGACCCTGGTGGCCCGGGGACGCCAGCGCATCGCCTGCATGCGGGGGCCGAACACCGCCACGGTGCCCTCGCTCATCCCCGAGGCCCTGGCCCGCGCCCTGGAGCCGTACGCGGCGAACGGCCGGCAGCTGACCGGGCGGCCGGCATGACCGCGCCGGACGCGCCCGGGGAACCGGCCCCGGCGCCGGGCGCGCACCAGGCCCGGGCGGGCACGGGCGGGGGGACGCGGCGGCTGCGCCGGGCCTTCGGCTCCTTCGCCACGGGCGTGACGGTGGTGACCGTGGGCGGCGCCGTCCCACGGGGGATGACGGCAAACTCCTTCACCTCCGTCTCCCTCGACCCGCCGCTCGTCCTGGTCTGCGTCGCCAAGGAGGCGCGCATGCACGACAGCCTCGCCGCGGCCCCCGCCTTCACCGTCTCGGTGCTGGGCGCGGACCAGGAGCACGTGGCCCGGCACTTCGCCGACCGTTCCCGGCCGCTGGGCGCCGGCCAGTTCGACGCCGTCGACTGGTTCCCGGGGCCCACGGCCGGCGCCCCGGTCCTCGCCGGCGCCGCGGCGCACTTCGAGTGCCGTCCGTGGCGCACCTACGACGGCGGCGACCACACCATTCACGTCGGCAGGGTCCTGTCCTGGGACGAGAGCCCGGATCCGGGCGCCCTGCTGTTCCACCACGGCCGCCTCGGGCGGCTCGACCGGCGTCTGGAGGCCGTCGCATGACGATCAGGGCGGCGTCGCCGCCGTTGTGGGCCCTGCCCGGGCTGCTGCGCAAGCTGGCGGTGGACCGGCTGGGGATGATGCGCGACGCCGCCGAACTCGACGACGTCGTACGGGTCTCCATGGGCCCCAAGAAGATGTTCATCTTCAACCACCCCGACCACGCCAAGCACGTCCTGGCGGACAACAGCGACAACTACCACAAGGGCATCGGCCTCGTGCAGGCCCGGCGCATCCTGGGGGACGGGCTGCTCACCAGCGAGGGCGACATCTGGCGCGCCCAGCGCAGAACGGTCCAGCCCGCGTTCAAGCCGGGCCGCATCGCGGAGCAGGCGGACATCGTCGCCGAGGAGGCGGCCGGACTGGTGGCCGGGCTCGCGGCGGCCGAGGGCGGCCCCGCCGTGGACGTCCTGCACGAGGTCACCGGCCTCACGCTGGGCGTCCTGGGCCGCACCCTGCTCGACTCCGATCTCTCCGCCCACGACTCGATCGCCCACGCCTTCGAGGCCGTTCAGGACCAGGCCATGTTCGAGATGGTCACGCAGGACCTGGTCCCGGACTGGGTCCCGCTGGCGAGGCGGCGCCGCTTCCGCGGGGCCGAGGCGGAACTCGGCCGCGTCGTCGAGCACCTGGTCGCACGGCGCGCGGAACGGATGCGCACGGCCGGGGAGGGCGACGACGCCCTGTCCCGGATGATCGTGGCGGCGTCCCGCGCGAAGGACCCGCGAGCGGGCCGCAAGCGGCTGAAGGAGGAGCTGATCACCCTGCTCCTGGCCGGCCACGAGACGACCGCGAGCACCCTCGGCTGGACCCTGCACCTGCTGGAACGCCACCCCGGCGTACGCGACCGGGTGCGGGAGGAAGCCCGCCGGGTCCTGGGGGACCGGCTGCCCGGCATGGACGACCTGCACCGTCTCACGTACACCACGCAGGTCGTGCAGGAGGCGATGCGGCTGTATCCGCCGGTGTGGATCCTGCCGCGGATCGCCCAGGCCGACGACGAGGTCGGGGGACACCGGGTGCCCGCCGGCGCCGACGTCCTCGTCTGCCCGTACACCCTGCACCGCCATCCCCGGCTGTGGGAGGAGCCGGAACGGTTCGACCCCGACCGCTTCGACGTGCAGCGGGTCGCCCGCAGACCGCGTTACGCGTACATCCCGTTCGGGGCCGGCCCGCGCTTCTGCGTCGGCAGCAACCTCGGCATGATGGAGGCGGTGTTCGTGACGGCGCTGATCACCCGTGACCTGGACCTGCGGGCCGTGGCCGGGCACGCGGCCGTCGCCGAGCCCATGATGTCCCTGCGCCTGGGCGGCGGCCTGCCGATGACGGTCGCCCGGGCCCGGTAGGCGGCGTCGCGCCGGGGTCGCGAGGGGGTCGGACACCGTTCCGGCCCCCTTCCGCCGTGTCCGGGTCGTGCGGTCCTGACGCGGCCCCGTGCGGCTGGCGCGGGGCGGTCGCCGCGGTGGCGGTTAGCTGGCGATCGCCTCCATCGCGGCGGTGCGCATGTTCAGCAGCGCCATGAGGACCGGCGGGTCCAGCGCGTCGAGCGGGCGCAGGGTGATGTCCGCCGGCAGCAGGAGCGTCTCGGCGTCCGCGGTGACCGGTCCGTAGTGGCCGACCGACACGGCCTCGGCGTCGGCCGTCCCGGAGGGGGAGTCCTCGGCCCCGTACGGCACGGAGTGGACCAGGACATGCCAGGTGCCTTCGGGGACGTCCCGCACCTCGAAGACGCCGGGTCCGTCCAGGACCAGGCAGCGGGCGGGCCTTCCCTGCGGGACGGGTTTGGGGAAGAGCCCCACGAAGCAGTAGCCCGGGCTGCGGTCCTGCGGCAGGTGCACCCGTCCCCGCAGGATGGTGCCGACGGAGGAGGCGAGGTCCAGGGCCTCCAGCTCGGAGGCGAAGCCGCCCAGTTCCCGGAACATGCTGGGGGACACCCCCACGCAGGACTTGAAGCGGGAGCTGAAGGTGCCGACGCTGCTGTATCCGACCTGGCTGCTGATGTCGGCGACGCTGAACTCGGTCTCCATGAGAAGGCGTTTCGCCTCCTGGAGGCGCAGCGCGGAGAGGAAGCGTCCCGGCGACGTCCCGGTGACGTCGCGGAAGATCCGGGTGAAATGGAACTTGCTGAACATGGCGGTACGGGCCATGTCGTCGATGGTGATTTCCTGACTCAGGTTGACGTGCATGTCGTCGATCACCCGGCGTACGGCCCGCTCGATAGACGTGGTGGTCACCGTTGTCTCCTGGTTGATGGATGGTTTGTCAATGTCGAGATTCCGAAGTCGCGTTCGGTCTCGATGGGGCCGACCGATCGCTGAACCGTCGTCGGGACAAATCCTCGGCGAACCTTTTCCAGGTGTCGGAACATTGCAGAGCGAGTTCCGCCACCGTGTCCGTGCTGTGGGACGGTACGGCTGCCGCCACGCTTCGCCAGGCGTCGTCCGTCACGAAATGCGTGTGGATCCAGCGGACGAAGGCGCGGCCGTTCTCGGAATGCCGGAGCGAGGGATCGCTGGCGAGTTTGCGCAGTGTTTCGAACGAGGCCCGGGTGCGGACCGGCTGCACCGGGACCTCCGGCCGGCGCGCGGGGCCCGGCCCGTCGCGGGGCGGGGCGGCGGGCGGCGGCCCGGGGGCGGGGTGCGCGGCCGCCGGCGCCATGCCCCGGGACCCGGCCGGCCGGTCGGCGGCGCGGCGGCCCGCCGGCACCGGCGTCTCGCCGCGCAGCAGCCGCTGGCGTACGTCGTGGGCCGTGCCCAGCGATAACCCGGTGCGCGCGACGATGGCCCGTAACGGCAGGTCGGGGCTGTTGGCGATGAGTTCTGCGGCGTGCAGGCGCTCGGCGGTGCGGTCCAGCGGGTGGGCCTTGCCGTCGCTGCCCACGCGCACGTTCACGCGCGGAGAATCCCCGGTTGAACGACGCACCGCGGCCACGGTCTTGGCGTCCAGGCCGACACACGAGGAGATGGCCCGGTCCGAGAGCTTCGGGTGTGAGGCGAGAATGCGGACCGCCGCCGCCTTCCGCTCGGTCCCCGACAGCGGCAGACCGTGCGCCACATTGGCGGCGACCGCCCTGAGGAACAGTTCCGCCTCGGCGCCGTCGAAATAGTGGACCTCGACCGTGTCCCGCCCGAGTCGTTCCGCCGCGGCGATCCTGTGCATTCCGTCGATCACGCGCCGGGTGGAGCGGTGGACGAGAATCGGGGGCAGCGTCTCGTATATCTCGCAGAGCCGCTGCACATGGTCGTCGTCCAGACCGTTGAGACGTGGCGAATCCGCCGGAAGAAGGCTGTCGACCCTGACCCTGTCAGTGAAATGGGCGGGCAGTTGAAGGGTTCTGTCGGTGTTCTCCAACGTTCTCCCCCGTGTGTTCAAGGCGGCTTGTCCAGGTGTTCCGAATTCCGCGTCGGAACGTCTGACCGGGCGTTCTCTCTACACGTTCAACGGAAGCGTACCGGCCGCTCTGTTTCTTCTTGAAACTCTGCGCGCGCGATGTCTCGACTCTGGTTAGTTGCTTGAAAGGACTCGGCGCGTTCGCTGAACTCACCTGCTTAGTTGCTTGAAAAGACTCAACAGTCCTAGCTTTCTTACGTGCCGATCGGCACCCCACGAACCTCACTCACGGAGGCCGAGTTGCCGGACATCGACGTACGAGAGGAACCGCGGAACGACGCACGGCGGAAACCGCGGAACGGCGCACCGGAGAACGCCGGACCGGAGTCCCGGACGGACGTCCGCGCGGCTCGCGAGGACCGGGCGGCCGGTCGCGAGGAGCGGGCGGACGACGCGGAGACGCAGACGCTGGAGGCGTACGCGGACACCATCGTCCCCGGCGAGAAGCGCTGGCCCGGGGACCGGGCCGTCGCCGGCGCGGCCGAGGGCGGGGGAGCCGTCGCGGCGGGCGCGCTTGAGCTGCTGCGCTGGGACGCCACCGGAATCTCCGAGGGCCTCGACGAGCTCGCCCGGCTGGTCAACGACCACGCCCAGGTCTACGCCATGGAACAGGGCATCGACCTGGACGCCGGCGTTCCGCCCTTCGTGGCCCTGGAGTTCGCGGACCGTACCGCGCTCGTCCAGCGGCTGACCCGGCCCGGCCACCCGGAGAAGGACTTCTGGGTGCTGCTGTCCCTCTTCTGCAACATGGCCTTCGACTCGGCCGCCCATCTGCACACCGCCGAAGCGCTGCGGGACGGACACCCGGGACTCGCCGCGATGGGCATCACCCAGCCCGACGCCGACGGCCTGTGGCGCTTCCGTTCCTTCGGCTACGGCCGCCCCCTCGCCCGCCTCCACCCCGCCACCACGCCATCAGGGAGCCCGGCATGAGCAGCGCGAGCGCCGTCGAGCGCACCGACGTCCTGGTCATCGGCAGTGGGTTCGGCGGCGCGATCGCCGCCTACCACCTGGCCGCCGGGGGCGCCCGGGTCACCGTCCTGGAACGCGGACCGTGGCTGAAGAGCCAGGACTTCGAGCATGACTACAAACTCGGCTCCTCCTACACCAGGGCCTTCGACTTCGTCGTCGGGGACGGGATGAGCGTGCTGGGCGGCAACTGCGTCGGCGGCGGCAGCGTCGTCTACTTCGCCGCGATGCCCAGGGCCCCCCGGTTCGTCTTCGACCGGCACGGCAGCATCGGCCGCCGGATGTGGCCCGAGGCGGTCAGCCGGGACACCCTCGAACCCTGGTACGACCGCATCGAGGAGTCCCTCTCGGTCACCAAGCAGCAGTGGAGCGACGTCAGCTACGCCGGCGGCCTGTGGGCCGCGGCCTGCGATCACGCCGGCCGCACCGCCAACCCGCTCGCCGTCGCCATCGACAACTCGCGGTGCACCAACTGCAACTGGATGATGGCCGGCTGCCGCTTCGAGGCCAAGCAGTCCCTGACCGCCAACTACCTTCCGGCGGCCGTCGCCCACGGCGCCGAGATCCGCCCCCTGCACGAGGTGCAGTACCTCTCGCGCACCTCGGACGGCGCCTACCGGGTGCACTACAACATCGTCGACGACGAGGACTACCGCCTCCAGTCCGGGGGCGGCGTCATCGAGGCCGAGATCGTGGTCATGGCCGCCGGAGCCGGCGCCACCCCGGTGATCCTGCAGCGCAGCGCGGCCCACCTCGGCGCCATGCCGCACGCGGTCGGCCGCTACTTCTCCGGCAACGGGGAACGCCTCAACACGGCCATCCTCAACGAGGACAAGGTCGCCGAGATCCTCGGACTGAGCCGGGGCGACGGCCTGGCCTACGCGGCCAACCAGATCGGCAAGGGCCCCACCGTCGCCAGCTGGGACCGGCTGGACGGCTCCCTGCCCGAGTACTCCCGCTACTCGCTGGAACAGCTCTACTTCCCGCCCGGCCTGGGCACGATCCTCGCCCAGGCGCCCGACGCCCACGGACCCACCTGGTTCGGGACGGAGAAGAAGGAGATCCTCAAGCGCTGGAAGTCCTGGCTGACCATCTTCTCCATGACGGAGGACGACAACGAGGGCGTCTTCGGCCCGCCGCCGGCCACCGGCAACGCGCACCGCATCTCCCAGCAGATGCTGGGCCGCGGCAGCCTCAGGTACGTGCCCACGAAGAACACCCTGCACGGATGGGCCCAGTCCGACGCCGAGGTCAAGGAGATCATGGAGAAGGACGGGCTCGCCAAGGTGATGCCCTGGACCAACGACCTGGTCGGCGCGTACACCGTGCACCCGCTGGCGTCCTGCCGGATGGGCGACGACCCGCGCACCTCGGCCCTCGACGACCGCAACGAACTGCGCGACCACCCGGGCATCTTCGTCACCGACGGCTCCGCGGTCCCCGGCGCGCTCACCGTGAACCCGGCCATGACCATCGCCGCCCTCGCGGAACGCGCCGTCCCCGGCATCGTCCAAGCCGCCCAGCGCAGGGGAGTGGCCGTCACCTACGGGGCGCCCGCGCCCGACGGCTCCCGCAGCGGCCGCCGCAAGGTCCTGCCCCTGGTCCCGGCCCTGACCGGTGCCTGAACCACGACGCCGGGCACGCGGGAAGGACCTGACGCCCGCCGGCGCCGACGCCCCGTGGGTTGCTTCACACCACTTCGCACGGCCGGCCTCTCGCCGGGCGAGTCGCTTCATGGAACCAGCTGTTCGCCCAGTGAGTTGCTTCACGAAACCAGAAGTCCGCGAGCGGCCCGACCGGCCCGCCACCCCGAGGAGGTGACCTCCATGCGCACCCTGATCAGAGCGGCCCTGCGCCAGTCGCTGGGCGACATCCGCCACATCACCCCCGTCACCCCGGCCGCCGCCCGTGGACCCGTCGCACGCGTCTACCACGAGGCCGAGCGCGACTTCGGCCTCCTCGCACCGCCCCTGGTGCTGCACTCGCCCGAGCCCGCGGCCCTCGCCGCGAGCTGGCTGCTGCTCCGCGAAACTCTCCTGGCCCCGGGCCATGTCGACCGGGCCCTCAAGGAGACCGTCGCCACCGCCGTGTCACGGGCCAACGCCTGCCCCTACTGCGTCGAGATCCACCAGGCCAAACTCGACACCCTGCCCGCCGTCCCCGAAGGCGACCGCGCCGCCGTCCTCGCCTGGTTCGCCGGCGACCCCGGCCGGGTGGCGGACCGCGACGTCCCCGAACTCGCCGCCGTCGCCACCGCTTTCCACTACCTCAACCGCATGGTCGGGCTGTTCCTGCCCGCCTCACCGCTGCCGGAACGGGCCCCCGGGCCCGCCCGCGACCCCCTGCTGCGCATGGTCGCCCGCGCCATGCGCCCGGCGGCCCGCGCCGGGCTGCGGCCCGCCGCCTCCCTCGACCTGCTGCCCCCGGCCACGCTGCCGCCGGACCTCGCCTGGGCGGCGGAGCGCCCCGGCATCGCCGGAGCGCTGTCCCGCTCGCTCGCCGCGCTCGACGCGGCCGTCGGCCCCTGGCTGGCGGAACCGGTCCGGCACACCGTGGACCGGCACGTCGAACGGCACGACGGCGCCGCGCCCGGTCCGGGCCGCGCCTGGCTCACCGAGGCACTCGCCCCGCTCCCGCCCGGACAACGCCCGCCGGCCGCCCTCGCCCTGCTCATCGCGCTCGCGCCGTACCGCGTCACGGACGACGACGTCCGGGCCTTCCGGACCGTGTTCCCCTCCGACCGCCACCTCGTCGCACTCACCTCATGGGCCGCGCTGCGCGCCGCCCGCCACCTCGGAACCCGCCTCGCAGTCCCCGCCCTCCAGGGCCCGACCACCAGGAGCTGACCATGACCGCCACCACCGTCGCCCAGACCCCCGGCAGCGACCTCGTCCAGGCGTTCGACGCCGTGCTCAAGGACCTCGCCACCGACATCGAGGAGACCGCGCGCCTCGTCCAGGACCTCGACGAGGCCGGCTGGGCCGCCCCGACCCCGGCCCCCGGCTGGAGCGTCGCCGACCAGATCGCCCACCTGACGTTCATCTTCCATCTCGCGGGCACCGCCGCGTCCGACCCGGCGGCCTTCAAGGCCATCGCGGCGGGCGCCGCCCACGACTTCAACGGGGCGGTCAACGCCGCCCTGGAGCAGTTCAACGCCTTCCCGCCCGCCGCGCTGCTGGCCCGCTTCCGCGCCCTGGGCGGCAAGTCCGTCGAGGCCCTCGCCTCCGTCCCCGCGAACGAGGTCGTCCCGTGGCTGGTCAACCCGCTGCCGCCGGCCGTGCTGGCCTCCGCGGGCATCATGGAGCTCTTCGGCCACGGCCAGGACATCGCCGACGCGCTCGGCGCACGGCGCGAGCCGACCGACCGGCTGCGGCACCTCGTCGGGTTCGCGGTCCTCACCCGCGACTTCGGCTACCTCTCCCGCGGCCTCACCCCGCCGGCCGAGCCCTTCCGCTTCGAACTCACCGCGCCCTCCGGGGAGATCTGGGCCTTCGGCCCCGAGGACGCCGCCCAGCGGATCACCGGGCCCGCCCACGACTTCTGCCTCCTGGTCACCCGCCGGCGCCACCGTGACGACCTCGCGCTCACCGCGACCGGCGCCGACGCCGACCACTGGCTCGGCATCGCCCAGGCCTACCGCGGCCCCGCGGGCGAGGGCCGCAGGCCCGGCCAGTTCGCCCACCACCACTGAGATGCGCCCGCGCCCGAGCCCGGGACCAGCTCCGGGACCAGGCCCCGTCGCCCCGTACCGCCCTCGCCCCCGCCCCGGCCACCGAATCCTCCTCCGCCCCCGAAGCCCACCAGGAGGCCACCATGACCCCCACCGCCTCGCCCCCGCGCCCGCGCCTGCGCACCGCGACAGTGATCGGCTGCGGCGCCCGCGGCCTCGCCGTGGCACGCGCGCTGCGCGCGGCCGGGGTCGAGGTGCACCTCCTCGACCAGGACCCGCGAGCCGTCGTCCGCGCCCAGGAACTCGGCGCCGGCACTCTCTGGCTGCCGGGCCGCCCGGCGGACGACCTCGTCGTGGTCGCCACCCCGCCCGCCGCCGTCGTGGACGTGCTCTACGAGGCACAGGCCCGGGGCCTCGGCCACGCCTACACCGACATCGCCGCGACCGACGCCAAGGAGAGCATCGTCGCGGAGGCCCGGCTGCGGGGCTGCGACCTCCTCGGCTACGTACCGGGCACCCCGCCCGACCCCCGCCCGGCGCCCGCGACGGCCGGGGCCGGCCCCTTCAGCGGCCGGACCTGGATCCTCTGCCCCTACGACGACGGCGACCCGGCGGCCACCGCCGCGGTCGACGCCCTCGTACGCCTCTGCGGGGCGCTGCGCCGCGACCTGACCCCCGCGCAGCACGACCGCGTCGTCGCCGCCCGCGTCCGGGCGCCCCGGCGCGGACACCCCCGTAGCGACGCTTCTCCGCAGGCCCCGGGCCGGAGCGACCCGCCGGGACGACGGGCCGACGCGACCGGCCCGGACAGCTGAGCAACCGCGGAGATGACCTCTCTCCGCGCCCGCTCGGACCATGAAACGCGAATCGCCCCCCAGTGCCCTGGCGGGGTGGCGGCGGGGGAGGCCCTCGTCGAAGGCTCACCGGGATGAGGTGCTGAGCAGTGACCGTTGACATCGCGCAGAGCAACGCACGCAGCGTTGCCACCATCTACAACTCCGCCGTCGCGGCGTTCGCCATCGCGGCGGCATGGGAGATCGGCGCCCTCGACGAGCTGTACCGCGAGCGCGCGCTCGACACCGCGGACTTCGCCGAGCGCAACGACCTCGACGTGCTGGCGACGACCGGCCTGTTCCGGGCCATGGCCTCCGTCGGGCTGGTCCGGCGCGAGAGCACGCACATCACCCCCCTGCCCCGCTTCGACGTGATGTACCGCAACAAGTCGTTCTTCCACTGGCTGGGCCGGGGCAGCGCCGAACTGTTCCAGCAGATCCCCCGCGTGCTGCGCAACGAGAACCGCCACGACGACTACTACCGCCGCGACCCGGCGGCCATCGCCTTCGCCTGCCGGGAGATCGACGAGGTCACCTACGCCCCGACGTTCTGGAACGCCGTCGAGAACCTCGACTTCGGCTTCACCCGCGTCGCCGACCTCGGCTGCGGCAGCGGCGGCCGCCTCATGGACGTGCTGCGGCGCTTCCCCGGCGCCACCGGCATCGGGGTCGACATCGCGGCCCCCTCCCTCGACGTGGCCCGCAAGGAGGCCGCCGAGGCCGGGCTCGCGGACCGCACCGAGTTCGTCCGCGGCGACGTCCTCGGCCTGGAGCCGCACGCCGGGTTCGCGGAGGTCGAGCTGGTCACCTGCTTCATGATGGGCCACGACTTCTGGCCCCGCGAGCAGTGCGTGGCCACCCTGCGGCGACTCCGGGAGGTCTTCCCCGCGGCCAGACGCCTGCTGATCGGCGACGCCACGCGCACCGCCATCCCGGACACCGAACTGCCCGT
This sequence comes from Streptomyces tyrfis, assembly GCF_037034285.1. Classification (NCBI taxonomy): domain Bacteria; kingdom Bacillati; phylum Actinomycetota; class Actinomycetes; order Kitasatosporales; family Streptomycetaceae; genus Streptomyces; species Streptomyces tyrfis. Next base: position 67,469 of record NZ_JBAGJZ010000019.1, on the reverse strand, counting down.
CTTCACCCTCGGTTTCGAGCTCGGACACGATCTGATGGGCACCTTCCTGCCGACCATCGAGGACTGGGAGTCGGTCTTCGAGGAGGGCGGCTGGAGGCTGATCCGCACCAACCGGATCGAGATGACGGTCGGAGAGGTCATCTTCGAACTCGCCTGACCCCCGTCCCGTCCCGGCCCGTCCCCTCGCGATCCGTCCCGGCCGGCCCTGTCCCCTCGCGATTCGTACCGTCGCGATCCGTCCCGGCCGGCCCTGCCCCGTTCCGTCCAGCCCCGTCCGGTACGCGCCGGACGCCGTACGGTCCGGCCTCCGGCCGGACGACGCCGGCCCGAAGACACGACCCGGGAGTCCTGATGAGCACGCTTGTGGCCGCAGTGGCCGCCGCCCTCGCCGCCGACGGCGTACGCCACGCCTTCGGGCTCGTCGGCGGGGGCAACGTCCTCGCCACCGCCGCCCTGACCGCGTCCGGCGTCCACTACACCGCGGCCCGCCACGAGGGGGGCGCGATGGGCATGGCCGACGCCTACTTCCGGGCCACGGGCGAGGTCGCCGTATGCACCACCACACACGGACCGGGCATCGCCAACACCGCCACCGCCCTGGCCGAGGCCGCCAAGAACCGCAGCGCCGTGCTGGTGCTCAGCGGGGACGCGCCGCTCGCCGGACCGCGTCCGCACGACATCGACCAGACCGCCCTGATCACTTCCCTCGGCGTCCCCGTCGTACGGCTCACCGAGCCCGGTACGGCGGTGGCGCACACCCGCGCGGCACTGTCCGCCGCGCGGGTCCGGCAGTGCCCCGTCGTCGTTCTCCTGCCGAACGATCTCCTCGGCGCGGAGACCGGCGACGGGGCACCTCACACCGACGCGCTTCACACCGACGCGCCTCACGCCGACGAACCTCACATCAACGCACATCGCACCGACGCACATCGCACCGACGCGCCTCACGCCGAAGCGTCTCAGGCCGACGCGCCTCACGCCGAAGCGTCTCAGGCCGACGCACACTCCATCGACCCGCGCCCGACCGACCCGCACCACATCACCGCGAACCGCTCGCTCTCGCCCCCGCAGTCGCCCTCCACCGCTCCCTCGCCATCACCGTCCCCCGACACCGCCCCGCCGACTTCGCCGACTTCGCTGACTTCACCGACTTCGCCGACCCCGTCGGACCGGGAGACCGGGCGGCTCGCGGCCCTGCTCGCCGGGGCCCGGCGGCCGCTGCTGCTGGCGGGCGCCGGCGCCTGGCGCGGCGGCGCGGGCAAGGTGCTGAGGGATCTCGGGGACCGGATCGGCGCCCTGTACGCCACGACCGTCATGGCCCACGGCCTCTTCGACGACAGCCCCTGGTCGCTGGGCATCTGCGGTGGATTCTCCGCCCCGGGCCCGGCCGAACTGATCGGACGGGCCGACGTGGTGCTGGCCTTCGGCGCCCGCCTGGACACCTTCACCCTGCACGGCGGCCGTCTGCTCGACCCGGCGGCCACCGTCGTCCGCGTCGACCTCTCCGACGAACCGGCGCCGCCCCGGGTGGATCTGACGGTACGGGGCGACGCCGCCGCCATCGCCGTCCGGCTCCTCGACGCGATCGACCGCCTCGAAGGCCCCGTCGCGCGTGCCGGTTCCGGCGCCGGCTGGCGCACCGGACGCACCCGCGCCCTCGCGTCGGCCCGCTGGCACGACGTTCCGTACGAGGACGCCGGGACGGCGGACCGTATCGACCCGCGCACCCTCACCCGCGCCCTCGCCGCCCTGCTGCCCGGGGAACGCACCCTGGTCCTCGACGGCGGCCACTTCATCGGCTGGCCCGCCATGTACTGGTCCGTGCCCGATCCGGCCGCCATGGTGTTCACCGGCGCCGCGTTCCAGAGCATCGGGCTGGGGCTCTCCGGCGCCGTCGGGGCCGCGATCGGCCGGCCCGACCGGGTCACCGTCGCGGCGCTGGGCGACGGCGGCGCGCTCATGGGCCTGCCCGAACTCGACACCCTGGTGCGCACGGGCCGCCCCTGCCTGGCGGTGGTCTACGACGACGGCTCGTACGGCTTCGAGGAGCACATGTACGTGCCGCGCGGGGCGGACGGCTCCACCATGACCTTTCCCGACACCGACTTCGCCGGGCTCGCCCGCGCCCTGGGCGCCGAGGCGGTCACCGTCCGCCGGGCCGCCGATCTGGACGCCGTCACCGCCTGGCGGGAGCGGGGCTGCTCCGGCACCCTGCTGCTCGACTGCAAGATCGTGCGCCGGGTGATCGCCCCCTACCTGGCCGACCTGCTGGCCGACGGGTGAGCCCTCGGGCCCGCTGTCCGCGGCCCCTGCCGGCCTGGCGCGACGGCCGCGGAACCCGTCGGGGTCCCGCGGCCGTCTCCGTGCTCGGGGACGGCGGCGGTCAGTCGCCGAGCAGGTTCCTGCGGGCCTCGCGCAAGTCGTCGAACGACGACAGGTCGGGCACCGTCCAGCCGTCGAGGTCGTACTCCGACAGGCACTGGTCGACCAGCGCCTTGTAGTCGTCCATCTGGCCGCTCGCGGTCTGCGCGAACAGCAGCTCCGCGCGGGTGTTCTCGTGGTTGCCGGCGTAGTTGCGCTCGTACAGCTCGTGCCGGCCGCCGAACTCGCTGCCGACCGCGTCCCACAGCAGCTTGAGCACCTTGACCCGCTCGACGGAGCCGACGCCGTTCGAACCGCGGACGTACTTGTCGAGGTAGGGCCGGATCTCCGGGTTCTTGAAGTCGTCGGCGCTGGAGTTGAGATAGATCAGCCCGCTCGCCACGTCCTGCTGGATGATCTCCTTGACCCGCGGATAGCCGATCTGCATGAACCAGCGGTACGCCATGCCGTACTGGGGGTTGGGCAGCACGGCCCCGTCCCGCCACTCGACGGGGTTGCGGGCCGCCGCGTCCGAGAGTCCCCAGAAGAGGTTCCGCCAGGCGAGCACCTCGCCCAGCCGGGTCTGCACCCCGCGGAAGTCCTGTGTGCCGGTGATCTCCAGCGCCTTGGCCAGGGCCCCGGCGATGAACTCCAGCTTCACGGCGAGCCGGGTGCAGCCGTGGAAGGTGAACCGCTCCATGAAGCCGGAGTGCGAGGAGAACATCTGGATCTTGGCCAGGTCCCCGTAGACGAAGACGTCCTCCCACGGAATGAGGACCTTGTCCATGACGAGGATCGTGTCGTTCTCGTCCAGGCGCGAGGACAGCGGATAGTCGAACGGGCTGCCCATGACCGCCGAGGTGGCGGTGTACGAGGGGCGGCAGATCAGCTTCACCCCGGGGGCGCCGGTCGGCACCGTCGCCACCAGCGCGAACTCCTTCTTCCTGACCGGCAGTCCGTAGTGCGCGATGAAGTTGTGATGGGTCAGCGCGGAGCCGGTCGCCACCACCTTCGCACCGCTCACCACCAGCCCGGCGTCGGTCTCCTTCTCCACGTGGACGAAGACGTCCGCCACCTCCTCCGGCGGCAGGCTGCGGTCCACCGGCGGGTGCACGATCGCGTGGTTCCAGTAGAGGACCTTCTCCTGCGACTCGCGGTACCAGCGACGCGCGTTCTCCTCGAACGGCGCGTAGAAGTCCGCGTTGGCGCCGAGCGTGCCGAGGAACGCCGCCTTGTAGTCGGGGCTGCGCCCCATCCAGCCGTAGCTCATGCGCGACCACGCGGCGATGGCCCGCTGGTCGGCGACCAGGTCATCGGCGCTGCGGGGGGTGGTGAAGAAGCGGTGCGTGAAGCCGCCGCTGCCGGTGTCGGTCCGGGTGGTGAGCACGTCCCGGGTGGCCGGGTCGTGCAGCGCGTCGTAGAGCCGCGCGGTCATCCGCACCGGGTTGTGGAAGGCGGGGTGCGCGGTGACGTCCTTGACCCGCTCGCCGTACAGGAAGACCTGCCGGTCGTCGCGGAGGCTCTCGACGTACTCCTCACCGGTGAGCGGCCGGCTGCCCGGTGCCCGCGTCTCCCCGTCGGCGGCGGAGCGGTGCTGGTCGGTCATGTGCCCCTCTTCCTGTCCTGCCCGTCTTCTGCCGGGAGTTCTCGAATGTCCCCGGCCCGCGCCGGTCCCGGAGTCCTGTCCGCTGGAGTCCACTGGGACCCGCTGGGAGTCCGGTGGGAGTCCACCGGGGGTCCGTTGGGAGTCCGGTGGGATACCGGTCGGGGTCCGTCGCGAATCCGGTTCGTGGGACGGGTGCAGGGCACTGACGCGGGCCTGTCGGGAAGCCATCGTGGCAGTCGGCGGGCGGGCGGGTCTTCTCCTCGTGTGCCACACCTCGCGCGTCCTGGTGTGCCACACCTGCCGCCGGCCGGTAGACCGGCCGGCGGCCGACGGGCGCTCGTTTCGGCGGTCGTGCGGACCCGTTTCGGCGGTCGTGCGGACCTGGGCGGGCGGTCGCCAACATCGCAATCCAAAAGGTGCCGCCGCCCGCGCGCGGGTGTGACGGTCTCTCCAGTGCCTCTCCCGGCGTCGTCTGCCCCCCGTCGGGCGACCCCCGCCGGTCGAGGCACTGGCACGGCCCGCTCTCCCTCGTGACGTCCAGGAGGACACCGATGCTCACCGCCGACATTCCCACTCGCGCCCAACTCGTCGAGCGCGCAGCAGAGTTGGCACCGCTTCTGAAGAAGAACGCCGCGCAGGCGGAGAAGGACCGGCGACTCCAGGACGAGACCATCGAGGCACTGGCCGACGCGGGCCTCTTCAAGCTGCGGGTCCCCAAGCGCTACGGCGGCTACGAGGCCGACACCCGTACGCTCGTCGACGTCGCGGCCGAGCTGGGCCGTGCCGACGGCGCCGCGGCCTGGACCACCGCCGTGTACTGGATTCCCACCTGGATGACCTGCCTGTTCCCCGACAGCGTTCAGGACGAGGTGTTCGCCACCCCCGACGTCCGCATCTGCGGCACCCTCAGTCCCTCGGCCCTGGCCGTGCCGGCTCCCGGCGGCATCACGGTCAACGGAAAGTGGGGCTTCGTCAGCGGCGCCCGGCACAGCCACTGGCAGGAGATCATCGCCGTGCTCCAGGCCCCGGACGGGCCCCCGCAGCCGGTCATGGCCCTCGTCCCCATCGGTGACCTGCACCTGGTCGACGACTGGGACACCTCGGGCCTGCGCGGCACGGGCAGCATCAGCACGGTCGCCCAGGACCTTTTCGTGCCGCAGGAGCGGGTGCTGCCGCTCGGCGCGATCCTCCAGGGGCAGTACGCCTCCGAGCTCAACGCGGCCACGCCGATCTACCGCACCCCGCTGCTGCCCGTCGCCTCCGCCTCGTCCGTCGGCACCGCGCTCGGCCTCGCCCGGGCCGCCAAGGACGTGTTCTTCGAGCGCCTGCCGGGACGCACGATCACCTACACCTCCTACGCCCAGCAGGCGGAGGCCCCGCTGACCCACCTCCAGGTCGCCGAGGCCACCCTCAAGGTCGACCAGGCGGAGTTCCACGCGCACCGGCTGACCTCCCTCGTCGACGGCAAGGGGGAGTCGGGGGAGCAGTGGACCCTGGAGGAGCGCGCCCGCGCCCGCGCCGACATGGGCGCGGTGTGCAGGCTCGCCAAGGAAGCCGTGGACCTGCTGGCCTCCGCGAGCGGCGGTTCCTCGATCTACCAGGACGTTCCCATCCAGCGCGTCGTCCGCGACATCCAGGCGGTCAACCTGCACGCCCTGATGAACCCGAACACCAACGCCGAGCTGTACGGCCGCGTTCTGTGCGGCCAGGAGCCCAACACGCTGTACATCTGACATTCCGTCACATGCGGCTCGGCGGAACGGCTGGGCCGGTCCCACCACAAACAGTGCTGTGAACACGCCGACAAACCTGTCCACAAACACTTGAGTGGGCCTGGATGTCAACCTCTCTGCAAACTCCGACACAAACCCCCGCGCAAACAACCTCGCAAACATCGCCACAAACAGCGATACAAACGGCGATGCAAACATCGCCACAAACATCGACCCACGCCTGAACACGCGCGTTGCTACACGCCTCAGCCCACACCTGAGCACAGGCCCGCACGCACACCTCGACCCACACCATGACTCGCCCCGGAACCAGGAGCAGACCGCCATGACCGCACAGACCACCGCCACCGCCCCCGCCGCCGTCGAGATCCCCGCCGAGGACAAGGCGGCCGTCGCCGCCCTGCCCCAGCGCATCGTCGCCGCCTGGGCCGCGCACGACGCCGACGCGTTCGCCGACGTCTTCACCCCCGACGGCACCATGATCCTTCCCGGTCACTTCCAGCAGGGCCGGGACGCCATCCGCACCTTCATGACGAACGCCTTCGCGGGCCCCTTCAAGGGCACCCGGGTCACCGGCACCCCGGTCGACATCCGGTTCGCCGACGCCGAGTCCGGCATCCTCATCACCCGCGGCGGCATCCTCGCCCCCGGCGAGACCGAGCCCAGCCCCGAGCGCGCGGTCCACGCCTCCTGGGTCGTGGTCAAGCGCGACGGGCGGTGGCTGCTGGCCGCGTACCAGAACAGCCCGCGCCACGCCGCCTGAGCCGGCCCCGACAACGAATCGAAGGAGGTGACCGCGATGGCCGTCCCGACCGGCGACCGCGTGGTGGTACTCGGCGGCAGCATGGCCGGCCTGCTGGCCGCACGGGTGCTCGCCGACACATATCGCGATGTCGTCATCGTGGAACGCGACGACATGTCCCCCAGTGCCGAAGCCCGTCGGGGCGTGCCCCAGGGCAGGCATGTCCACGGCCTCCTCGCCAGGGGGCAGCAGATCCTCGACGAACTGTTCCCCGGGTTCACCGAGGAGGCCGTCGCCGCCGGCATCCCCACCGGCGACCTCGGCGAGCTGCGCTGGTACTTCAACGGCCGCCGCCTGCGACCGTCCACCACCGGCCTGGTGTGCGTGTCGGCCACCCGGCCCCTGCTGGAGAGCCGGGTACGGGCACGGGTGGCCGCCATCGAGAACGTCACCTTCCGGGACCTGCACGACATCGTCGGCCTCGTCACCGACGACGCCCGCACCACGGTGACGGGAGTCAGGGTGCAGAGCCGCCGGTCCGACGCGCCGGAGCGCGTCCTGGAGGCCGACCTCGTCGTCGACGCCACCGGCCGCGCCTCGCGCACCCCGCTGTGGCTGGAGCAGCTGGGCTACGCGCGCCCCGAGGAAGAGCGCATCAAGATCGACCTCAGCTACACCACCCGCCGGTTCCGGCTGCGCGACCCGTCGGTGCTGCGCGGCGACCTCTCCATCAACCCGGTGTCCTCGCCGAGCCATCCCCGCGGGGCGTTCCTCTCCCGCATCGAGGACGGCCTGGTCGTGGTGTCCCTCACCGGAGTGCTCGGCGACAGCGCGCCCGCCGACCTCGAAGGGTTCCTCGCCTGGACCAGGACCCTGCCGGTGAGCGACATCCACGACGCCCTGCGGGACGCCGAACCGGTCGGGGACGGCGACGTCTTCCGTTACCCGGCGAGCGTGCGACGCCGCTACGAGCAACTGGACCGGTTCCCCGGCCGGTTCCTGGTGGTGGGCGACGCGGCGTGCAGCTTCAACCCGGTCTACGGCCAGGGCATGACGGTGTCCGCCCTGGAGGCCCTGGTGCTCCGCACCCACCTGGCCCGTGGCCCGGTGCCGGACCCGGCCGGGTTCCAGCGCGACATCGCCAAGGTCATCGACGTGCCGTGGGACTTCTCGGCCGGCGGGGACCTCGGCTTCCCGGAGGTGGAGGGCCGCCGCACGGCCAAGGTCCGCATGGGCGGCGCCTACATGGCCCGCCTCCAGGCGGCGGCCGTCCACGACGGCGAGGTCACCGGCACGTTCATGAGGGTGGCGGGCCTCGTCGAGCCGCCGCAGGCCCTGATGAGCCCGCGCATGATGTTCCGGGTCCTGCGCGGCTCACGGCAGAGCCAGCAGGTGCTCGTCTCCTGAACCGCTCACCGCGCCCGCCGCCTGGCTCCCATCATTCGCCGGACGGGCCGGGACGGGGCCAGGACCGGGGCCGGGGCTGCGGAACAGCCCTCGGCCCCGGCAACGGTGTCAGGGTGCCGGAGGCACCCGGAACCGCCGCCGGTACTCCGTCGGCGTCGTTTTCAGGCGGCGGCGGAACGCCCGCACCAGCGTGTCCGTCGTGCCGAAACCGCAGACGGACGCGATGAGATCGTCTGACTTCTTCGAACGCCGCGCGACAGACGGCCCTTTTCCGTGCGGCTTCCTCAGTTCCGCGGCTGCCTTCTCGGACGTCCTGAACACGCGGTCGAGCAGCCAGGTCAAACCGCCTTCGCCGGATCAGGCCGGATCGTCCGATCGCGGCCGGTCCCCGGCCGCCTGCCGGCGCATCCTTGCGACGAGGGCCAGGAAGACTGACAGATTCTGGACCGCCTCCACGGGGAGCCTCATCCACGGCTTTCCGCCATCGTGCCGGTGGATCTCCAGCCAGCCGTGTTTCACCGTGACCCGGCCGACCTCGTGCCAGCCGAGCCGGTCGCCGAGGTGCCCGACACCGGCGGGATCGAGGTGGACCCCGAAGAAGTCGACCCGTTCGCCCGCCTTCAGCCGGTCGCTGTCCTGCGGCAGGCGTGCGCGCGTGAATGCCTTGTCCAGTTCGTCGGTGAACCGGGCGGCCCCCTCGTACTCGTCGGTCACCGTGATCTCGGCGCCCTCACGGGGAGACACCCAGAGTTCGTGCGTGGTGGCGCTGACGATGCCGTTCGTCACTTGGGTGCTGCGCCGCCGGATGCCGTCGATCTCGTCCCACGAGTATGCCTCCGGCACGTGCCCGGCGACCTCCCGGACGATGCCGTGCTGGTAGTGGCCCACCCAGACCTGCGTCCGCCGTCTCGTGAGCGCCAGGAAGAGGAAGTACCCGGCCGCGGCGACTATGGCGGCCCCCAGGACGAGCAGCGGCAGCGCGTAGTACCAGGTGCCGTGGCTCCGCTGGTTCTCCACCGCGGTCGAAATCCCCAGCGAGAACATCGGCAGCCCGATCAGCGCCGGCAGCAGTACCACGGTCCACGGAAAGCGCTTGGGCTCGGTCCATACCAGGCCCTGGCGCGAGCCGAGTTCGAATTCCCGCGCGACTCCGCGCATGGAGGGCGGAACAGGAGTGGAACCACGGTCCGACACAAGTTCCCCCCAAAGCCAGACAGTTGAGGGTCATTGTCGGGGAGAGGAGCCCGTACGAGAAGAGCGCCCGGCCGCGCGCATCGGTTGCGCGGATGGTCCCGCGCCCTCGGGCCGGGACGGCCCCCGCTCTCGTAGCCGCCCCGGCCCTGTGTTCCGGCACCCCATCACACGGGCAGGCCCGCCCGGCGGCGGGAGACGTCCGTGATGGCGGCCCAGTCCTTGTCGTGGTCCCCGTGCGCCAGGGCGTCGAGGAAGGCGTCCCGAAGGACGCTGCCGAACGGCAGCGGGGCGTTGCCCTCGGCGCCGGTGGTGAGCGCGAGGTCGACGTCCTTCAGGCCGAGCGGGAGGCGGAAGCCGGCCGGCTCGTATCGCCGCTCGGCCACCATCGGCCCGTAGCCGCTGTAGACGGGGCCGGGAAAGACCGTGTGGGTGAGCATGTCCACCAGATCGGTGGCGGGCACTCCGTTGGCCTCGGCCAGGGTGCACGCCTCCGCCATGGACTCGATCGCGCAGGCCACCAGGAAGTTGACGGCGATCTTGGCGACGTTCGCCTGCCTGGGACGGGCGCCGAAGTTCCAGGAGTGCTGCCCGATGGCGGCCAACAGGGGGGTGACGCGCTCCAGCAGGGCCGGGTCGCCCGCGGTCAGGACGTTCAGCTGCCCGGCCGCCGCCACCGGGGGCCGGCCCAGCACGGGCGCTGACAGATACCCGATGCCGTGGTCGGCGTGCAGCGCTTCGGCGCGGTCGGCGAGTGCGGGCGAGACAGTCGCCATGTTCATGTGCACGGTGGCGCTCGCGGCTGACAGGAGGGCCGGGTCCAGCAGCAGCCGCTCCACGACGGTGTCGCTGGCCAGCATGGAGACGACCACGTCGGCGGCGAAGACCCCGGCCAGTCCGTCGGCCGCCTCGGCGCCCCGCCCCACCAGCGTGGCGACCGGCTCGGGCGAGCGGTTCCAGACCAGTACGCGGTGGCCGGCGCGTACCAGGTTGGCGGCCATGCCCTGCCCCATCGCACCCAGCCCGACAAACCCGACGGTCATACCAGTCATCGTCCACTCCTCGCCGTCCGAGGGCAGCCCGCGAATTCAGGCGCATCAAAACTGACTATACGTCAGGAAGTGGGACTGGGGAGTTGCCGACGGTTCGTGTCCGCCGGCTGATCGGCGGGCGGATTGTGCCCCGGTTCAGGCCCGACGCCCCTCGTCCACCGCTTCCGCCGTCCGGCCGTTCCGGCGCGGCCGGTGTCGGGACAGCATCGAGGCCAGGATCGAGCCGACCACCAGCGGCCCGGCGACCCAGCGCATCACGGCCGACGGCCAGCTCCACGTCTCGCCGGTCAGCCGGCCCACCGACGCGATGGCCAGGGACATGCCGAGCAACACGAAACCGAGGCCCCAGGTGCGGGTGGCCCAGGCGGGCCCCCGGGCCAGCTCGGGATACTGGTGGCGCCGGTGTGTGGCCGAACAACCCAGCCATACGCATCCCAGGCCCACGGCCAGCATGAACACGTCCACGGCTGCCTCGAACAATTCCGTCACGGTTCCGAACCTCCGCCCCTCCACCATGTGAGCAACTTCCGTCACCACAACGGATAGACCCCTCGCCGTGGTTTCCCCGCCAGGATGACCTTCCGGCCGGGGACCGCGCCTCTCCCGGAACGGGCAGGGAAGTCCTCCCGCAGTATTCCGGGAACCGGAAACATACGCGGGCACGGGACACGATGCACGCGCGTACGGGAAACGGGGCGCGCGGATGCGGATGCGGATACGGGTGACCAGTCGCGTGGCCGGGGAATCGGCGTATGCGGACACAGCGCACACGCGTCGCGTACGCCACCGAAGCGCGTCGCGTGCGCCACCGAAGCGCGGAGCCCGGATTCGCCCACTCCGGAAAACGGTTTCGGTATGGCGGGGAGCGCGCCTACCGTGACCTGGTGACCACTCAGGTAATCGTGTTGAACGGCGGATCCAGTTCGGGTAAGTCCGGAATCGCCCGGTGTCTACAGGCGGTGCTGCCGGATCCATGGCTCGCCGTCGGGATCGACACCTTGATCGAGATCATGCCCGTGTCCCTGCAGGAGGCGGAGGCTGGGATCGATCTCGCCGAGGACGGCAGCGTGAGCGTCGGCACGGCGTTCCGGGCGCTGGAGGCGGCGTGGATGGAGGGGATCGCCGCGATGGCCCGCGCGGGCGCCCGGATCATCATCGACGACGTCTTCCTCGGCGGGGCGGAGTCCCAGCAGCGGTGGCGGAACGCCCTGGAAGGGCTGAACGTGCTGTGGGTCGGCGTCCGATGCGAGGGCGAGGTCGCCGCCGGCCGCGAGACCGCCCGCGGCGACCGGATCAGCGGCATGGCCGCGTCACAGGCCGAGAAGGTGCACCGGGACGTGTTCTACGACCTGGAGGTGGACACCACGCGCACCGAGGCCCTGGAATGCGCACGGACCGTCGCCGCCCGGATCGGATGAAGACGGTCGCGCCGGCACCCCGCTGTCACCGCCGTCCGCGACCCCTTGCCGTTCGTCCGCGCCGTTCGTCCGTGCCGCCTCATACCTCCTTTTCCCGCGTCCTCCTCATATGTCCGTCTCCTTCATGCGTCCTCGGCGAGTACGAGCATCGCGTGCTCGTACTCGCCGTACCGCACGGTCCCGGTGTGCCGGAAGCCGTGCTTCTCCAGCAGCCGTACCGAGCCCGTGTTCCCGGCGAAGGGGTCGGCGTACAACGGGCGGGTCTTCTCCTGCCGCAGGAACAGCGTCAGCGCCCGGGTGCCGATGCCCCGGCCCCAGTGCTTCCGGCCGAGCCAGTAGCCGATGAAGCGCTTGTCCTCGTCCCACCAGGCGACGATGTTGCCCGCCGTCTCACCGTCCACGGTGACGGTCCGGACGCGAACGGTGGGCTCCCCGAGGACCTTCGTGGCCCAGTGGGTCATGAACTTCTCCCGGTCCCGGGGCGCGAACTTCGAACGCCGGACCGCCTCCAGATCGTTTTCGTATTGGAGGAACAGCTCCAGATCGGCGTCCTCGACAACCCGCAACCGCACATCGCTCGTCATGGCGGCGAGTCTGGCAGGCGCCACTGACAATCGCCGGGGCGAGACCGTCCGGCAGGCCCCGCCCCGGCGCGCGGTTCGGCGTCTCAGTTCGTTGTCGCCCCCGCGGGCACGCGTGAGGTCAGCCGTACGGGCAGGCTGCGGTGCCCGTTCATGATGAAGGTGGGCAGGGGCTGGAGGTCGGCGCGGTCCACGGCCAGCGCGAGGTCCGGGAAGCGTTCGAAGAGACGGGACAGGCCCGTGGCGGCGACCAGCCGTGCGATGCCGGCGCCCATGCAGAAGTGCGGGCCCAGACCGAAGGTGAGGTGCTCCTTGTTCTCGCGTGTGAGGTCGAAGGCTTCGGGGGCGTTCGGGTGCAGGCCGGGGTCGCGTCCCACCGCGCTGTAGTTGACCAGGATCGGGTCGCCCTTCGGGATCGTGACGCCGCCCAGCTCGATGTCCTCGGCCGCGTACCGCAGCGGCAGGTGGACCAGCGGCGATTCGACCCGAAGGGTCTCGTCGATGACGTCGTCCCAGGTGGCGCGGCCGGAGCGGACCAGCTCCAACTGGTCGGGGTTGCTCAGCAGGGCGGTGATGGCGTTGTCGAAGAAGTTGATCGTGGTCTCGGAACCGGCCCCCAGGATCGCGAAGATGGTGTCGGTGAGCTCGTCCTCGGAGAGGCGCGAGCCGTCCTCGTCACGGGCCGCGACCAGGTCGCTGGTGATGTCCTCGCCCGGCTCCCGACGTTTGTCGGCGATCAGCTCGGCCATCGCCCCGCGCCACCCCGCCAGGACCGCCTGGGCCTGCTCCGGGGTGGCCGTGGTGTCCACCATCGCGTCGATGACCTTCGCGGTCTTCACGCGGGCCTCCTCCGGCATGCCGATCAGGTCGGCCACCAGGCGCGCCGGCAGCGGATAGGCGAAGCGTTCGCGCAGGTCGACGACCTCGCCCGGCTCCGTCGCCGCCAGCGCGTCGAGCAGTTCCTCGGTGAGTTCCTCGACCCGGGGGCGGAACGCCTCCGTACGGCGCGGGGTGAACGCCTTGCCGACCAGCTTGCGCAGCCGGACGTGGTTCTTGCCGTACGCGGTGACCATGTTGTCCATGGCGACCCAGCTGATCATCTCCCAGTCCGGGGGGATCTCGCCGTTGATGAAGGCCGGCCAGTGGTTGCGGGCGCTCTTGGTGACCCGCGGATCGGTCAGCACCTTCCTGATCTCCTCGTGGCCGTTGAGGGACCAGGCGATGACGCCTCCGGGCAGTTCCACCCGCGAGGCCGGGCCCTGCGCGCGCAGGGCGGCGGCCTCGCCGTGGATGTCACGACCGGTGGTGTCGAGGGCGAACGGGCAGCGTTGCTCCATGGAGGTATCCGTCTTCTCTTCAAAGGGGCGGGGTCTTCCGAGGACCGGGTCTTCCAGAGGTGCGGTCTTCCAGCGGTGCGGGGCGGGCGACGGAGGGAGGCGGGGGGAGGGGGAGGGGGAGGGGGCAGTCAGGGCGTGGCGAAGTGGGCCTGGGCCAGCTCGCGGTTGGCGAGCGTCGACAGGAACACGCCGTTCCCCGCGTGGCTGTGCAGCATCGACAGGTCGCGCCACACCCGTTCGATGCGGTGGCCGTGGCGTACGGAACTGGAGCCCGCGGTCGGGAAGAGCTGCCCCTCGACCGCCCGCCAGCACAGCCGTACGGTCTCGCGGCTGATGGTGGCGAGCCTCAGCTCCTCCTCGCGGGTGAACGCGGCGGCGTCCTTCAGGCACAGCTCCTGCCACTGGCGGACCGCGTCGCGCATGGCCGCCTCGGCGGTGGCGATGAGGCCGGTGGCCTCGCCGTAGCGGAACTGGAAGTCGGGGTCCTCGGTGCGCGGCACGATGGGGAAGAACGAGGTGGTACGGGTACGCATCAGCTCCTCGTACGCGTCCAGCGCGCCCTTGGCCATGCCGATGGCGAGCGCGCCGAGTTCGAGCAGCATGAAGCTGAGCGGGCCGCCGCCGTACTCGGCCCCGTGCAGGCGCCGCCCCGGGGTGTCGTCGGTGACGGTGATCTGGCTGAGGTGGCCGCCCAGGGTCCGGTGACCGGGCACCCGGGCGCCGTCGACGCGCAGGCTGTGCGAGCCGCTGCCCTTGAGACCGAGCTGGTCGCCCCAGTCGTCGAGGCGCTCGAACTGGTCGCGGGAGACGACGAACAGCATCGGCGCGGGCGGCAGCCCCTCGCCCTGCGACACCAGCGTGTGGCCGATGAAGTGCGTGGCGTAGGGCGCGCCGGAGCAGTAGTTCCAGGTGCCGCTGAGGATCCAGCCGCCCTCGCCGTCCGGCTCGGCGCTCCCCGCCGGGGCGACGGTCGCCGGGCAGATGAACTCTCCGGACGCGAAGAGTTCGTTCTGTACGCGTTCGTCGAACAGCGTGCCCGCGACCAGCGCGTGGGCCGCGCCGAACAAGTACATCCAGCCGGTCGACGGGCAGCCCCGGGCCAGCGCGGTGGCCACCCGCAGGAAGGTGGCGGGCCCGAACTCGTAACCGCCGTAACGGCGCGGCACGAGGATGCGGTAGAAGCCGGCCCGGGAGAACGCCTCATGGGTGTCCTCGGCGTAGAAGCCGCGCCGCTCGGTCTCGGCCTGCCGCTCGACGAGAGTCGCGGCCAGGGCCTCGGCACGGGCCACGACCTCGTCCGGGGTGAGGTCGGGCTCGGGGGGCGCCGCGGGCGCGGCGACGGTGTCGGCCAGGGTGGTGGTCATCGTGGATCGGTTCCCCTTCTCGCGGGTCGTGGGACGACGTCACGGGCCGGGCCGTGACGCGCGCCGGGCGTGGACATGGCGGCGGGTGCGGACGTGCCGGCGGACGCCCGGGCCGACGTCGGGCCGGGCGCCGGGGCCGACGTCGGCCCCGGGCGCCGGGTCAGGCGTCGGACAGCGGTGTGCCGGGGGCCTCGACGAGGCCGCGCAGCAGGGCGCGGAACTCCTCGACGAGGCCGACCGCGGTCGCCTCGTCGAACCGGTTGTGGTCGAACTTGAGGCTTCCGGCGAGCTCCCCGCCCGGCAGGACGTCCATCGCCCACAGCCCGCCGTCCGGAATCGCCGAACTGACCTCCTGGGAAAGGACCCTGCGGCGGATCTCGCTGAACCGCGCGCCGGCGACGGCACGGTCGTCCAGCGGGTACGGGGACTGCAGGACCTCGAACGCGACCACGGCCAGGAACCCGTCCGCGAACGGCGCCAGCAGCGCCGGACTGTCCTCGGCGATCCGCGCGAACGGGATCTCGTGCTCGTACGCCCCCAGGCACGCGGTCCGCGCCCGGTCGAGGACGTCGGCGAGCGTGGCGCACTCCGTGGTGTCGATCCGGATCGGCACGAAATTGAAGAACGGCCCGACGGAGTCCGTGAGCCGCTCCTCCTGACGGCCGGAGGAGAACGTCGGGAAGACCACGTCCGCGATGCCGGTGCGACGGCGCAGCAGCACGCTGTACGCCGCGGCCAGCACCATGAACGGGGTGCTGCGGGTGGCCCGCGCGAAGTCGGTGACACGCCGCGACAGCTCCATGTCGAACACGAACCGATGCACGCCGTAGGCGCTGGGCACCTCCTCGCGCGGCCGGTCGGTGGTGACGCCGGTGATCCGCGCGCCGGCGAGCCGGTCGCGCCAGTAGGCGCGCTCGCGGTCCATGCGCGGGCTGCCGGCGTTCTCCAGCTGCCGACGCGCGAACTCCTGGTACTGGTACGCCGGCTCGGGCGCGGCCCGCCGGTCCTCGGCACGGGCCTCGTAGAAGTCCGCCAGGTCCCGCATGATCACCTGGAGCGACCAGGCGTCGGTGGCCGTGTGGTGGGTGACGAGCACCAGCACCCCGTCGTTCGCGTCGAAGCGTCCGAACTCGGCCCGGATGTGCGGGAGCCGGGTCACGGAGAACGGGGCGGCGTCCAGGCCGTTGAGGAACGCCTCGGCGCGCTCCTCGCGCGTACCGCCGTCGACCGGCAGGTCCACCACCCGCAGCTCCGCCGGGGCCGGCGGGTGCACCACCTGGTGGCCGCCGGCCGCGTCGCCGAGCACCGAGGTGCGCAGGACCTCGTGCCGTTCCACGACGTCGTCGAGGGCCCCGCGAAGGGCGTCGGTGTCCACGGCGCCGGTGACCCGCCAGCCGCAGACGAGGGTGTGACGGTGGCCGAACGCGCCGTCCGTGGTGCCCTTGTCGAAGCCCCGCAGGAACTCCTGGTTGTAGGAGAGCGGGATGCGCCGGCCCGGTTCGTTCGACTCCGGCCGCACGTCAGTGATGGTCACGGAAGACCAGTCCTTTCTCATTCGGTGACCGGTCCGGCATGCCGACCGGGGTGGTGCCGAGCCCGGGGCGGGGCACGGCGGATGACGGAACGACAGACAGCAGAGAGGGGATGGGAGGCAGGGCGGGGCGGTGGTTCGGCGGATTGGCGGGATGGTGGGTGGGCGGGATGGTGGGTGTCGGACGGCAGTCTTCGGGTGGCGGTTCGGTGGTTCGACGGGTGGCAGTTCGGCGGTTCGGTCGGTGGGCGGTTCGGAGGGTGGTGGTTCAGCGGGTGGCGGAGGAGCTCAACTGGCCGACCCTGGAGGAGAGTTCGGCTACCGTGGGGTGGTTGAACACCTCGCCGACGGAGATCTCGACGCCGAGCTCCGACTCGACCCGGGAGACCAGGCGCATGGCCTGGAGGGACTGCCCGCCCAGGTCGAAGAAGTTGTCGTCGGCGGCGACCGACGGCACCCCCAGGACGCCCGCGAAGATGCGGCCGAGGTGACGCCGCCGCTCGCCGTCCGGCTCGGCGCCTGCGGCCCTGTCCGGTTCGCCGTCCGCGCCCTCGCCCGGTTCGCCGCCCTCGCCCGGTTCGCCGTACGCGGCCGTGCCGGCGGCCGAGGCCGTGCCGACGGGCTCGGGGAGGGCGGAACGGTCGAGCTTGCCGTTGGGGGTCAGCGGCAGCCCGGACAGTTCCACGATCGTGTCCGGGACCATGTACTCGGGCAGGATCTCGCCCAGGGCCGCGCGCAGGGCGCGGACGTCGCAGCCGGGCGTACGCGGGACGACGTAGCCCGTCAGCCGTTTGTCCCCGGGGCTCGGTTCGCGGACCACGGCCGCCGCGTGGGCCACCTCGGGCAACGCGGCGAGGGCGTGCTCCACGGCGGCGGGCTCCACCCGGTAACCGCGGATCTTGACCAGGTCCCCGGTGCGCCCGGCGAACTCCAGCAGTCCTGCCGCGTTGCGCCGCATGAGGTCGCCGGTGCGGTACAGGCGGTCCCGGGGGCCGCCGACCGGATCGGGGACGAAGTGCTCGGCGGTCAGATCGGGGCGCCGGAAGTACCCGGCGGCCAGCCGGTCGCCGCCGATGCAGAGCTCGCCCACCTCGCCGTCCGCGACCGGCGCGAGCCGCTCGTCGAGCAGACGGGCGTCGACGCCGTCCAGCGGCCACCCCACGGGCACGCCCAGCGCCAGGTCCTCGGCGCATGTCAGGGCCGCCTGCGCGGCGAACGAGGACACCTCCGTCGCCCCGTACATGGCCCGCACCACCAGCCCCGGGCAGGCTTCGAGCACCCGCAGAACCGCGGTCGGGGCGATCACATCGCCGCCGGTGAGCACCTCGGACAGGGAGGCGAAGCTCTCCGGGGCCTCCTCGGCGAAGACCCGGAACAGGCCCGCCGTGAGATGGACGGCCGTGATGCGTTCCCGGATGAAGAGTTCGCGCAGCGTGCGCAGATCGAGGTCGCCGGGCGGGGCGACGACCAGGCGCCCGCCGCGCAGCAGCGGAACCCACAGCTCGTACGTCGACACCCCGAAGGCGTACGGCGCCACCGACAGGACGCGCCGCTGGCCCTCGCCGTCCCAGCAGGAGTCGGCGGCGAGGCCGAGCACACCGCGGTGCGTGACCGCGACGCCCTTGGGGTCGCCGGTGGAGCCCGACGTGTGGATGACGTAGACGGTGGCGTCGCCGTCGACGGCCACCTCCGGATCGTCGTCGGGCAGCGAGCCGGGGGAGCCGAGCACCTCGTCACGGGCCGGTTCCAGCGTCCGGGTCCCCAGCGCCTCGGCCCGTTCGCGCATCACCGCGTCGGTGAGCACCAGGGGACGGCCGGCGCGTTCCACGATCCGGCGCATCTGCTCCGGCGGGTACGCGCTGTGCAGCGGCAGGTAGCAGGCGCCCGCCTTGACGACGGCGAGGATCGAGACGACGACCTCCGGCGAACGTTCCATCAGCAGCGCGACGGGTTCCTCCGGGCGCACCCCGAGGGCGATCAGCCGGTGCGCGAGCCGGTTGGCCCGCGCGTCGAGCTGCCGGTAGGTGAGCGACGTCCCGCCCGAGGACAGGGCGACGGCGTCGGGAGTGCGGCGCGCCTGCTCGGCGAAGCGCCGCTGCACCGAGGTGACGCCCTCGGAATTCGTGGAGACCATCGCGTCAGTCCAATCCGCTCTGCCGTGGCCGCGTGCGCGGGCGGGCGCCCGGGAGGCGGCGCACCTCCGGTCCTGCGCCACGTTCACAGAAGGCCGCGGTGCGCTGCATCTCCTGGATTGCCATGCGCGGAGGCGGCCGGCGCGGCCGGCCGTGGCGGTGGGTCGTCGTGGCGGGCCCGTGGCGGCGACTCGTGGCGGCGGACTGTGGTGCCGGGCCCGTCGTGGCGGGTCGCGGCGGGCCTTCGCGGATGTTCAGCCGGCGAGCCCGGCGCCGCTCCTCTCGCGGCTCGCAGCGCCGCTCCCGTAGTCCCCGTCGCCCGCGTCGTCCTGGTCGTCCGGGATCCAGCGCAGTACGTCGCCGGGCTGGCAGTCGAGGATGCGGCAGATCGCGTCGAGCGTCGTGAACCGCACCGCCTTGGCACGCCCGTTCTTCAGCACGGCGATGTTGGCCGGCGTGATGCCGACGGCGGCGGCGAACTCTCCGACCGACATGTTGCGTTTGGCGAGTTGTACGTCCAGGTCGACGACGATCGCCATCTCACACGACCTCGGCGATCTCGGTCTCCAGATCCGTCGCCTTGCGCAGCAGACCGCGCATGACGACGACGAGCATGATGAACGCGACCCCCACGCCGACGCTCGCCAGCGCGGCGGCCAGGGCGCTGATGACGGCCATGTTGTCGTCGTCGGGAGTGGGGATCTCGGCCAGTGCGAGATGCCCGGTGACACCGAGCGCCAACAGCGTCGCCACGGCCGAGGAGCCGATGATGGTGTCGACCCAGCGGAAGGCACTCTGGGTGAAGATCGCGCCGCGTCGGACCATGGTGAGCAGCATCCACACCGCGACCAGCGCCACTTGGACGCAGGCGACGCCGATGATCGCCACGGTCGCATAGGGCGCGGCGAACGGGGCGTAGGGAGGGAAGCGGTCGACTTCATCGGCCGCCGTGGCCGGGATGACCACGAACTGGCCGAAGAGGCCAAGCGTGATCGCTGCGACGACAACGGCCCGGAGCGCGACAGTGAAGAGTTGATTCATATATCGATTGTCGATCGATATCTATCGATAGTCAATCGATCCGCCGGGGCGTCCCGTGTAGCTCGTCTCGCCTGCCGCCCGCCAACGCGCTTGACGGATCACAGGTGTTCGGCCGGCGCGAGCAGTCGCGCGGGGTCCTGGGCCGGTACGCCGGGATCGCGGGGCCGCTCTTCCCGGAGCTCACCGGGCGTCCCGCCCGGGGCGGCTTCGGTGGGTTCCCGGGGCGCGTCGGCCCGGGCGGGCTCGGTGGGTTCGCGGGGGCCGGTGTCGTCGTGGCCGTCGTGGCCGCCGTGGTCGTCACGGGCCACGGCGGTCTCGCCGTGCTCGCGGGTCACGGGCGGCGGGGCGTAGACGCGCGCTCCCGGGCGCACATCGTGGGTCACGGTGGCCATGGCGCCGATCAGGGCGTCGTCCCCGATGGTGACCGCGCCCAGCACGGTCGCGTTGGCGCCCAGGATGACGCGGTCGCCGACCACCGGGTGGCGGCGGGCGCCGGGCGGCAGACGGTTGTCGCTCCACCAGCCGACCGCCCCCAGCGTCACCTGGTGGAAGAGCGTGACATCGTCCCCGATGCGCGCGGTCTCGCCGATGACGACGCCGGAGCCGTGATCGATGAAGACGCGCCTGCCGATGACGGCGCCCGGGTGGATCTCCACCCCGGTGTGACGGCGGGCGGCGTACGCGACGACGCGCGCCGTCAGGCGATGGCCGCGCCGGTACAGCCGATGCGCGAAACGATGCGCCCACAGGGCCGGAAGCGCGGGATGCCACACCCCCTCGAACCGGGAACGGATCGACGGATCCCGTTCGACGATCACGTCCAGGTCCTCGCGCAACGTACACAGCAATCTGTTCGGTTCGGGCATGTCCACGACTCCCGGAAACGGGAACACAGAAAACGGAGAAGAGAAAACAGGAAACAAGTGACAAGAAAAGAACCACAGAAAGGAAGAAAGCAGAGCCCGGGGCGGGAAAGCGGAACAGGGGCGCGGGGCGGGGGGTATGGAAACGCGGGGAAGTATGGAAACAAGGAGGCCGCGCGCAGAGCACACGTGAACAATCTGCGCGAACAACATGTGCGGAGGACGCACGTACAGGCCGTGCGAGCGTGGTCGATCCGACCACGGCATTGCCGGGCGGGCAAGCTCCCCGGCACGCCGACCGCGACTTTCACAAGTCGCGCCATGAGGCGCGCCGCGAGCTGCGCCACGATCCGCACCGATAGCCGCGCCACAATCCGCACCGGTTGTCGCACCGCGCGCCGTGCCGCGACCCGCATCGCGACCCGCACCGCGCGCCGTGCCGCGACCCGTGCCGCGAGCCGTGCCGCGACCCGCGCCGCGAGCCGTGCCGCGGCCGCACCGGCAGCCGCGCGGCGAGCCGCACCCCAGCCCGCCCGGTTGTTCCGCGCCCACCCAGCACAAGAACCAGGCCATTTTTCCGGTGAGTTGGTGAAGTCGCCGTACCGTGCACTCAACGGTTGCCGCTCTGTGCCGCCCATGGTTTGCTCGGCGCGTCCTGTACATCGAAATCCCCACGCGGAAGGAAATTCCGTGCCCGCATTCGACGTACGAAGAATCGGCGGAAAGATCGGCGCTGAGGTCACGGGAATCGACCTGAGCAGCGAGATGAGCGAATCCGTGTTCCAGCAGATTCACGAAGCCTTTCTCGCGCACAAGGTCCTCTTCTTCCGGGACCAGGACATCACCGACGCCGATCAGCTGGCGTTCGCCGGCCGCTTCGGCCCCCTCACGCAGAAGCACCCCATGATGCGCACCGTCGACGGATCGCCCCAGGTGATCCCCGTGGACGGCGAGGACCAGCGGGCCGACCACTGGCACACCGACATCAGCTTCACCGTCACACCGTCGCTGGGCACCACCCTGCGCGGCGTCGTCCTGCCGCCCTACGGCGGAGACACCCTCGTCGCCAACGGCGCCGCCGGCTACCGCGACCTGCCCGCCGAACTCCGCGACATCGCCGACCGCCTGTGGGCCGTGCACACCAACCACGCCGAACAGCCCCGGCTGGGCACCGAACGCGGCGAACGCGTGCGCCGCGCGTTCCTCGCCAAGCGCTACGAGGCCGCCCACCCGGTGGTGCGGGTGCACCCGGAGTCCGGCGAACCGAGCCTGTTCCTCGGCGGGTTCGCCCAGCGCCTGGTCGGCATGGACCTGCGGCAGTCCCGGCCCATCCTCGACGTCCTGCAGTCCTACGTCCGCCGCCCGGAGAACACCGCGCGCTGGACCTGGCGTCCGGGCGACGTCCTCGTCTTCGACAACCGCAGCACCCAGCACTACGCCGTCAACGACTACGACCACCACCAGCGGATCCTGCACCGGGTCTCGATCACCGGCGACGTCCCCTACGGACTCGACGGCAAGACCGGCTACGCCATCGAGGAGGGCGAGTGAGCACCCCGCCGCACTCCTCCCGGCCGGACCCCCACCGACCCGCCGACTTCGCCGCCCGGCTGCGCGCCCGCCGTCGCCTGGTGGGCTACTGGATCGCCTGCGACAACCCCGTCGCCACCGAACGGATCGCCGGACTCGGCTACGACTACATCGGCGTCGACGGCCAGCACGGCGTCATCCACCAGCCCGGCTGGCAGAGCGCGATGCTCGCCGTCGACGCCAGGGGGCGTTCGGCGGGCGTCATCCGGGTGCCGGCCCCCGACCCCGTCGCGATCGGCGCCGCCCTGGACACCGGCGCGTACGGAGTCGTCGTCCCCATGGTCGAGACGCCCCGGCAGGCCCTCGACGCCGTACGCGCCTGCCGCCACTGGCCCACCGGCACCCGCAGCCTCGCCGGACCCGTCCGGGCCGAACTGCGCCTGGGCTCCGTGCCCGCCGAGATCGACGACCGGATCGCCTGCATCGTCATGATCGAGACCGCCGCCGCGCTCGGCGACCTGGAAGCCATCTGCGCCACCCCCGGCCTGGACGCCGTCTACGTCGGACCCGCCGACCTGTCGATCGCCCTCGGCGCGAGCCACTTCGGGGACCCGGCCGTCACCGGAGCGCTGGAGGACGCGCTCAAGACCATCACGGACGCCGCCGAACGGGCCGGCATCGCCTGCGGCATCCACTGCCTCGACGGCGCGAGCGCGGCCCGCCGCCTGAACGAGGGCTTCACCTTCGCCACCGTCTCCAGCGACATCACCCATCTGCAACAGGCCGCCGCCGCCCACCTCGCCGCCGCGGGCGGCCCGCTCGTGGCCTGAACCCGGCCGCCGCTCGCGACGGCCTCCGTGAACGAACGAGGAGTTGGCAACCCGTGACCACCGAAACCGCTCCGCTCCGCGCGAGCACCCCCCGCGCCGTGGCCGAGTCCCTCGACGACCTGGTGGGAAACACCCCGCTGTTCCGGCTCCGGCCGCGCGGAATGTCCCCGCGCATCCGGCTCCTGGCCAAACTGGAGATGTTCAATCCGCTCGCCAGCGTCAAGGACCGTGCCGCGCTGTACATGCTGCGCCGCGCCGAGGCCGAGGGGCTGGTGCCCGCCACCGGCGGCACCGTCATCGAGTGCTCGTCCGGCAGCACCGGCATCTCCCTGGCCGCGCTGTGCGCCGCCCGCGGCCACCGCTGCGTCATCGTCATGCCGGACAACGCCACCGAGGAACGCGGGCTGCTGCTGCGCTCCCTGGGCGCCGAGGTCGTCCTCTTCCCCCACGAGGAGGGGCTTCCCGCCGCCTGGCAGTACGCCGAGCAGCTGCAACGCGACACCCCCGGCTCCTGGCTGCCGCACCAGGACCAGAACCCCGCCAACGTCCGCGCGCACGAGGAGACCACCGGCCCCGAGATCTGGGACGCCACCGGCGGCGACATCGACGTCCTGGTCTGCGGCGTCGGCACCGGGGGCACCCTCACCGGGCTCGCCCGCCACCTCAAGGAGCGCCGCCCCGGACTTCACGTCGTCGCGGTCGAACCGGCGCGCTCGGCCGTGCTGTCCGGCGGCGAGCCCGGACCGCACGGCATCCCCGGCATCGGCGCCGGATACGTCTCGGACATCACCGACGTCCACCTCATCGACGAGGTCGTGGCCGTCACCGACGCCGCCGCCGCCGAGACCGCCCGCGAGATCACCGCCGCGACCGGCCTGCCGGTCGGCGTCTCCTCCGGAGCCGCGGTCCACGCCTGCCGCCTCGTCGCGGAGAAACGGCCGGCCGACGGGCCCGCCACGATCGTCACCGTGCTGCCCGACACCGGCGAGCGCTATCTGTCGCTCTCCCGCGACTGAGCCGCGGCCCGCCCCCCGCCCTGCCCGAGCCGCACCCGCCTCGCGTATCGGAGCCGCACCGCCCCTCTCCGCGCGACCCGCGTACCCGACCCGCGTACTCAACCCCGACCCCCGCACCCGAGCCCCGTACCCACCCCCGACCCGCGTACCCGACCCCCGCTCCGACCCCCCGCACCTGACCCGCAGCGAAGGACAAGGCTGGCATGTGCCGGATCTACGGCTACTTCCACACGACCGCGACCCCGCACGAGATGCGCACGGTCGCCGCCCTCCAGCGCCACGGGGGCCCCGACAGCACCGGAAGCCACCACACCCCCCACGGCGGCGTGGGCAACAACCGGCTCGCGGTCATGGACCTCGACGGCGGCCGACAGCCGTACCACGCCGACGACCGCGTCCAGATCGTGTTCAACGGCGAGATCTACAACCACGGCCCACTGCGACGCAGGCTCGAACAGCGCGGCCACACCTTCCCCGACCGCTGCGACGGCACGATCCTGCCCGCCCTGTACGCCGAGTACGGGGACGCCCTCACCGACCACATCGACGGCATGTACGCCCTCGCCGTGCTCGACCGCCGCGCCGAACCCCGGCTCCTCCTGGCCACCGACCACCTCGGCATGAAGCCGCTCTACTACCGCTTCGACCCGGCGGCCCGTTCCCTGCACTTCTCCTCCGAGATCCCCGCCCTGCTCGGCTTCGGCGCCGCGCCGCCCGGCGTCTGGACGCCCGGCCTCGACGCCTACCTGGCGCTGAAGACGCCCTTCGGCGAGCAGACGATGTTCCATGGCGTCCGGGCCCTGCCGCCCGCCACCACTCTGGTGTGCGCCTACGGCGGAACCCCGCGGCTCACCCGCCGCGCCGCACCCCCGGCCGCTCCGGGCCCCGCGTCCGCGCCCACCCCCGTGACCGCACCCGTGTCCGAGGAGCGGGCCGCGGGCGCGCCGGGGCGTCATCTCGGCGGGGAGGCACCGGAGTTGCGCCGCATCCTGGACGAGGAGGTGGGCCGCCTGCTGGTCGCGGACGTGCCCGTCGCCGTGATCACCTCCGGCGGACTGGACTCCAGCCTGGTCACCGCGCTCGCCGCCCGTCACCGGCCGCTGCACTCGTTCAACATCGCCTACCGGGGCCGATGGCCCCACGACGAACGGCACTTCGCCCGCGAGGCCGCCGAGCGCGCCGGCACCGTCCACCACCAGATCGTGGCCGACCCGGAACGGTTCCCCGAACTGATCGAGGACACGGTGTGGCACCTGGGCCAGCCCAACGCCGACCCCATCACCCTCAGCACCCACGTCCTGTTCCGGGCGGTCCACGAGGCCGGTTTCAAGGTCGCCCTCACCGGGGACGCCGCCGACGAGCTCTTCGGCGGCTACGACCGCATGCGGGCGGCGGTCGAGGCCGACGCCGCGGGAGCCGACTGGACCGGCCGCTACCTCGACGCGCTGGCCGTTCTGCCCGCCGCCCGCCGCACCGCCCTCTACACCGACGCCTATCGCGACCACGTACGCGCCGTCGACCCGCTGCCGGCCGGCGCCCGGCACGAGCTGCTCCACGGCCCCGGGACGGCCCTGCGACGCATCATCGGCTTCGAGCTCGCCCACCGGCTCCCCGCCTACCACCTGCGCCGGGTCGACCATCTGAGCATGGCCCACTCCGTCGAGGTCAGGCTGCCGTTCTGTCAGCCCCGGGTCGTCGCCGCGGCCCACATCCTCCCCGACGACCGGCGCATCCGCGACGGACAGGTCAAACGCGCCCTGTACGCGGCCGCCGAGGGCCTGGTGCCGCCCAGCGTCCTCGCCCGGCCCAAGCAGCCGTTCACCCTTCCCGTCACGGCGATGCTCGCGCCCGGCACCCCGCTGTGGGAGTACGCCCGCGACCACCTCGCTCCGGTACGGCTGCGGGCGGGCGGCGCACTGCGGCCCGAGGCCGTGGAGGCGCTGTTCACCGCCCAGGCCGGGCACCCCGACGACACCACCGCGCTGACCCTGTGGGCGCTCCTCGTCCACGAGGTGTGGCACGACCTTTTCCACCGCCGACGCCCGGAACTGCCCACGACCGCCGCCACCGCCGCCCGGCGGCACGAGAGATCGGCGGTACCGGCATGACCGCCCGCCGGGACGCGGGAACGGCGACCGCCCGTACGACCACCGGCCGGCGCGAGAGAGCGGCGGACGCCCGTATGACCGCCCGCACGACCTCCGGCCGCGGTGAGAGAGCGGCGGACGCGGGAACGGCCGCCCGGCGACTCGGCGGAACGGCGGTGCCCGCGTGATCGGCCACCTCGCCTACGCCGCCGGCAGCCCCTGTCCGACCTGCGTGCTCGACGCGGAACGGCTGCCCGACGACGAACCGCGACTGCTCCAGCATCTCGCGGAGATCCGCCGCTACCTCGCCGCCGCCGGCGGCTCCCACGTTCTCAAGATCGCCCTGGTGAAGCCCTCCCCGCACCCGATGTTCGACCTCGACTACCGCTTCGTGCAGGCCCTGCCCGACGCCCCCGACCACTTCGAACTGCGCGGCTCCTGCGGACACTCCATCCTCGCCGCAGTCACCGCCGCCGCCCGCGCGGGCATGCTGCCCCGCCTCACCGCGCGGACCCGGGTGCGGGTGCGGGTCCTCAACAACGGCGACAGCGTCGTCCTGGAGACGGACCGGGTCGAGGACGACCGGGCCACGTTCACCGTCCAGTTCGTCCGGCCGAGCCCGGTGCCCTTCGCCGAGCTGCTGATGACCGGCGAGGCCGTCACCCGGCTGGACGTCGACGGACAGCCGCTGCCGGTCTCCCTGGTCTCCTCCGGGAACGCCTACGCCTTCGTCGACGCCCGCACCCTCGGGACCGCCGACGCGGAACCGCTCTTCGCCGCCGGGGACGAGCTGCTGGAACGGCTGCGCCGGATCCGTGACGCGGCGGCGGACCACCTCGGCTGGGCGCCCGGCGGGGCCTTCCCCAAGGTCGCCGCGATCCTTCCGGCCGCCCGCGCCACGCTCGCGGCACGGGCGGTGTCCGTGCCCGGCTGGCACCCCACCATCGCCCTGACCGGTGCGGTCTGCCTCGGTACGGCCGTCCGCGTCCCGCACACCATCCCCTGGCACATCGCCCGCGAGAGCGGCGCCGCCGACGGCCTCGTCGAGATCCTCACCCCCGGCGGCCGGACCGCCGTCACCTCGGTCACCTGCGACGACGACACCGGCGGCGCGCTGATGTGGGCGACCGTGGCCGGCAAACACGTCAGCTTCCAGGGCTCCTTCGTCATCGACCCGCTACGGCATCTGCAATTCGAGGAGGTGGCCCAATGCCTGGCACTGTCGACGGCCGCGTGAGCACCCGCGTCACACCCGCCCTGCGGGCACGGCTGCGCGAGTCCGCCGAACGGACCGACACCACCGCGGCGCCCGACCACGAGGCACTGGCCGAACTGCGCCGCTCCGGGCTGCTCGCCACCGCCGTACCGCGCGCGTACGGCGGCGCGGGCGGCACCGCCACCGACGTCAACCGGGTGGTGGCCCGGCTCGCCGAGGTCAACCCGTCCCTCGCCATCATCGCGTTCCAGCACTTCGCGGTGAGCGCCCGGATCACCGAATGGGGCTCCCCGGAGCAGCACGCCAGGCTGCTGCCCGCCCTGGCCGACGGCAGCTGCCTGGCCGCCTCCTCATGGAGCGAGACGGGAGCGGGGGCCGCCAAGCAGAACCTCTCCTCGACCGCCGTACGGCAGACGGACGGCAGGTGGCGGATCGACGCGGCCAAGTCGTTCACCACCGGCGCCGGCATCGCCGACCTCTACCTCCTGCTCGTACGGACCGGACCCGCGCGGGCGGTGACGCACGACGGCCACCACGACGACGATGCCGACGGCCGCGGCCTCGACAGCGGCCACAACAGCGGCCACAGCAGCGGCCAGGACAGCGGCCGCGACGCCGACGACGGCGGAGGCGACGGCCACCACGACCGCGGCCTCGACGGCGACGACGACGGCTACGGAGCACCCGGCCAGACGTTCTTCCTCGTGCCCGCAGACCTCCCCGGCATCGTCCCCGACCTGGGCCTCGACCTCGTCGGCATGCGCGGCTCCGCCACCGGCCTGATCTCCTTCGAGGGCTGCGTGGTCGACGACGACGCCCGCCTCGGACCGCCCGGCCGGGCCGCCGCCATCATCTCCGGCGTGCGCTCCAGCGGCGCCACCCTCGGCGCCGTCTCCATCGGCATCGCCCAGGCCGCCCTGAACCTGGCCCTCGACCACGCCCAGCGGCGCGGACTGCTCGCCCTGCCCGCGGTGCGGCAACGCCTCGCGGCCCTCGCGACCCGCCTGGAGTCCGCCCGGGGCCTCGTCGAACTGGCCGGCGCCCGCATCACCGAGAACCCCGGCCTGACCACCCTGCACAGCAAGCTGCACGCGTCCGAGACCGCCGAGGAGATCTGCCTCCAGGCGGCCAGGATGCTCGGCTCCTCCGGCTACCTCACCGGAACCCCGCTGAACCGGCTCCTCGCGGACGCCCGGGGCGTCTCCCTGATGGGGCCGACCAACGATCTGTGCCGAGACATCCTGGCGGCGTCATGGCCGAGCTGACCCGCCCCGTCCAGGTTCCCGGTCCTGCCCAGGTTCCCGACCAGGCTCCTGTTCCCGGCTCTGCCCCGGCCCCTGTTCCCGGCCCGGTCCCCGGTCCCGCGCAGGTCTCCGCTCCCGGCCCCGCCCGGGCCCCCGACCTCGTCGTCAGCGGTCGCCGGATCGTCACCCCCGACGGGGTGCGCGCCGGGCACCTGACGATCCGCGACGGCCGCGTCACCGGCCTCCACGACCACGACCCGGCGCCCGCCGGCACCCCCAGGATCGACGCGGGCGGCCGCTACGTACTGCCCGGCCTGATCGACTCCCACGTCCACTTCCGCACCCCGGGGCTGACCCACAAGGAGGACTGGGAGCACGGCAGCCGCGCCGCGGTGCGCGGCGGCGTCACCACCGTCGTCGACATGCCCAACACACTCCCGCCCACCCTCGACGAACAGGACGTCCTGGCCAAGGCGGCCCTGGTGCACGGCAGTTCCCTGGTCGACCACGCCTTCCACATCGGCGTCCACCCGGACCGCCCGGAGGCGCTCAGGGGCCTCGACCCGCGCATCGCCACCAGCGCCAAGATCTTCATGGCGGGCCACCACACCGCGCCCACCGTGATCCGGGACGCTGGCCAACTGCGCCGCGCCTTCGCCGCCGCCGCGGACGCCGACGTCCAACTCGTCCTGCACGCCGAGGACGACAACGTCTTCGCCCTGCTCGACGGCTGGCGGGGCGAGCCCGACGCGTACCGCGACTACGCCGCCCACCGCCCCCGCAGCGCGGGCATCATCGCCGTCTCCAAGGTCATCGAACTGGTCCGGGTCCACGGCACCCGCGCCCACATCCTGCACCTGTCCAGCGCCGAGGAGGCCGACCTGGTGTGTGCGGCACGCGCCGCCGGACTGCCCGTCACCTTCGAAGTCACCGGCCACCACCTCTCGTTCACGGATCTCGACACCCGCCGCCTCGGCGCCCGCACCCGGCTCTCGCCGTCCATCCGCACCCAGCAGGACCAGGACCGCCTGTGGGAGGCGGTGTACGAGGGGCAGGTCACGACCCTCGGCAGCGACCACGCGCCGCACACCGTCGAGGAGAAGACCCGCACCGTCAGCCAGTCGCCGCCCGGACTGCCCGGGGTGCAGGAACTCGCCGTGGCCGTCTGGACCGGCATGCGCCGCCGTCGGCCGCACGAGCACCCCGACACCGCCGTCACCCGGCTGGTACGCCTGCTGGCCGAGGGGCCCGCCGACCTGTTCCGGCTGCCCGGCAAGGGGCGGCTGCGGCCCGGCGCCGACGCGGACCTCGTCCTCTTCGACGCCGACGCGCACTGGATGCTGTCCGCCCACGACGTGCAGAGCAAATGCGGCTGGTCCGCGTACGAGGGCTGGACCCTCACCGGCCGGGTCGACCAGGTGCTGCGCGCCGGCCGCACCGTCTACGACCGCGCCACCGGCGCCTTCGGCGCCTACGACGGCCGCCACCTGACCCCCGCCGCCCCGGTCGCCCCGGTCGCACCCGTTCCCGTTCCCGTCGCCCCCGGCCCCGGAGCCGTGCCCGCCGGCCTCGTCACCGCGACCACCACCACGCCGACCACCACCACGCCGACCATCCCCACGCCGACGATCAACCCGACCGGAGCCTGAGATGTCCGACACGCACTCCATCGTCGTCGCGGGCGGCGGCATCGGCGGCCTCGCCGCGGCCGCCGCGCTGGCCGGGCACGGCATGAACGTCACGGTCGTCGAACGCGCCGCCGCGATCGCCCGCGCCGGGGCGGGACTGATGCTCTACCCCAATGGCGTCCGCGCCCTCGACGCCATCGGCACCGGCCTCGGCGACCGGGTCCGCGCGGCCGGCAACGTCCTCGCCCCCGATGCCGTCCGGGTCCTGATGGACGCGGACGGCGACGTCCTGGCCCGCGAACCCCTCGGCCGCGGCGGCGGCCCGGACCACGACGCCCCCCACATCCCGATCCTGCGCGCCGCCCTCCACGAAACCCTGCTGAAGGAGGCCGTCCAGCGCGGCGCGACCGTTCAACTCGCCACCGCGGTCGTCGGCTACGACAACCCGCCCGGAGCCGTGCACGTCCGCCTCTCCGACGGCACCACCTTCGCCGCGGACGCCCTGGTGGCCGCCGACGGCCTCAGATCCCGCATCCGGCACCATCTGCTCGGCGACGGCGCGCCCCGCTACCGCGGCTACACCTCCGTACGCGGACACGCCCCCGACACCCACCTGGGCCCGCACTCCCATGTGGTCAACGGCCGGGGCGTCCAACTCTTCATCGCCCCGGTCGGCGGCGGCCGCCTCTACTGGACCGCGAAGATCACCGCGGCGGCGGGGGAGTGGCCCGCGAAGGGCCCCGACGGCGCGCTGGCGGACCTCGGCCGCCTCCTGCGCCACCGGTACGCACCCGTCGCGCGGACCGTCGCGGAGGCCGACCCCGACGACGTCGTCGTCACCGACATCCATGACCGGGATCCCGCGCCCCGCTGGACGGACGGCCGGGTCACCCTGCTCGGGGACGCCGCGCACCCCATGGTCCCGGCCCTGGGCCAGGGTGCCAACACGGCGCTGGAGGACGCGGTCGTCCTCGCCGACGCGCTCGCCGGCGCCGAGGACGTCCCCGGCGCGCTGCTCGCGTACGAACGCGACCGCCTGCCCCGCACCAGCGCCGTCGTGCTCCTCTCGCGCGGCCAGGGCGAGCTCGACCAGGGCGCCGACGCGCGACAGGAGCACCTCCGCAACACCCGCATGAGAACCAGCGGACGCAAGGACGAAGGCCTCGGAGACGTCCTCGGCTGGCGGCCCCCGAACCGGGCCGCCGCCTGACTTCCGAACCGGGCCGCCGCCCGAGTTCCAAACCGGTCCGCCGCCCGAGAGCCGTCCCGCCCACCTGACCACCCGACCACCTGGAAGGTGCAGCAATCATGGCCACACCCCACATAGTCCTGGTCAGCGGATCGCTGCGCCCCGGGTCGACCAGCGACCGCGTCGCCCAGTGGTGTGCGCGGCGCTGCGCCGAACGGGACGCGACGACGACCGTGTTCACCGGCGCGGACATCGACCTCCCGGCCTACCGCCCCGGACTGGCCGCCACCCACCCTCCAGTGGCGTCCTACCTCGACGAACTGCGCCGCTGCGACGGTGTCGTCCTCGTCTCGCCCACCTACCACGCCACGCTCTCCGGGCTGCTGAAGAACGCCCTCGACTACGTCAACGACATCGACGGCCCCCTGCCCTATCTGGAGGGACGCCCGGTGGGCTGCGTCGCCGTCGGGTCGGGCGCGCAGGGAGCGGTCTCCACCCTCTCCACCCTGCGCACGATCAGCCACGCCCTGCGGGCCTGGCCCACCCCGCTCGCCGCCGCCGTCTCCGCCGCGCCCGCCCCGCTGCCCGACGGCGCCACCCCGACCTCCCCGGACGACGAACGCCTCGTCGACATCGTCGGCCAGGTGCTGTGGATGGCCCGCATCCGCGCCGCCGCCCGCGTTCCCGGCGCCGTGCCCGCGGCCGCCTGACGTTTCCGAGAACGAATCCGTTCGACGTCTCCGAGTCCCCGAGAACGAACCCGCCCGGTGGCCCTTCCGCACGCACGGCGGCCAGTCGAATCCGTCAGTCGCATCTGTCAGTCGCATCCGTCAGTCGCATCTGTCAGTCGCATCCGTCAGTCGCACTGTCAGTCGCATCCGTTGGACCCGTCCGTTGGACCCATCCGTCCAGGAATCGTGTTCCAGAAAGGGCACACTCCCATGACCGACACCCCTCGCCCCAGCGGCCCGGGCGGCACCGCCCCCGTCGACGCCGCCTCCGCCGGCACCGGTCCCGCCCGCACCGGCCCCCTCGACATCGGCGCGATCTGGCGGGACGCCAACGTCCGTTCCGGCCCGTCCCTGGACAGCCCGGTCGTCGAGCTGCTGCTTCCGGACGGCGTCACCCGCCACCGGGCCGAGGGCTGGCGGCTCGGTGACGAGGTCGTCGAGGGCGAGAACCCGGTGGGCGAGATCGTGAGCGAGGTCTGGTTCTGCCTCGGGGCGGGCCGCTGGTGCAGCGCCGTCAACTTCGACCCGGCGCATCTCGCCCCGCTCCTCGGCGGCGACGCGCCCACGGTACGGCCGGCCCCGGCCGCACGCCCCTGAGCCGGGACCGCCCGCCCCTGGACCGGACCGTGCGACGCCCCGGACACGCCGAAGGGCCCCCGGGTACGGAAGGTGAACCTTTCCGTATCCGGGGGCCCCGGCCCCTGGCCGGCACCGGCCGCCCCGCCTCGCGGCGGTCGACGGCCCGTGCCGGACCGGGCCCGGTCGGGCGGCCCGTCGGCGACTACGGGACAGCCCTGATGGGGGGACTCAGCCGGCGTAGAAGTTCTTCAGCTCCGGCGCGAGAGCCGCCGGGTCCACGGCGATGTCCTGGTCCGGCAGCGCGTGGTGGCGGCCCTCCGGCAGCGCCTCGGCGAGCGCGCGCGCCGAGTTGTGCAGCCACGGAGCGGCGTTGCCGCCGTAGACCACGAACGTGGGGACCTTCACCGAGTCGAGGTACGTCGGCAGCGCGAGGTCGTCACCGAGGATCGTGGTGTCGTACGACAGTGTGTGGGCCAGCGCCTCCAGGCCCTGCCAGAAGGGCGCGAACCGCATCTGGGCGACCCCCTCGGCCGGTGCGCCCATGCCCTTGGTCATGAAGAGCTCCACCGCGTCACCGCGACGGTCGGCGTCCGTGAGCTCCTTGAGCTGCTCGGTGAAACCGGCCGGCGGACGCGGGCCGCCCTCACCGACGACGAACGGCGGGTCGTAGAGGGCCAGCTTGGTGATTCCCTCGACCCCGTTCGCCACGGCCTTGAGGGCCAGGGCGCCGCCCGCGGACAGGCCGAAGACCTTCACCGAACCACCGGCCTCGGCGATGAGCGCCGCGAGGTCCTCGATCTCGCGCTCGACCGCGTACTCGGCGGCGTCACCGCTGTCCCCGCGGCCGCGGCGGTCGTAGTTGAAGACGGTGAAGTGCTGGGACAGCTCCGCGGCCAGCTGCGACATCGTCGGGTGGGAGCGCTCGCTGAACGACCCACCGATCAGGATGAGCGGCTCCCCTTCGCCGGAACGGTCGTAGGCGATCGCGGTTCCGTCGGCGGACTGGACTGTGTTCATTGTTCTCCTGAGACTCAAGGCCGTGTGCGAACGCGGACGTTCTGTCCTGACCCATCCAGCGTGCCGCGCGGCGAACCGTGTTCGCATCTTCAGGATTGCTGCGTCGCTTCCGCCCCCGACGCACCGTCGCTCCCGCCCCCGCACCGTCGCTCCCGCCCCGACGCGCCGGCGGCCCGGGCTGGCGATCCGGGAAACGCAGCAATCCAGAAGATGCTCCGGCCGCGTCCGTGTGTGAGGCTGGACGGGCTGCTCCGAACCAGAGGAAGTAGGGATAACCATGGGGAAGTTCGCGCCCGTCGAGGACTATGTGGCCGGTCTTGCCGCCGGGCCGCTGCGCGACGTCGTCGAGAAGCTGCTGCCCGTCATCGACGCCGCGCTGCCCGACGCGAACTCGGCGGTCTACCACCAGGCGCCCACCTGGAGCGTCGGTGAGGCCCCCGGCAAGGGGCCGGTCTGCTACGTCAGGGCGTACTCGAAGTACGTGACCTTCGGATTCTGGCGCGCACAGGAGCTCAACGACCCGTCCGGCCGTCTGCAGCCCGGCGCGCGCATCATGGGGCAGGTCAAGCTGACCTCCGTCGACGAGATCGACGAGGCCCTCTTCACCGACTGGCTGAAGCAGGCGGGCGAGCTGGAGCGCGCGGAGCTCGCGAAGTCCTGACGCGTTCGATGCGTCCGATGCGTTCGCCGCGGTCGGCGCGCAGACGTTCCTGACAGGCGGAAGCCCGAAAGCCGGACGGCTCTCGGGCTTCTCGTGCGTGCGCCGCCGGGCCCCGGCTTCCCGTACGTGCGCCGCCGGCGGGGCCCCAGGCCCCTTGCGCGTACGCTTCCGGCTCCTTGCGCGTATGCCGTCGGCGACGGCACGCCCCGGAGGCGGTCCCGGCCGGCCCGGTACCCCGTCCGGAAGGGACGGGGCCCGGGCACCGGCCGGGACCTGGCGGAACGCGCCCGGCGGCCACCGGCCCGCCGGGCCGAGCCGTCGGTCACCGATGACCGCTGTCGGCTACCGGCTATCGGCTCACCGGGGTGCGCTCGGAGGCGGCCGCGTCCTCCCGTCCCGGCCCGGACCTGGGCGGGACCACCGGTACGGACTGCGGGGCGGCGGCGTCACGGCGCGCCGTCCAACGGCCCACCGCGTTCAGGATCGGGCGTTCGACGACGTAGTGACTGACCGACGCCACGATGATGGTGCCGATGGTGACGGCGGTCATCAGCTCGGGGAAGCCGATCGTGCCGCGCAGCTTGTCCATCAGCGCGGGCGTGCTGCCGAAGATGTTGCCGCTCTCGAACCAGAAGTACATGACCGCGAAGTGCCACAGATAGATGCCGTACGAGATGCGGCCCAGGTAGCGCGTCACCGGGTTGTCCACGATCGCGTCGATGGTGCGCGACTTCACCTCCGGAATGGACAGCGGCATCACGACCAGATACGAGAAGGCCAGCAGCAGGAAGTACTGCACGACGGCGAGCTTCAGCGGCTCGTAGTCCCCGTAACCGGGACGCCCGAACGGCTGCGCGCAGTTGACGGCGTAGACGACCAGCGCGCCCAGCCACAGGAGGTTGGGTCGCCGGGCGGCGATGCGGTACAGGGCGGGCTTCCGGTCGGGGCGCATCTCCGCCAGCACATGGAGGACGGCCATCGCCATGCCGAGGGCGAACGCGCCGCCCACGGCCAGCGGCCACCAGTACTGCTTCGGGAACGGGCCCATGGCGGGCCGGTGGATGTAGTACGTCCACACGGCGGAACCGATCACCATGAGGACCGGCGGGATCATCATCCGGCGCGCCTTGCGGACCGGGTCGTCGGTGCCCCGGGCCAGCCAGTGCATCAGCACGGCGAGGAGCGGGAGCGCCAGGTAATACTGCATCTCCGCGGGGACGGTCCAGGCCGGGTCCATGCCGGGTATCCACGTGTAGTCGTACACCTGGAGCATCAGGATCGGGCGCAGCACGTACCACACGCCGTCGATGGCGTCGTAGTTGATCAGGAACACGCAGGCCAGCGACAGCAGGATGTAGGCGGGCCACAGCCGGGCCAGCCGCTTCACCAGGAAGGGCCCGACCGCCGGCCGGGGGGTCCCGCGGAGGGTCCAGCGGGCGAACGGGCGGTAGAGCAGCATGCCGGAGAGCACGAAGAAGGGGCCGAGGGCGATCGGCCGCAGCCCGGCCAGCAGGACGGCCAGCTTCTCGTTGCCCGGAGGAACGGCGTAGGCGCCCATGACGCCCGCCGTGAAGGAGACGTGCACGGCGGTCACCGCGAGGGCGCACAGCGCGCGGACGCCGTCGAGCCGCCCGACACGTCTTGTTCTCTGGGCCGGTGCGACGGCCCCGTTGGCATTGACCACGAAGAGCTCCTCTGTTCGAAGGCCCGTTCAGGATCTGCGTGGTTCAATTCCAGCGGCATCCTCTGGATTGCGCTCTTTCTCGATCGTCCGGTGATTTTGTTTGGGCGATGCGCGACCGGGTCCGCGCCGCCTGTGCGGGCTTTTGTCACCGGTGCGGGGGAATTCACCCGGCTCGGCACATGACGGCATTCCGCCCGCAGGACATATCACGGCGCATGGGCCGCGCGGCGGGGTACGGAACGGAGGAACGCGGAGCCCGGAGCCCGGCGAGCCCGGAGCCCGGAGCCCGGAGCCGGAGTCCGGAGCTTGGAATCCGGAATCCGGAATCCGGAGCTTGGAGTCCGGGAAGGGAACGTCTTCGCGCGGGGCGGACGCCGTAAACGGAGAGGGCCCGGTGCCGGGCCCCCGAGGGGACCCGGCACCGGGCGGGCCGTCTGCTCTCCGCTGCCGCTTACGAGAAGGAGATGTTCTGCGAACCTCCCTCGCCCGAGTCGCTGCCCAGACCCACGGCACAGGTGCGCGCCTTGCAGTCCACCGTGCCCCACGGCGTGCCCTGCGCACCGGTGACGCCGTCGAACTTCGTGTACACCTTGATCTGCGCGGTGACCTTGCCGGAGGCGTCGGCGGTGGCGTCCACCGAGGTCGCCGGGTTGCAGGCCGCCACGTTGGACTCGACGTACGAGCACTGGCCGACGTGGTACACGGTGCCAGGCGTCAGGCCGGTCGCCGTGAGGGTGACCGCCGTGCCGTCGGCCAGGCCGCTCGCGGGGGTCACCGACACCGAGGGGGCGGCCATGGCGGAGGACTGCAGACCCACCGCGAGACCGATCGCGGCGGCGGCGGTGGCGCCGGCGCGGACGATGAGGCCGGCCTTGGTCTTCACGCTCATGTCATTTCTCCATTTCGCAGAGGGGGAAGGAACTCGAAGTTCCGGAAGAACCGTTCGCCATGAACGCTAATGACTTGCCTAAGTCGCTCTCATCTTCCAAATTGCGCTGGACGAAAGGCCCCTGGTAATGGCTGGGAACAGTCGTCGATCCGAAAATCGAGCACGCCTGAAGATGCGCCGGACTCCCCGCGCGCGAGACGCTGCTCGGTGATTCTGGTGATTCCGGAGAGCCGGGTGCGAGAAACCGGGCCCGCCCAGACGACGAAAGCTGAGGAAGCATGACTGTTGGCGATCCGCCCCGGGCCGGGCGGAAGGAGTGGCTGGGGCTCGCGGTCCTCTCCCTGCCCACCCTGCTCGTGGCCCTCGATGTCTTCGTACTTCTCCTGGCGCTGCCGCATCTGGCGGTGGATCTCCACGCGAACAGCACCCAGCAGCTGTGGATCATGGACATCTACGGATTCATGATCGTCGGCTTCCTGGTCACCATGGGCACGCTCGGCGACCGCATCGGCCGCCGCAAGCTCCTGCTCATCGGTGCCGCGGCCTTCGGGGCCGCCTCGGTGCTGGCCGCGTTCTCCACCAGCCCCGGCATGCTGATCGCCGCGCGCGTCGCCCTCGGCATCGCCGGCGCCACGCTGACGCCGTCGACGCTGGCGCTGATCAGCAACCTCTTCATGGACCCCAAGCAGCGCGCCATGGCCATCAGTGTGTGGGCCAGCCTCTTCCCGCTGGGCGCCATCATCGGGCCCATCATCGGCGGGGTGATGCTGGAGCACTTCTGGTGGGGGTCGGTGTTCCTGCTCGGGGTGCCCGCCATGGTGCTGCTGCTGATCGCCGGACCGAAGCTGCTGCCGGAGTTCCGCAACGAGAACGCGGGCAAGCTCGACCCGCTGAGCGTCGTGCTCACCCTGGGCGCCAGCGTTCCCGTCATCTACGGCATCAAGGAGCTGGCCCGCAACGGCTGGCATCCGGTGCCGGTGATCGCGCTCGTCGTCGGTGTGGCGCTGGGCGTGCTGTTCGTCCGCCGCCAGCGCACGCTCAGCGAACCGCTGCTGGACGTGGGCCTGTTCGCGCACAGCCGGTTCAGCGCCGCGCTCGTCGGCATGCTGGCCAACAGCGTGGTGGGCGGCACGGTCATGCTGCTGCTGACCCAGTACTTCCAGTCCGTGCAGGGACTGTCCCCGCTCAAGGCGGCGCTCGGCCTGATGCCCAGCATGGCGCTGGCCACCGTGGGCTTCATGGTGACGCCGATGCTGGCCCGCAAGATACGCCCGGCCTATGTGGTGGGCGGGGGCCTGGCCGGTGTGGTGGCCGTGCTCCTGGTGCTCGCGCGGATGGGCACCGGATCCGGAACGGCCACGCTGATCGTGGGCTTCGCCCTCTTCTCGTTCTTCGGCACCCCGGTCGTGGCCCTCGGCACCAACCTGGTCGTCGAGGTCGTCCCGCCGGAGAAGGCGGGCTCGGCCGGCTCGATGTCGCAGCTGGGCAACGAGTTCGGCGCCGCCCTCGGCGTCGCGACGCTGGGCACGCTGGGGCTCGCCGTCTATCGGAACGAGATCGCGGACCAGGTGCCCGCGGGCCTCCCGGCCGCCGCGGCCGACGCCGTCCGCGACAGCGTGGCCGGCGCCTCGGGCGCGGCGGCGAGCCTTCCCGACAAGCTCGCCGCGGCCCTGTCCGACCCGGTCCGTGAGGCGTTCATGGCCGGTCTGCACAGTGTGGCCGCCGTCGGCGCGGTCCTGATCGCCGCGGCCGGCCTCGCCTTCGTACTTCTGCTGAAGCACGTTCCGCCGATCGGCCAGGCCGAGGAGGACCCGGCGCCGGACGAGGACGCGCCGACGGGCGCCGCCCCGGAGGCGGACGGCACGCCCGGCGCGAAGACCGCCGTTCAAACCTCCGGAACGGACGGCGAACCGGTCGCCGTCCAGAAGGACGCGGGGCTCCCGGGCCGGGCCTGACCCGCACCCGCCGACGCCACCGCGCGAATCCACCGCACCACCGCCCTCCCGACCCTGAATCTCCGCCCCAG
This sequence comes from Streptomyces tyrfis, assembly GCF_037034285.1. NCBI lineage: Bacteria > Bacillati > Actinomycetota > Actinomycetes > Kitasatosporales > Streptomycetaceae > Streptomyces > Streptomyces tyrfis. The sequence goes on along the minus strand of NZ_JBAGJZ010000019.1, from coordinate 28,783 downwards.
GGCCCCCGACCGGCACTCCCGCCGGCCGGGGGCCCGTCGCCGTACCGGCCACCGGCCGGGGGCCCGTCGCCGTACCGGCCCTGCACCGGTCCCGTACGGGCGACGGGGCGACTGGGCGACGCCGTTCACGACCCCGTTCGCGGGGCTGTTCATGCGCTGGCTGAAGTGGACCCCGGGAAACGGCGGTCAGCGTCGGGTGGTGGCGCCCGGACCGGGCACGCAGCCGGTCCGGGGCGGGGATCAACAAGGTGCTCGCCGCCGTGCGGACGTCCTGGTTCATGCCGTCGTGAACAAGGCTGCTCCGGCTTGGGTGTTGGAAGCCCATCCCGGCAGATCTCCTGCGCCATCGCCGAGGAGCTCGAAGCCGCGCGAGCCGCCGGCAGGGAGCCGACTCGGGCTCTGGACCAACCTCATTCCGGGCGGTCATGAGGTCACCGAACGGCACTACCGGGACAGAACGTTCGCGTTGTCCTCGAAGAGTTCCCGGGTACGACGCAGCAGGGCCTGTCGTACGGCCTCCGGTGACAGGACTCGCAGGGGTGTGGCCAGGCTGAGGAGGTACCTGGCGAGCCCATCCGCGTCGGGGCCACCGATGTCGACGATCGTGGCGTCGGGGCCTTCGGGACGGTGGGAACCGACTGTCGACGGGATCAGCCGCAGGGCTTGATCCATGGACACAGGGAGGCGGATCCTCGCTGAGAGCGGATAGGGGCCGGTCGCGACGGAGCGGGAGACCAGCAGCGCCGGGTCGGGTGGGTCGATGACTTCCACCCGGTGCCCCGTTGGCTGTAGTCGGTCGACCCTGTCGGCCCGGAAGGTCCGCCATTGGCCGCGCGTCACGTCCCGGGCGACGAAATACCACCGGCGGTCCGTGTGGACGAGCCGGTACGGGTCGACGTCCCGGACCGTGGCTTTTCCTTCCCGATCGCGGTACGACAGTCGGGCGCGCTCGCCCCGGCGGCATGCGGCGGCCAGTTCCAGCAGCATGCCGGGCCTGATCTGCGGCTCGCCGGGTCTGGGGGTGTGCACGAAGGCGGCGTCCATCTCGCCCACCCGGTCGGCGATCCGCTGCGGCAGAATCTGCCGCAGTTTCAGCAGCGCCGACAGCGCGGCCTGGTCGCCGCCGAGAACGCCGCTCAACGCCGCCTCGCGCAACCCGACAGCCACGGCAAGTGCTTCTTCGTCATCGAGGATCAGCGGCGGTATCCGGGAGCCGGCGCGGAGGCGATAGCCGCCCCATGGACCGGGATCGGACTCGATGGCGTAGCCGAGCTCACGGAGCTTGGCGATGTCCCGCCGCACGGTGCGCTCGGTGACCGCCATCCGGTCGGCCAGCTCACCGCAGGTCCACGACGGCCGGGCGGCCAGCAAGGAGACCATTCGCAGTAGACGAGCGGACGCGCTGATCACATCTGCAAGTGTTCCACATGACCAGGACCGAATCTGTCCTGGTCCCGCCGTAGCGTCTTCTCCATGAGCACCGGAAACACTTCCACACCCACGTTCCGCTACTCGGCGGTCACCTTCGACTGCCCGGACCCCGTCGAACTGGCCCGCTTCTACGGCGAGGTCCTCGGCCTGCCCGTCGTCTTCTCCAGCGACCACTTCGTCCTGCTCGGCCAGGAGGGCGCGGCCGGACTGGGATTCAACCGCCTGTCCGACTACCGCCGTCCCACCTGGCCGGACCCGACCCAGGAAAAGCAGGCCCACATCGAACTGGGCGTCGACGACTTGGATGCCGCCCAGGCCCGGCTCATCGCCCTGGGGGCCGTCAAGCCCGAATTCCAGCCGGACCCCGACCGGTGGCGAGTCCTGCTGGACCCCGCAGGTCACCCGTTCTGCATTTCCACCCTGGTCTGAGCACGACCCGCAAACCGATGACTCCGAGTGCGCACCCGGATTGGGGCAGCGCACCCGTGCTGTCCCGCCGGGGCAGTCAGGTTGCCGCGAAACCAGCGTGGCAGGTCGGTCGTCGGCTGTAGGAACACTCGGCCGGCCCGCGCTCACGGACGTGTGCCGGAGCGCGGGCCGCGTCCACGGGCGCGCGGACGGGTGGTCGGGCTACGCGGACGGTCGGGCTACGCGGGCTGCTCGGGCTGCTCAGGCAGTCTGATGGACAGCTTGTGGCGGAACTCGTCGCGAGGGTCGTAACGCTTCTTGACCTGCTGCAACCGCGCGTAGTTCTCCTTGTAGTAGAGCGTGTACCAGGGCACCCCGGAGGTGTTCCATCGCGGGTCGGCGAGGTCGGCGTCGGGGTAGTTGATGTACGAGCCGTCGTTGATCTCGCCGGGTACCGGCACGCCCCCGGTCTCCGCGTACACGTCGCCGTAGAACTCCCGGAGCTTGCCGATGTGGGTGGCGTCCTCGGCCTCGTCGGCCCAGGCCCCCATGAACGCGGCCTTCATGATCGAGTCGCGCTGCGCGATGGCCGTCGCGTCGGGGGCGACCGCGTTCACCTGGCCGCCGTACCCGATCAGGATGAAGTGGTACGGGTTGTGCTCGCCCCCGGACGTCAGGTGCCGGTAGACCGTCGCCAGCTGCTCCTCCTTGTAGCCCTTGCGCAGATACGCCGCCTTGATCTTGATGCGGCGCACGTCCTGGTTGCCGATGTCGCCGTAGTTCGGGTAGGCGGAGAAGTACAGCCAGGGCTTGAGGTTCTCGTGCCGCATCGGCTCGATGTCGACGCCCTCGCACACCGCGTCGAAGTACCCCCGGATCACGTCCGCCCCGCCCGGGACCGCTTCGTCGACCATCGCGCCGATCGACAGGATTCCGCCGTCGCGGTGCGACGCGTAGAAGAACGCCATGATCTGGGCGCCCGGCGCACCGGGCGCGCTGTTGCGCTCGAACCAGTCGCCGACGTTGCCGACGATCCGGGCGAAGTCCTGTTCCGACACCGCGTCCCACGGCCACGCCAGGTTCATGGTGCGCCAGGTGCCCGGCGCCTTCGGCAGCAGCTCGGCCGGGTCCGAGGAGGTGGCGCCGGGGGAGCGCACCCAGTAGCGGGTGACCACGCCGAAGCTCCCGCCGCCCGCGCCGGTGTGCGCCCACCACAGGTCGTGGTGCGGATCGGCGGGGTCGTCGGTGGCGACGACGGCACGGGCCCGCCCGTCCTCGTCGACGACCACGACCTCCACGGCGCTGATGTAGTCGACCACCGAGCCCAGCCGCCGCGACAGCGGACCGAAGCCGCCGCCGACGAAGTGGCCGCCCACCCCGACCTCGGTGCACTCGCCCGCGGGGAGCGTCACGTTCCAGCCCTTGAACAGCACGCGGTAGACGTGCCCGAGGGTCGCGCCCACCTCGATCGCGAACGCGCGCCGCGCCGGGTCGAAGGACACCCCGGTCATCTCCGACATGTCCAGCAGCACACCGCCGTCCGTGGACGCGGCGCCCTCGAAGCCGTGACCGCCGCTGCGGACGGTGATCCGCCTGCCCTCGGCGACGGCCCTGTTCACCGCTTCGACGACCTGGTCGGTGGTGGTCGCCACGCACACGTAGTCGAGGTTGCCGACGAACCGGTGGTTGCTGCCCCGCCGCAGGCTCTCGTACCTCGGGTCGTCCGCGGTGATGACGGACAGGCCCAGCGCCGCGGCGGGCGCCTGCGCGGCGTCGCCGCCGTCCTCTCCGGCGGATCGCCCGGTCTGGGATTCCCGGAACTCCACAGCGGTCACGTTGCTACCTCCAAGGCGTGTGGCGACGACGCCACGGTTCGGTGGTCGGGCTCGGGTGTCGGGGCGGGGTCGGGGTCCGGCTCGGGCTCGGGGTGTCGGGCCGGGTGCCGGCGTCCGTGCCGTGGTCATGCGCGGAGTCGGCGTCGGTACCGGTACCGGCGTCGTGGCGTGATCGTGCCCGCGCCAGGGCCGGAGCCGGAGCCGGGGCCGAAGTCGTGTGACGGGGCCAGGGCCGGTACCGGGGCCGGAGCCGACTCGACGTGGAGAAGCCTGCCTCCGGGACGTACACGGTGTCTTCTCCCCGCGTGCTGTATGCGGCGAGGTCGCGGCCATCATGGCGGTGGCCGCCGGGCCGGCGCGCACGCCGCACGAATGGGACGCCGCCGGGCCGTACGAGTAGGGCATCGTCGGCCCGTACGAGTGAGGCGTCGCAGCCCGCATGAGTGGGCCGCCGCCGGGCCGCACGAGCGAGGCGCCGCGGGCCGTCGGACGGACCGCGGCGGGAACACCGCAATCCAGGAGAGGACCGGCGAACCCCCCGGGTGCCACCATCACAACCGCATCCCCGAGTCCCCGAGCCCTGCTGGTTCGCGGTGGTACTCGGCGCCGGACCGATGACCGAGTACAGGAGGCGTGGCGTGAAGGTTGGCTTGGAACTTGGCGAGTTCGCATGGGAGGGCGGCCCGGCCCGGATGGGCGAGACGGTCGCGGGGATAGCCCGCACCGCCGACGACGCCGGATTCTCCCTGATCGGGGTCGGTGACCACCTCTGGCAGGGGCCCCACGCCGGCGGACCCGAGCAGCCGGTGCTCGAATGCTTCACCACGCTCGGCGTCATCGCCGCGCACACGAAGCGCGTCCTGCTCGCGCCCGTCGTCGCCGGAGTGCACTTCCGCGAACCGGCCGTGCTGGCCAAGATGGTGACCACCCTCGACGTGCTCTCCGGCGGCCGGGCGATGCTGGGCATCGGCGCGGGCTGGTACGAGGACGAGGCCGTCGGCATGGGCATCGCCTATCCCTCGACGGCGGAGCGCTTCGAACGGGTCGAGGAGGCCATCCGGATCTGCCTGAGCCTCTGGCAGGGCGAGCGCGGCGACGAGAAGCCGTTCGAGGGCGAGCACTACCGCCTGGAGCGCCCGCTGAACGTCCCGCAGAGCCTGACCCGCCCGCACCCGCCGATCCTCATCGGCGGCGGCGGGGAGCAGAAGACGCTGCGCCTGGTCGCCCGCTACGCGGACGCCTGCAACCTCTACCCCTCGCCCGATCTGGCGGACAAGCTGGACGTGCTGCGCAGGCACTGCGACGCCGAGGGCCGCGACTACGACGCCATCGAGAAGACCGTCATCCTCCCCGTCGATGTCATCGGCGACGTTGCGAAGGCCGACGAACTCACCGCGCTGCTAAGGCAGTTGACCGGGCTCGGCATCCGCACGGCGATCGGCATCCTCTCCGGCCCGGAGCCGGTGCGACAGGTCGAGATCATCGGGGAGAAGGTGATCCCCGCGGTGGCCGACGCGTAGTGCCGTCCCCGCTGATCCCGGTGTCCGGCAGTGCCCGCGGAGCGACGCCTTCGCGGGCACTGCCGCATGCCGGAAACCGCGCAATCTGGAAGTTGTCCGCACGGATGAACGCTCGGGACGATGAGTTCTCTCCCGCCCACATGTCTATGTGAGAGCACAACGTCCCCATGTCTAAGGAGAGTTCCCCCATGCGAGCATGGCTCGATCGAGCGGTCGCCGTACCCGGCGGCCGACGTGGAAAATGGCTGGTCCTCGCGGCCTGGCTGATCGCTGCCATGGCGCTCGGCGCACTGGCGGGCAAGCTGGGCGAGGTCCAGGACACCAGCGCCAACGCGTTCCTGCCGCGCGGAGCCGAATCCGCGCAGGTCAACACGGAGCTGGAGAAGTTCCGCACCGACGATCTGCTTCCCGCGGTCGCCGTCTACAGCACCGAGGGCGCCCTCACCGACGAGGTCCGGCAGAAGGTCGACGCCGACCGCACCGCCTTCGCCGACATCGCCGCGAAGGGCCAGCAGGTGCCGCCGGCCATCGCCTCCGCCGACGGCAAGGCGCTGATGCTCGTCGTGCCGCTGTCGGGCAAGGACCAGGCCGTCCTCGCCGACAAGGTCGACGAGATCCGCAGCGTCGCGGCCGCCCACGCGCCGCCCGGCCTCGACACCGAGGTCGGCGGTCCCGGCGGCGCCACCGCCGACGCGTTCACGGTCTTCGACTCGCTCGACGGCACCCTGATGATGGCCACCGGCCTCATCGTCATCGTCCTGCTCCTGCTCACCTACCGCAGCCCGGTGCTGTGGCTGGTCCCGGTGCTCGCCGTCGGATTCGCCTCCGTGCTGACCCAGGCCGGCACCTACCTGTTCGCCAAGTACGCCGGACTCCAGGTCGACCCGCAGAGTTCCGGCGTCCTGATGGTGCTGGTCTTCGGCATCGGCACGGACTACGCGCTGCTGCTCATCGCCCGCTACCGCGAGGAACTCCACCTCCAGGAGGACCGCCACGAGGCGATGAAGACCGCCCTGCGCCGCTCCGGCCCGGCGATCCTCGCCTCCGCCGGCACCATCGCGGTCGGCCTGGCCTGCCTCGGTTTCGCGGACATCAACTCCTCCCGTTCCATGGGCCTGGTCGGTGTGATCGGTGTGATCTGCGGCTTCCTCGCGATGATCACCGCCCTTCCGGCGCTGCTCGTCATCTGCGGGCGCTGGGTGTTCTGGCCGCTGGTGCCGCGCCACGGCACGCCCGTCCACAAGTCCCGTACGGTCTGGGAGCGCGTCGGCAACGCCGTGGCCGCCCACCCCCGCCGCTCCTGGCTGATGTCGCTCGCCGTCACCGCTGTCCTCGCGCTCAGTGCCTTCGGCATCAACATGGGCCTGGCCCAGACCGACTGGTTCCAGAACAAGCCGGAGTCCGTCGTCGCCCAGGAGACGCTTTCCGCGCACTTCCCGTCGGGAGCCGGCGACCCGGCGATCATCATCGCGAAGACCTCCGAGGTGGACGCGGTGACGAAGGCGGCCGAGAGCACGAAGGGGGTCTCGGACGTCAAGGTCGTCGGCCGCACCCAGGACGGCGGTCTCACCCAGTTGTCCGCGGTCCTTCCGGGCACCCCGGACAGCGACGCCGCCAAGGACGCCGTCAAGGACCTGCGGAAGCACACCGACGCACTGGTCGGCGGAACCGCGGCCCAGGCCCTGGACAAGCAGCTCGCCACCGAACGCGACCTGTCGGTCGTCGCTCCGCTGGTCCTGCTCGTCGTCCTGATCGTGCTGGTCTGGCTGCTGCGGGCGGTCGTCGCCCCGGTGCTGCTGCTGGCGACGGTCGTCGTCTCGTACTTCGCCGCCCTCGGCGCTGCCAACCTCTACTTCGAGCACATCATGGGCTACTCCGGGGTGGACTGGACGATCCCGTTGCTCGGCTTCGTCTTCCTCGTGGCGCTCGGCATCGACTACAACATCTTCCTCATGCACCGGGTCAAGGAGGAGGCCGCCCTGCACGGCCACCGGCGGGGCGTCATCACCGGCCTCAGCAGCACCGGAGGCGTCATCACCTCGGCGGGCCTGGTGCTGGCCGCGACCTTCGCCGTGTTCGCGGGGCTCCCGCTGGTGTCCATGGCCCAGATGGGCGTGGTCGTCGGCATCGGCATCCTGATCGACACGTTCCTGGTCCGCACGGTCCTGGTGCCGGCCCTCGCGCTCGACCTGGGCCGCCGCTGGTGGTGGCCGGGCGCGCTGGCCACGGCCGCACCGGCGTCGGCGCGGTCCGCGGGCACGCCGTCCGAGGACGACCCGGAGCGTGATCTGGAACGCGTCTGACCAACGCGAATCACCCGCGATCACCCGCGATCACCCGTGAGACACCGCGATCACCCGTGAATCACCTGCGATCACTCGTGAGTCACCCGTGAGTCACCTGCGAACGGGTCCGGACCGACCGCGCTCCGGGGTACGGCGGCCGACGCCGTGCCCCGGAGCGCGCGCGTGCGCCCTCGTGCCGCGTACCGGCACCTGACCGCGCGTTCCACGCCGTACCGGGTCCGGCCCGTTTCGGAAACGGTGGGCCCGGCCCGGGACCGTGGGCCCGGCCCGGGACCGTGGGGCCGGCCCGGGGCGGCGGGACCGAAGCCGGGTCAGGCCGGTGGCACGAGGGCGGACAGCGGCGTCTTTGCCGCGTCCGCCGCGGGACGCGACAGATACAACGCGGTGTGGAAGTACCCGTCGGTCTCCTTGCCGCTCGGGTCCTCACCGGCCGCGCCCACCGCGGCGACCGCGTACCGCCGTTCCCGCTCGCTGGTGAAGCGGCGTTGCGGGAAGGTGCGCCCGGTGGCCTTCTCGGTGGTGAGGCCGTACGACGTCAGACAGTCGGCGATGGACTGGTAGGAGCCGGTGCGCAGCACGAACGAGGCGACCCACACCGGGCCGTCGACGCTCTCCAGGAGGGGCCGGAAGGTGCGCGGCGACAGAAAGCTGGCCCCGCCGGTGATCGTGATCAGCCGCGTGTGCCGTACGGCCCGGCGCAGGGCCGGGCCGGCCGGCGCGGTCTCCAGGTTCTCCGCGAACCCCTCGTCCAGCAGGCCCACGGCACGTGCGTAGGAGATGGCGCGAGGGGCGGCGTCCAGGCCGATGACGCGCACCGCGTCCGGGCGTCGCCGGGCCGCGTAGAACTCCTTGTCCCACTCGATCAGCTCGGCGGGAGTCAGCGCGGCGGCCTGCGGCGAGGTGTAGTGGACGTGCAGGTCGTCCCAGGTCAGATGATGGTTGAGCAGAGCGGCGTTGAAGCCGTACGAGCAGCAGAGGTCCAGCACCGCGGCCGACCCCGCCGGGTCCCGCTCGGGTGCGCGGGCGTCGAGCACGCGCCGGAAGACGCCCTGCGCGTGGTGGGGCGTCCGGTACTCCCACGGCCCCAGCGCGCGGAAGTACGCGCGCGGATCCGGCTGGTCGTAGATGTCGTCGAACGGGGTCATGCCCCCGGCGGCGGTGTCCTCCAACGAGACGTCTCCGGCGGCGGGACCGTCGAACGCGGCGTTTCCGGCGGCGGGGTCCGGCTCGGCGGGGGAACCACCGGCCGCGGGCGGTCCCGGGTCCTTCGGCTGTGCAGGGGTCATCGCGTGTCCCTTCCCTCTCTACCGTTCGATTCGATACCGCCCTACCCACCTTCCGCACCGAATCGATGCCCGACGCCGCCGGACGGGCACAGGACCGACGTCGAACCGGCCACCGCCCGGCACGGGCCGGCCGCGCCCAACCCGCCCGCACAGCAGCGCACTTCAGAAGATGGGCCACCGCCTCCCGTGCGCGACGATGAACTGCCGCGGGCCACGGGCTGGGCCGTGCCCGCTCACGAGGGGAGGACCTGCCGTGCTGGGTGACGAGGACGGGACGGCCGCCGCACTCTGGTCGATGGCGAGCCTGGGCACCCCGATGGCCGTCCGGGTGGCCGCGACACTGCGGCTCGCGGACCACATCGCGGCCGGGCGGCACACCGCGCGGGAACTCGCCGGCGCGGTCGGCGCGCACGCCGAAGCGCTCGAACGGCTGCTGCGCTACCTCAGCGTGCGCGGCGTCCTGGACCGCGACGACACCACCGGCCACTACTCCCTGACGGCCCTGGGACAACCCCTGCGGGACGACCACCCGGCCGGGATCCGGGCGTGGTTCGACATCGAGGGCGGCGGCCGCGGCGAGCTGTCGTTCGTCGAGCTGCTGCACAGCGTGCGCACCGGCGAGGCCGCCTTCCCGGTGCTCTACGGGCGTCCCTACTGGGAGGACCTGACCGCCGACCCCGACCGGGCCGCCTCCTTCAACAAGCTCCTCGGCGACGACGTCGCGTCCCGCGCACCCGGCGTCGTGGCCGGATTCGACTGGGCGTCGCTGGGCCATGTCATCGACGTCGGCGGCGGCGACGGGTCCCTGCTGACCGCCCTGCTGCGCGCCAATCCGGGCCTGCGTGGGACGGTCGTCGACCTCCCGGACGCCGCGCTCACGGCGAAGGAGTCCTTCGCCGCCTCCGGCCTGGGCGACCGCGCCGACGCGGTGGCGGGCAGCTTCTTCGACCCGCTGCCCGCGGGCGCCGGCGGCTATGTGCTCTCGCTGGTCCTGCACGACTGGGACGACGAGGCGGCCACCGCCATCCTGCGGCGCTGCGGCGAGGCCGCCGGACCCACCGGGTCGGTGTTCGTCATCGAATCGATCGGCCCCGACGGCGACGCCCCGCACACCGGAATGGACCTGCGCATGCTGTGCGTCTACGGGGCCAGGGAACGCGGCGTCGCGGAGTTCGCGGAACTGGCCGGGGCGGCCGGGCTCCAGGTGGTGGCGGTCCACCCCGCCGGCCCGTCCGCGATCATCCAACTGGCCGCCGCCTGAACGCGCCCGCGCCGCCCACGATCGACCGCGCGCACATCGCCACCAGCCGCCTACGTCATGACGAGCCGCGCACGCCACCATCAGCCGTACGCCACCACGAGCCGCGCACGTCGCCATCAGCCGCTACATCACCACGAGCCGCGCACGTCACCATCAACCGCTACATCACCACGAGCCGCGCACGTCACCACGAGGAGACACCCCATGTCCGGGCCGGCCCCTTCCCTGACCGAGGCGTTCGCTGCCCTGGGCACCCCCGGGGGACGCCAGGACCCCTACCCCCTGTACGAGGCGATCAGGGCCCACGGGAACATCGCGCGGCTCAAGCCCGGCCGACTGGTCGTGACCGGCTACGAGGAGTGCGCCCGCGCCCTGCGCGACGCCCGGCTGCACGTTCAGGACGCCGAGGGCTACGACGCCGTCAGGCCCGGCTGGCGCGCGCACTCCTCGCTGCGCGCGTTCACCAGCTCCATGCTGTACAGCAATCCGCCCGACCACACCCGGCTGCGCAACCTGGTGAGCTTCGCGTTCACCCCGCCCCGGATCCGCGAACTCCGCACCGTCGTCGAGGAGATGGCCGACCGGCTGCTCGACCGCGCGGCCCGTCTCGGTGCGGACGGCGCCTCCGTCGACCTCATCGCGGAGTTCGCCTCCCGGCTGCCCGTCGCCGTCATCAGCACCATGCTCGGCTTCCCCGAGGACGACCAGGTCTGGTTCCGCGAGATGGCGTCCACCATCGCCGTCTCCACGGACGGCTTCGCGGACCCCGGCGCCCTGCACCGGGCCGACGCCGCGATGGACGACCTGAGCGCCTACTTCGCCGCGCTCGTCGACCACCGTCGCCGCCACCCGGCCGACGACCTTGTCACCCTCATCGCCGACACCCACGACACCCGCCCGGACCGGCTCAGCCGCGACGAGCTGATGGGCACCCTCATGGTGCTGCTCACCGCGGGCTTCGAGACGACCAGCTTCCTCATCGGCCACGGAGTCCTGCTCGCCCTGGACCATCCCGCGTACGCCCAACGCCTATGCCGTGAACCGGACTTCGCGGACCGGTACGTCGAGGAGATCCTGCGCTACGAGCCCCCCGTGCACGTCACCAGCCGCCGGGCCGCCGCCGACACCGAACTCCTCGGCACCCCCGTGCCCGCCGGCACCGGGCTCGTCCTCGTCCTGGCCGCCGCCAACCGGGACGCCCGCCGCTTCACCGATCCGGGACGCTTCGACCCGGACCGCGTGGCCGGGCAGCCGCTCAGCTTCGGCGCCGGGGCACACTACTGCCTCGGCGCCCCGCTGGCCCGCCTCGAAGCCGGGATCGCCCTGACCCGGCTGCTGCGCCGCTTCCCCGCGCTCACCCGCGTAGAACCGCCCGTCTACCGCGATCGCTGGGTCGTGCGCGGCCTCGACACCTTCCCCGTCGCCCTCGGCGCCTGACGACCCGCGCCCGCCACCGGGCCCGCCGCGCTGCGCGCCGGCGCGTCCGCGCGCGCGGACGCCCGTACGCCCGTACGCGGGACGACGACACCTCCACCGCGTACGCATGGGTACGGCCGCCCGCGCGCATCCTCGGAACTGCGCCGTTCCCACACGTCGCCGCCGAATGCCGCACAGCATTTACGGAGATGCGTCCGAATACCCCGAGCCATGACGATTTCGGAAAGTCGACGGGCCACAAGACGCAGGGAAGCGTGCTGGAGCGGCGGACGACCGTCCTTCGGACTTTGCCGCGCGCCGGATGTGCTCGCCGCCGGAACCGGGCGGTCTCCGCCGCCGGAACCGCGCAGTCTCCGCTGCCGGATCCGTGCGGATTCCGCTGCCAGGACCGCGCAGGCTCCATGGCCGACGCCGCCGACCGCCGCCGAATCCTTCGAAGGAGACATGTCGTGACAGCAGCACTGAAGATCCTCGCGATCAACGGATCCGAGCGGGACGGCAACACCGCCGATGTCCTCCGGCACGCCGCCCGGACCGCGGGGGAGCGCGGCATCGACTTCGAGACCGTCGACCTCCGCGAGATCCGGATGGAGCGCTGCGGCCCGTGCGGCGACTGCAACGACCGGCCGGTGCCCTGCGCGCTTGCGGACGACGTCCCCGGTGTGGTGCGGAAAATGATCGAGGCGGACGGCATCGTCTTCGCCGCGCCCGTCCACGGCTTCGGCACCGCCAGCCTGATGCAGACCTTCATCGAACGGGCCGGGGTGGGGTTCCTGCGTTTCGACCGGCCGCTGACCAACAAGGTCGCCGGGATCATCTCCGTCGCCCGCCGCTACAGCGCCGGCGAGGTATGGGCCCAGCTCACCGTGAACGCCCTGCTCAACCGGATGATCGTCGTCGGCAGCGGCTTCCCCGCCACCGTGCACGCCCTGCACCGGGGCGACGCCGCCAAGGACGACGAGGGCCTCAAGAACGTCTCCCGCATGCTCGAGCGCATGGCCGACATGATGGAACTGCTCGACGAGCACCGCCGGCTGACTGGCCGCGAGAACCCCCTCGCCGCCCACGAGGTCAACGAGCGGGTCGGCCTCGCCCTCAACGAGCTGCAGGTGCAGCCGTGAACACCGCCCTCGCTCCCACCGCCACCGCCCCCGCCCCGGACCCCGCCCCCGCCCCCGCCGCTCCCACCGACACCGCCGCCGGCAGAACCGAAACGGCCGGGACAGCCGAAACGGCCAGGAGGACGGACGGCGACCTCCGGGCCTTCCTCGACACCTACCGGCGCCTCAGCCGCGCCTACCACGACGGGACCCTGACCGACGCCGAACTGGCCCGCTGGCGCGCCGAACGGCTGACCGCCGTACTGCGGCACGTCACGGAACGCTCCCCGTTCTACCGGCGGCACCTGGCCGGTGCGGACATCGAGCGGGTGACCCCTCGGACCCTCTCCGCGCTGCCCTTCACCACCAAGGACGACCTGCGCCGCGAGATGTACGACGTGCTCTCCGGCGGCATCGCCGAGGCGAGCATCTACTACGAGACCAACGGGACCACCGGCACGGCCACCCCCTGCCCGCGCGGCGCGAAGGACATCGCGACGTCCAACGCGGCCGTCGAGGAGTCGTGGCGACACCTCTTCCGCGCCCGCTTCGGCGACCGCATGCCGGTCATCGGGCTCATGGGGCCTTCCGAACTGTACGCGTTCGGGGACGTGTTCACCGCCGTGGCGGCCTCGCTCGGCGCCTGCCACGTCAAGATCTGGCCCGAGTCACCGCGGGTCGGCTTCCGCAAGGCGCTGCGACTGATCGAGGAACTCGGCGTCGAGGTCGTCGTCTGCGCCCCGGCCCTCTGCCTCAGCCTGGCCAAGGCCGCCCAGCACTACGGCTACGACCTGTCCCGGCTGCCGGTGAAGCTGTTCCTGGTGCTCGGGGAGATCTGCACCCCGCAGTTCGCCGCCAATGTGTCCTCCGTCTGGCCGGACGCGGTGGTCCGGCCCGCGCTGTACGGCTCGCAGGAGGCGTTGTGCATCGCCACCGGCGCGGACACCGGCGCACTCCATCTCTCCGGTCCCAACTACATCGCCGAACTGATCGACCCCGACACCGGGGCCGCCCTCGGCGAACTGGGCGAGGGCGAACTGGTCCTGACGATGCTGATCGACGGCATCAAGCCCCTGATCCGCTACCGCACCGGTGACCTGGTCCGCCTCACCCCCGCACCGCCCGGCTCGGCACTCCCCGGCCCGGTCGTCGAGGTCGTCGGACGCGCCGCCGACCGCATCGCCCTCGGTGACACCCTCCTGCGCCCCGCCGAACTCGAATCCGCCGTGCTGGAACGCGTACGGGGCTGTTTCGGCTACCAGGTCGTCATCGACCGCGCCCCCGACGGCGGCGACACGGTCACCGTGTACCTGGACCTGACCGCCACCACCAGCCGTACCGACACCAGCCGTACCGACACGGCGAGCGGCCGTACCGACACCAGCCGTACCGACACCACCAGCCGCACCGACACGGCGAGCGACCGCACGGCGAGCGACCGCACCGCCCGCGCCGTCGCCGCCGCCCTGCGGAAACGCATCGGCCCCCACGTCGGCATCACCGTCGAGACCGGCACCGACATCGACCCCGTGACCCACACCGGCTCGTTCGTCAGCTGGAAGGCGGCCCGGGTCCTCGACCGCCGCTCCGCACCCGACACGGCGGCCCGGACCGCCCAGCAGGTCGCACACCGCTACGCGATCACCACGTGAACCGAAGGACCGAGCGATGACTGATCGGCCTCCCGCGCCGGCCGCGGTGCGCGTGACCACCCGCACGCACGGCCTGCCACGCATCCCGACGCTGCCCGCCTACCAGGCCCTGGCCGAACGCTTCGGCCCCGACCAGGTCTACCTCCTCGAATCCGCGGCCGGTCCGGTCCGCGACCGCAGGTACCAGTTCATCGGCTTCGGCGCCCTGCTGACCGTCTCCGTCACCGACGGCGCGGTACGCGTCGAGGGCCGGCCCGCCCTGCGTCGACTGCTGCTGAGCCGTGCCGGGTCCCTGCTCACGGACACGCCGCACGGCCCGCGCCTGCGCACGCCGGGCGACCTGTGGCCGCTGCTGCGCACCGCGCGGGCGATGTTCGACGCGCAGGGCTCGGCGCACCGTTTCCGGTTCGGCTTCCTCGGCTGCTTCGGCTACGACACCGTCCGCTACATCGAAGAGCTGCCCCGCCTCATCGAGCGGCGGCCCGCACTGCCCGACGTCCAACTCGTCCTCCACCAGGGGTGCGTCGTCTCCGACCTGGAACAGGGCACGACCGAACTGCTCCTGCACGAGTCCGAGCACTGGCGCCCGCTCGACGACGGCCCCCTCACCCGGCTCCTGGAACGGGCCGGACACACCCACCCCGAACCCGCCGCCGACACCTTCCCCGAGGCCACCGTCATCGACGACACCGAACCCGAGGTGTTCACCGGGGACGTCGAACGCTGCCTGAAGCACATCGCCGTCGGCGACGTCTACCAGGTCCAGATCGGCCACGAACTGGCCATCCGGTCCGCCGCCGACCCGGTCGACGTCTACCAGCGCCTGCGCCGGCGCAACGCCTCCCCGTACATGTACCTGGCCGGCATCGGCGGGCAACGGGTCATCGGCGCCAGCCCCGAGCTGTTCGTCCGGGTCGAGGGCGCCACCGTCACCATGCGGCCGATCGCCGGCACCCTGCCCCGGACCGGCGGCGGAGACGACGCGGCCGGCGCGCGGCGGCTCCGGTCGGACCCCAAGGAGATCGCCGAGCACACCATGCTGGTGGACCTGTGCCGCAACGACATCGGCCGGATCAGCCGCCAGGACACCCTCAGGGTGCCGGACCGGCTCACCGTCGAGCGGTACTCGCACGTCCTGCACCTGGTGTCGACGGTCGCCGGGGAGGCCGAGCCCGACAAGGACGCCTTCGACATCATCGCCGCGCTGTTCCCCGCCGGCACCATGACCGGCACCCCGAAGATCCGCGCCATGGAGATCATCGAGGCCGTCGAGCGCAGCCGCCGCGGCCTGTACGCGGGCGCCCTCGGCCTGATCGACGTGGGCGGCTACACCAACCTCGCCCTGTGCATCCGCACCCTCTTCCACCACGACGGCGTCTTCCGCACTCGCGCCTCCGCCGGAATCGTCGCCGACTCCCGCCCCGATGCCGAATGGCGCGAGACGCTGGCCAAGATGAGTGCCGCCCACTGGGCGGTCACCGGAAAGGAACTGCTGTGACCGCTGTGACCGCGCCCCTCCACCACGACACACCCGCGCAGGGCCCGGCACGGCCGAGGGTCCTGGTGGTCGACGCGTTCGACAGCTTCGTCGACATCCTGCGCCAGTACCTCATGTCCGCCGGGGCGGTCCCGGTGCTGGTGCGCTCCAACGCCCTGCGCCTGGACGAGGTGCGCGGGATGGGGATCGACGCGATCCTCCTAGGGCCCGGACCCGGGCACCCGGACGCCTCGGGGCACGTCGAGATCGTCTCGGAGTTCGCCGGTGAACTGCCCCTGTTCGGCGTCTGCCTCGGGCACCAGGCAATCGCCCGGGCCCACGGCGCGGGCGTGGTGCCGGCCCGGCGTCTGGTGCACGGCAAGACCAGCCGGATCGACCACGACGGCCGGGGACTGTTCGAGGGACTGCCCGCCGGATTCGAGGCGACCCGCTACCACTCGCTGATCGTTCCGGCCGACACCGTGCCGCCGGCCCTGGAGATCACCGCCCGCTCCGCCGACGACGGATACGTCATGGGCCTGCGCCACCGGACGCTGCCCGTCGAGTCGGTGCAGTTCCACCCCGAGAGCTTCCGCACCGACCACGGCATGCGCATCATCACCAACTTCCTGGACGGCGTACGGAATCCGGCGACCAGGGAACGCGCGGCCGTGGCGGCCTGACCGCGCCCACGAGCGACCCGTGACCCGAAGGCCGAGGCCCCCGAAGGCCGACGCCTCGACGACCGAGGCCCCCGCAGGCCGACGCCCCCGACGACCGAGGCCCACAGAACCGCACGTCCGGAGATGCGCCACCCGAACACACACCCGAGGATTTTGACTGAGTGCCAGTCATCGGTTCCACGCACCGCAACGGAGGCGCAATGGACTTCTGGAACAGCAAGGCGGAGACCATGCCGCGCGACCAGTTGCTGGCCTGGCAGTGGCGCAAGCTCCGGCGGGCCCTGGACAACGCGCGGCAGAGGTCGCCGTTCTGGGCCGAACGCATCCCCGACGGAATCACGTCGCTCGCCGACTACACGGCGCGCATGCCCCTCCTGTACAAGTCCGACCTGCTCGCGGCGGAGGCGACGGCGCCCCCCTACGGCACCTGGGCCTCGCTGGACCCGTCGGCGGGCATACGCCACCACCAGACCAGCGGCACCAGCGGCAACCCGCCGGTCCGCACGTTCGACACGGAACGCGACTGGTCATGGTGCACGGAGACCTTCTGCACCGCCCTGTACAACAACGGAGTCCGCGCCCATCACAAGGGGCTGGTGGCCTTCGGCTACGGTCTCTTCGCCGGGTTCTGGGGCATGCACTACGCGCTGGAGCGCATCGGCTGCACCGTCATCCCCTCGGGCGGCCTCGACTCCCGGGCCAGGATCAGGCTGCTCGTCGACTACGGGATCGAGGTCGTCGGCCTCACCCCGAGCTACGCCATGCGGCTGATCGAGACCGCGCGGGAGATGGGCGTCGACCTCGCCCGGGACGCCAACGTCCAGATCATCCTGGCGGGCGCGGAACCCCGGTCCGACTTCACCACGCGCACCATCGAGGCGGCGTTCGGGGCCCGGGTGTTCAACGCCGCCGGCACCACGGAGTTCGGCGGTGTGTTCATGTTCGAGTGCCCGTCGCGGCGCGGCGCCTGCCACATCAACGAACCCTCGGTCATCGAGGAGGTGCTCCACCCGGAGACCAAGCAGCCCGTGGGCTACGGCGAGGAGGGCGTCCGGGTCACGACCGGCCTGTCCCGGGAGAGCCTCCAGCTGTTCCGGCACTGGACCGAGGACATCGTCGTCAAGCGCCCCCACACCGAGTGCGGCTGCGGCCGGACGTGGGACTTCCTCGACGGCGGCATCCTGCGCCGGGTCGACGACATGCGAAAGATCCGCGGGGTGTCGATCACCCCGGTGATGATCGAGGACGTGTTGCGCGGCTTCGCCGAGGTGAACGAGTTCCAGACGTCGATCAGGCAGATCCGCGGCCTCGACACCATCCACATACGGGTCGAAGCGGGCCACCTCGCCGGCCCGGACGCGGCGGACCTCTGCGACCGCATCAGCAAGGAGTTCAAGCACGAGACGGGCCTCCGGCCCGTGGTGGAACTGACCGAACCCGGCAGCCTGCCCCGATCGAACTGGAAGGCGGCACGACTCCATGACGAGCGCGCACTCGTATCTCACAACTGACCAGGAGCAGCAACTCCTGTCCATATACCGTGAGTTGACCGACCTGGCCCGCACCTGTCAGGTCCCGGCGGTCTCGGCCTCCGTCCGCGCGGCCCTGGCCCCCCTCCACACGGCCCTGGACGGCCAGGCCCTGGACTTCGACCCGTACGCCCGCCCCGTGTGAGGGGCGGCCTCGTCCTCCACCGCTCGGGTCAGGCCATGGGCTGGGGAGCCGTCGCGCCGAGCCCGAGCGGGGCCCGGTGGTCGCTCGGCCGTGGTACGGCGGCGGCCGGGCCGGTGTCCAGGTAGCGGGTGCGCAGCGCGGTCACGATGTCGTCGCTCGCCTGCCCGGTGCCGTAGGGGGAGGGGAGCCGGGCCAGCCGTTCGGCCCCGGCCTCGTCGTCGAGCAAGTCCCTTATGGCTCGGGCGAGTTCGTGACCGGGCTGGGCGAGGCGGGCGAAGCCCGCCTGTACGGCTTCGGGGCGCTCGGTGGAGTTGCGCACCACCACGAGCGGACGTTTGAGCACGGTGCACTCCTCCTGGATCCCGCCGGAGT
Organism: Streptomyces tyrfis; assembly: GCF_037034285.1. Classification (NCBI taxonomy): domain Bacteria; kingdom Bacillati; phylum Actinomycetota; class Actinomycetes; order Kitasatosporales; family Streptomycetaceae; genus Streptomyces; species Streptomyces tyrfis. Next base: position 10,341 of record NZ_JBAGJZ010000019.1, on the reverse strand, counting down.
CCGATACCAGCAGGCGGCAGTGCCGGGCCAGGGCGAGGAAGGCGGCGTGGTCCAGCGGCTCGATCCGGCGCAGTCGCGCGATCGAGGCCCGCAGGCCGAACGCTTCGACGGCGGCCCGGGTGCGCGGGTGGAGCGGCAGCAGCACCGGCAGTTCCACGGCGGAGAGCTGGTCGAGGATCTGGGCGAGCCTCGCGGCGTCGTCGGTGTTCTCGGGGCGGTGGATGGTGGCGAGCACGTAGCCGCCCGGGACGACGGCGTGCTCGGTCACGATGCGGCGGACCTCGACCTCGGAAGGGAGGGTTTCCAAGGTCGCCTCGACGACGGTGTTCCCGGTGATCAGCACCCGGTGCGGTTCGATGCCCTCGCGCAGGAGGTGCGCGGCCGCGGTCGCGGTGGGCGCGCAGTGCAGGTCGGCGAGCGGGGCGATGAGGCGGCGGTTGGCCTCCTCGGGCATGTCGGGGTCGAAGGAGCGCAGACCGGCCTCGACATGGACGACGGGTATGCCGGCGCAGTGCGCCGCCAGCGCGCCGGCGGCCGCGGTGTTGGTGTCGCCCTGGACGACGACGGCGGCCGGTGGACGCGCCGCGAGATGGTCGCTCAGCGCGCTGACCATGCGGCCGATCTGCTGTCCGCGCGGCTCGCCGCCGACCCCCTTCAGCCGGTGGTGCGGGCGGGGAAGGCCGTACTGCGCGAAGAAGGCGGTGGTGAGGGCCGGGTCCCAGTGCTGGCCGGTCCACACGACGCGGGCCTGGGGGCCCAACAGTCGGGCTACACCGGCGAGTTTGACGATCTCCGGACGGGTTCCGAAGACCAGGGCGACATCGGTCGGGGACATGGCGCTCCGAAATGGGCGAGGGGGTGGGGCAGGGGCAGTGCAGTATCAGCAGAGAGTGCGAAGGGGATTCGAAGGAATATCCGAAAAGGTAGTTAAAATCACCCAAAAGGCCCAATGGGGTGATGATTCTGCCCAGGTGTGTGCCTGCCCGGAGTGCGGCGACCGCCGCGGCGCAGCGCGATGCCGTGCGCCGCGGCGGAGGTGTGGCGGGGTGTGGCGCGGTATGACGGAGGCCGCCTATGCGGTCGCGTCCGGCCGCCGCCGGGGCAGTTCGGCACGCCGTACCGCGCCGGAGGCCAGGACGATGACCACGCCCAGGCACGCGAAGGCGCCGCAGCCGGCGAACACCGGCGCCGCGCCCCAGGCTCCGATGGCGGCGCCGACCAGCGGATAGCTGAGCGGCGCGAGACCGACCATGGTGAGCATGACGACGGAGGTCACCCGTCCGAGATAGGCCGGGTCCGCCGCGGTCTGCATGAGCGTGCTGCCGAGGCTGCCGAAGATCCCCGCGTTCAGCCCGGTCAGGACGGCCAGCACCACGGCGATCCAGAGGGCGGGCACGAGCGCGACGGCGGCCGCTCCCGCGCAGCCGACGAACAGGGTCCCGGCGAGCACCAGGCCGGCGCGCGGCAGCCAGCCGGCGATCGCGAGCAGCGCGGCGCTGGCCGCCGCCCCCGCTCCGAAGCCGCTGACGATCCAGCCGTATCCGGAAGGCCCCCAGCCGCGTTCGGCGTTGAGCAGCACCAGCCCGACGTTGAGGGTGCCGGTGAGGCCGAGCTCATAGACGGCGCCCGCGGCGACGAGCGGGCCTATGAGCCGGTGGCGGCGGATGTAGCGCAGGCCGTCCAGCAGGTTCTCGCGCGCGGTGGAGGTGTCGGGCCGGTCCGCGTCGGGCGCGGCGGGGAGCGGCCGTATTCGCACCGTCCACAGGAGTGGCAGGGACAGGGCGAAGAGCAGACCGGTGACGGTGAAGGCGGCCGCCGGGCCCCCGAGCCCCATGGCCAGGCCGCCGATCGGCGGGCCCGCGATCTGACTGAGACGCATCGACAGGGAACGCATGCCGGTGACGCGCGCCAACTGGTCGGGGCTGGTGAGCCGGGGCGGGAGAGCCCCGATCGCGGGTACGAACAGCGCGTCCACGGCGCCGAAGACGAGCGCCACCGCGACCAGGATCCACAGGGCCGGAGCGGTCAGCGCGATACCGGCGGCCACCCCGAGGACGAGGAGGCAGCGCAGGGCGTCGCTGCCCAGGATCACCCGGCGGGGGTCGAGCCGGTCGGCCAGCACGCCCCCGCCGAGCATGAGCAACGCGCGCGGCAGCGCCCCGGCGGTCATGACGAGACCGACATCGGCGGGCCCGGCGGCCTTCTGGGCGGACCAGCCGAGGGCGACGAAGTACACACCGTCGCCGATGAGCGAGATGGTGTGCGCGCACAGCCAGCGCAGCACGTTGCCGTCTCGGTAGGCCGGTGTGCCGGCGCTTTCGGGCAGGGCTGTCTCCGAGAGGGTCATGGCGGGCTCCAGGGAATCGGATACGGCGTCAGGGGCGGTGTCAGGGCCGACTTCGGCGCCGACGTCGGGGGCGGCGTCAGGGCCGACTTCGGCGCCGACGTCGGGGGCGGCGTCAGGGGCGGAACGGGAAGCCGTGGATCTGCACGGACACGTGCTCGCGGTCCTCGGTGTCGCCGGCGGCCCTGGCGGCCTGGCCGCGTTCTCGCCAGCGCCGCGCCAGTGCCGTGAACTCCTCGCTCATCTCGGTGAGTTCGGCCGGGGTGAGGTCGAGGAGCCAATCGGCGGTGAAGGCCGCGTCGGTCCATGCCGTGCCCCAGGCGGACTTCTGCTCCAGATACGCGCGGTACAGGGCGACGCGGCTGTCGAGGATGCCGCGCGACACCGCGCCGACCGCGGCGGCGCCCTCGGGCGTGTCCGCGAAGTCCGAGTCGCGGAAACCCCAGCCCTCCTCGGACGTCACCCTCCACCACCGCTCACGGCCGTCGGCGCTCCGCCCGTCGGCCTCGGTCACGAAACCGTGCTCGGCCAGCTTGCGCAGGTGATAGCTGATCAGCGACGGCGTCTGGTCGACGCGTTCGGCGAGCTGGGAGGCGGTCGCGGTGCCGGCGGCGTACAGCAGCCGGTAGAGCTGCATCCGCAGCGGATTCATGAACGCCCTCAACCGCGACAGGTCGGTGATCTGGTCGGGCTTGTGCTCGTGCTCTGATCCCATGCGCCAACCGTAGATATGAAGCGACTATTTCGCAATAACCGCTTCAGAGTTGTCGGGGCTGTCGGGGCTGTCGGGGCTGTCGGGGCTGCCAGGGCTGCCGGGGCTGCGAGGACTGCCAGGACTGCCAGGACTGTCCGGTCGGCGTCGGCCTCGTCGAGGCGGGCCGAGCCGGAAGTGGCGTCATTCGGGCGGGCGCGGGTCTCGTCGGCCGCCGCTCACACCCCTTCGTCACCGCGCCGCGGGGCGCTGCGAGGTCCCGCCGGGCCCCGCGGGGCACTGCGGCAAACGGGTGATTCTCGAACGGGTATGCGCAGTTTTAGTCCGATTGCCTGAATGGTGCGGCAATATGCGGGCTTACTCGATCACATAAATTCCACCTAAACGGGAGGAAGTTCCCATGTACGGACCCATAGCCGGAGGCTTGCCCCCGACCGCGGCCGGCGGCGGCGTACTCGCCTCCACCGGTTCGCCGGGCCTCGGCATCGCGGCGACCGCCGCAACGGCACTGGTCCTCCTGGGGATCGTGATGGTCCGGCGCGGTCAGCTGGCCGCCGCCAGGTCCGGGCCGGACGCCGGTCCGAGGCGCGGCGGAGCGTAGACGCCAGCCGCCACGAGCGGATGGATCGGGCGGTTCCGAGTGGCCCCGGGGGAGGGGCGGCGGACCGCGCACCGGCGCGCGGGCCGTGTCACCGGCTCGGCGCGTCCGGAGCACATACGGGGCAGGCCGCCGAGGAGTCTCGGCCGCCCGCCTTTCTCCCAGGGGGTTCTCTTCATGACGTCAGACGCGATTCCGCACGGTTCCCGGCCGCTGAGACCGACCCGCTCAGGCGTGTCGTCCCCCGGCCGCACCTCGCCGTTCGGCCGGGTCTTCGGGCCGCTGCTGCTGGGCCTGTGCGGCTTGCTGGTGGTCGGCGAACGCTTCTACCGCTTCCACGAGATGGCCGCGGCGCAGTGGCTGATCTCCCACGTCCTGGGCCTGCGGACCATGGTGCTCGCGGCCCCCGACGCGCCGGTGCTGTACGCCGGTGACGACAGCGGATTCGGGCGCGGGATCGCGCTGACCACCGGTTGCAGCAGCGCCCTGCTGATCGCCGCGCTCGCCGCGCTGGCCGGCGTACTGCTGCTGTTCAGCACGCGCGGGCCGATGCGGATCCTGCTGGGCTTCGTCCTGGCGGCGGCCCTGATCGGCGGCACAAACCTGGGACGTCTGATGCTGATCGTCGGCATGCAGCACCGCTACGGCGAAGACGGTTTCGGCTGGACGCACATCCTGTTCGGCTCGGTGCTGATGATGGCCGCCGCACTGGTCGGCCTGTCGCTCTTCCTCTACATGATCACCCGAACGTCCACCCACGACGCCGAGGACGGCGCGCTGTGACCTTGCTCGACATCTCCATATCCCTGTCCTTCGTCCTGGGGGTCAGCTTCCTCGTCTACGTCGCCGTGATCGTGCGCAACTTCCTGCGGGCCCGCCCGGATCCGCCGGGTGACCCGGCGGGGTTCAGCTGGCACTTCTTCGTCCCCTGCCTGGACGAGGAGGCCGTGATCGGCACCACCCTGGACTACCTCGAACGTCACTTCCCCAAGGCCCATGTCTGGGTCGTCGACGACCACTCCGACGACCGGACGGCCGAGGTGGTACGCGCCAGGGCGGGCGCGGGACGGTCCGTCCACCTGGTCAGCCGCCGCCTGCCGCAGGCCCGGACGGGCAAGGGCGACGCCCTGAACGCCGCCTACCAGGCGCTTGAGGCATGGCTGCCCGAGGACGCCGACGCGGACCGGGTCGTCGTGACCGTCCTGGACGCCGACGGGCGGCCCTCCCCGGGGATGCTGGACTGCTTCGCCGGACCGGCGTTCTTCGGGGACCCGGCCATCGGCGCCGTCCAGGTCGAGGTCCGGATGTCCAACCGCGACGTGGCCGTGCCGTTGCCCGGCAAGGGAACCGTCCGCAACCGGTTCGCCCGCCTGCTGGCCCGGTTGCAGGACATCGAGTTCCGCGGGCCGATCTCCGCCATGCAGATCACCCGCCGGTACACCCGGACCGTCAACGTGGGCGGCAACGGACAGGCCAACCGGCTCAGCGCACTGCGCTCGATCGACCAGGGCAGCGCCGAACCGTGGGGCAAGGCGCTGCTGGAGGACTTCGAGCTCGGGCTGAGGATGATGCTCGGCGGTTGGCGCAACGGCTACACCACGGACGCCTGGGTGGACCAGGAAGCCCTGTGGAACGTACGGCAGTTGCTCACCCAGCGGGTCCGCTGGGCGCAGGGGGCGATGCAGTGCGCGCCCTATCTGCGCCAGATCTGGCGATCCCACCACTTCACCACGACGGGGTTCCTCGAAGTCCTCTACTTCATGAGCCAACCCTGGATCCAGGCGGTCGGGTTGATCGTCTACACCGTTCCGATCGCCGCCTTCGCGTACAACGCGGTCATGTACCCCGAGTTCGTCCTCGCCTTCCTCGGCCACGGCGGCGCTCTGCTGATCGCGATCTACCTTCTCGTGGGGGTCGCCGAGTTCGCCGTCTGGGGACCGCTCTACCGGCGCCGCTGCGAACCGGGCACCAGCAGCGGGGCCGCACTCGGCTACGGCCTCGCACTCGCGGTCTACGCCGTGACCACCTACATCGTCGCGATCCGCGCCTTCTGGCGGATCGTGCGGCGCAAGGGCTCCTGGCACAAGACGGCCCGCACTGCCGAGCCGCTGCCCGCCGCGCAGGAGGTCGCCGCCGTCTGACCGCCGTCGCCCGGCGACTGCCGCCTGCCGACCGTCACCTGACGGCCGCCTGCGGGCCGTCACCTGCCGGTCGTCACCTGCGGGCCGTCACCTCATGGGCATCGCATCGCCCGGTGGCCACCGCCCGACCGATGAAGCTTCTCCCCGACGGGGAGGCCGTGGCCGACGCCGCGCCCCGCACGAGGAGTTGACGCACCACCACGAGTCCCGGAGCGCGTGGCGCGACGACGCCTGCCGGCATCGACATGCCACCGGCCCTCGGCTCGTTCGAAACGGCTCCCCGAAGGCCCTGAGCACCTCCCATGGCCGGCGGGGACCGACCTCCCTCACCACCGCCACCCGGCATTCGGACCTGGCGGTCCGCTCACACGAAAGGCTCCACCCGTGAGAACCCGTACCCGTTCCCGTATCCGCGTCCTCGCCGGCACCGCCCTCGTCACCGGAATCCTCTCGGCCTCCGCCCCGGCGTACGCCGCCCTCCCGGCCCCCGAGGCCGACGCGTACGTCGCCTCCTCGGAGGCCCTGGCCGGAGCCATCGCGGTTGCCCCGACGCCCCACTCGACCTACCCGTCGGGCGGCACCGAGACCCTCGTCGGCCTCGACCTCGGCGCGTTCACCACCACGTCGGTGCTCTCCGCGAAGACCGAGGGCAACCCGGCCGAAGGCACCTCGTCGGCCTCCGCGGCCGTCGACAAGCTCGGGATCGACCTCGGCGTCGCCTCGGTGTCCCTGACCGGCATCGAGTCGACCTGCGAGGCCACCCCCACCGGGGCCAAGGGCAGCGGCCTCATCGCGGGCGGCTCGATCAGCGTCCTCGGGATCCCGACCAACCTCCAGGCCAACGCCCCCGCCAACACCAAGATCAGCATCCCCGCCGTCGGCTCGATCGTCCTCAACGAACAGACGACGAACGCCGACGGTGTGATGACCGTCAACGCCGTCCACATCACCCTGCTCCCGGCGCTGAACGGCGCCAACCTGGTCATCGGCCACGCCGAGTGCGGCGGGGCGGAGCCCGCCGAAGCGGTTCCGATGATCAACCCGACCGTCGCCGGGGCCACCGGCGGCGCGGCCGTCGCGGGCGTCCTCGCCACGGTCTACCTGCGCCGCCGGACCGCCGCCGGCACCGGCCGCTCGGCCGCCTGACACCCACCGGGGCGCCCGAGCCGGAAACCCCGGCCCGGGCGCCCGGCCCCGTCGGGCCCGTGGGGCCGGTCAGGGCCGGGGTTGGGTAGGGGGAGGTGGTGTTCCTGTGCCTCAACGGAGGAGTGCGGGAGGATGCCTGTTATGTAGGAATCTTTGAAAGTAATGAAAAACCGTGCTTCCCCGCGATAAAACCCCAGGTCATCTAGCCTGCTCCCCGCGCACGCGGGGATGGTCCGCGGTCCGACCGCAAGGCGACCGCACAGGACGCCTGCTCCCCGCGCACGCGGGGATGGTCTGGGGAGGGGGCGGTCGTCACGGGTGCCCTTTCGTATCTCGTCGGCCATGGCGATCGGTGCCGTCTGGGGCGGCGCTTCTGCCTGCCGCCGATGCCAGGCCCGTACTTCGCAGGCCATCCGATCGTGAAGGTCGGCCGGTGGTGTGGAGAGACGATCTGGTGCCCTGTTCAGCCCGCTGCCAGGAGGGCTGGGAGCGTGCGCATGTCGTCGAAGACGACAGTGTCAGGTCCTGCGAGCCACTGCGCGGGAGTCAGACCCCCGGAGTAGCCGAAGGCGCGCATGCCCGCCGCGCGGGCCGCCTGCACGCCGTACTGACTGTCTTCCACCACCACGCATCGATCAGGGGAGACGCCCATTCGCTGTGCGGCGTGAAGGAACAGATCCGGGGCTGGTTTACCCCGTTCGACCTCGGTGGCGCTGAATATGCGGCCCTCGAAGTTCGAGAACAGCCCGGTGATTCCCAGGGTGAGTCGCATCTTGCCGTGGCTCCCGCTGGAGGCGACGCAGCTGGGCAGGTGGGCAAGGGCGTCCAGCGTTTCGACGATGCCGTCGACGGGCTTCAGCTCCGCCAGGAAGGCCTCGTGGTACCGGTTCTCCATCTCTTCCTCCCAGGTGGGTGGAAGGCTGCGTCCGAGATGGGCTTCGATGTCCTGCCTCATCGAGGCCGTCGTTCGGCCTACGAACCGGTCGACGATCTCGGATTCGGCGAGCTCCCATCCGAGCTGGGCCAGAATCATCGCGTCGACGCGCACGGCTATGCGCTCACTGTCGACGAGGACGCCGTCACAGTCGAAGATCACGAGCTCAATCGATTTGATCATAGGCGCACCATACGGGGAGCGCCTGGCAGTGTCGCCGTTTCCTGCCCGGAATCGGGCAGAGGGCGGGGGGTTCTGGCCCTGGACTTCGCCGGTCGTCGTTTCTCGCGCTCACCGGCCATGGCCCGCAGACCTTTCAGCGCGCCGACGACCTGGCCGACCTTTGCCGCACCGCCGCCGAAGACCCGGGCGTGGAGGGGGACGCCGCCGTCGTCCGACACCGCGAGTCCGGCCTGGACCCGCAGCAGGTCGAAGCGCCGGCCCCTGGGACGCCCGTAACCGATGGCGGGGAAGTCCTCGTCCTGATTCTCGACCAGGAAGGCGCGTGTACGGAGATGCTGGTCATGTCCCAGTGCATCCGGGCCGTGTCGATCCCGAACTCGTCGATCGCCCGTGCCCCCCGACCGTACCCGCGATGTGCTCAACGTGCGGAGCGACCGCATCCGGTGCCCGGGCCGGACGGTCAACGTTGAGCAGGCCGGGCTCGGTCCCGAAGACCTCCTCCACCGCCCAGCACCTGGCCCAGCCTCCCCCCTCCCCCCGTACCAGCGGCGCGGGCGACGTCAGCCGGTTGGCTGCCACCGCCTCGATCACCTGCCCGTGCGCCACCAGCGCGCTCGTGCCACCAGGCCATGCCTCGTCGACGGTTCCGGCGCTCCGGCAGGACACGAGGGCAAGAAGCCCCGCCGTGCTTGCGCGCGGCGGGGCTGGTGGTGCTGGTGGCTCTGAGCCGATACAGGGTGCGGCGGTCGTGGTCAGGCGGTGCCGAACTCGCCGGACTTGACGCTGGCCACGAACGACGCGAACGCATCGGCGGAGGCGTTGAGCACCGGGCCGCTCGGGTTCTTGGAGTCGCGGACGGGGACGACGCCGCACAGGGCGACGAGGTTGGCGGCGACCTCGATGCAGTCGCCGCCGTTGTTGCTGTACGAGGACTTGAACCAGCGGGGGGATTCGGTCGTCACGGGGTGCCCTTTCGCAACTGGCTGATCATGGCCATGGACGCTGCCGGGGACAGCGCTTCGCCTTGTAGTTGATGGTAAGCCGTCAGCATTGGCAACACGGATGCGCTCTCACGGTCAAGATGTCCCTGGGATTGTGACTCGGCGTAGCAGACCACGGACCGGTCCGACAGCGTCAGGAGGTTGACGGGCAGATCGAATGTGCGTCGTTCGCCTATCTCGTACGGTGCCACCTGCAGCAGCGTGTTCGGCAGCTCGGCGAACTCTTGCAGACGTGCCAACTGGGCGTCCATGACGTCGGCTCCGCCGACAGGCCGACGGATGCAGCTTTCGTCCATGGCCACGAACACCATGGGGGGCTGGGGTCGTTCCAGCGCGGCTTGTCGTTCTGCGAGGAACGCGACGCGTTCCTCAGCCTGGTCCGGCGTGATCGCACCCCGCCGTACGGCGCTGTATGCCAACGCCCGTGTGTACTCCGGTGTCTGAAGCAGGCCGGGAATGATCCCGATGTTGTAGAGGCGGATCTCGACCGCACGGCCCTCGAACCCGACGTACTCGGGGAACCCTTGCAACAACACGCCGTGCCGGATCTCGCGCCACTCACGTTCGAATGCGTCGGCCGTTCCTTCGAGCCCGAACGCCGCATCAACCGCTAGCGAAAACCTGCGGGTTGGCGGCTTGTGTGCATTTTCCACCCCGGAGACATGGCGTCCGGAATACCCGATTCGTACGCCGAGGTCGTCTTGCTTCCAGCCGCGCTCCTCCCGTGCGCTGCGTAAACGTGCGCCGTACGCCGCTTCCGGACTTGCTTCAGGGTTCAACTCTCTGCGGTTTACCAAGGTTCCCTCCGGCTACGGAACGTTGAATCCAACCTGACTGTAGGCCACGCTCATTCCCCTTGGTAGTGGAATCACTACGGAGAGGAGCGATACGTGCCTGCAAAGAACGGCCCTCCGACCGAGCTTGCGAACGAGCCTCCGCACGGGCAGGAGCCCCTACGGCCTCCGGCCCCCGGCACGCTCATGGTGGACATCTCACACGACGAGCGTGTGGGGGAGTTCCGTGGCGAGTGGTGCGGCCAGTGGTCCCTGCGTCCGGTAGGCGGCGGGGTCGAATGGACCGTTGATCCCAGGGATGTCCGGCTCGCCGGTCCGATAGAGCGTCTGCGTGCCGAGTTGGACCGCGCCAACCGTCGCAGTAGGGGTGAACTGCTGTGACGGGGCTGATCCTTGTCGAGGCGTATGCGGGTGATGGTCGGTCGGCTCTGTGTCTTGGTGGGGTGCCGGTGGGGTCTCCTCGGTTGGCGTTGCGGTGGCTGCGGGGG